>NZ_CP101283.1:1240000-1550000 GCF_024298925.1 Phenylobacterium sp. LH3H17 | reverse complement strand
ACTGCGAGGGCGCCGAGGTGTTCGACCTCTCGGTCCGGCCGGCCTAGCCCGCCGCTATATAGGCCTTCAGACCGTCGGCCTCGGCCTCGACCTCGGTGATTTTCCATTTCACCAGGTCGCCGATGGAGACGATGCCCACCAGCCGCTCGCCCTCGCAGACGGGAAGATGGCGGATCCGCCGATCGGTCATACGGCCCAGCAGGGCGTTCACCGTTTCGCTCGGCTCGGCGAAATGCACGTCGCGGGTCATGCAGCTGGAAACCGGTTTGGTGAGCGCGCCCGCCCCCTCCTCGGCCAGGGCCCGGACCAGATCGCGCTCGGAGACGATGCCGACGACCCGGTCGCTGTCCATCACCACCATGGCCCCCACTTTGCGCGAGTGCAGGAGGGCGCAGATCGCCCCGACCGTCTCGCCAGGCGTGGCCGTGAAGACCAGATCACCCTTGGTCTTAAGGATCTGAGACACCAGCATCGGCGCGTACTCCCTATTCCCGAAGGTCAGGGTCGCTCAGGACGCAGGCGAAATCAATGTTATCCGAGAGCTTCCTGAGTTGCGCGAGGCCCGCGCGCCAGCCGGCCGAACAGATCGATGAGGAACAGGCCGGCGAAATAGCCGAAGATGTGCGCCTCCCAGCCGACCTGGGCCGACCCCATACCCGGGGCGAAGTCGATGAAGCCGAGGATCAGGTTCAGCGCCACCCAGCTAAGGGTCATGCTGACCACCGGAGAGCTGGTGAAGGGGCCCGGCGTCCCCCGCCCGCCCAACAGCCGGGTCGCCCCGCCCACCAGGCCGGCTACTCCGCCTGACGCGCCTATGAGAAAGGTGCCCGGGCTCAGCCAGGCGTAGCCCAGGCACCCGATGGCGCCCGTCAGCAGATAGAAGAGCAGGAAGACCAGCACCCCGCGCGGCCGCACGCCAAAGTAGCGCGCCACCGGTGTCCCGAAGGCCAGGGCGAAGCCGGCGTTCATCAGGGCGTGGGCCCAGTTGCCGTGCAACAGCATGGAGGTGAACATCGTCTCCCAGCGGCCGCCCGCGAGCGCCATGGACGAGAAGGCGAAATAGCGGACCCCCAGGTCGCTCAGCAGCACCGACTGCAGCCCGTAGCTCACCACGATCGACACCGTGACCAGCACGGCCGGCCAGGGTGCGTTGAGAATCGGCTGGCGCGGCTCGTTCAATACGGATGCTCCCAACTCAGAATGGTGGCCGACACCAGTTTCCCTCATTGTTCTTAACCAAATCGCGAGGGTCTTGGCTTCTAGATGGCGGGTGGCTGGATATGGCGCGCCCGCTTGCGCACCGTCCGGCGCAGGTCTGTCGGTGCGGAGTCACTAGGTCAATGATCGATGTTTTCCTCGCGGCTCGGCGTGGCGCATGGATCGCCGCGGGCCTCGCCCTCGGCCTGGCCGCGGCTCCGGCCTGCGCCCAATACATGTCCACCAATGCCGCGGACTTCAACGCCGGCTACGGCCGTGTCGCTGGATCGGAAAACCATCCGGTCGAATATGCGACCCGTGACGCCAACGGCAACCGGGTCATCGTCGACGGCATCATCATGACGGGCGAGGACCAGTCGAGCTTCGCCTTCGGTTCGGGCTCGGGCGCCGGCGGGTCCTTTTCGGGCGTCGGTTCGCTGGGGGGCGGCTCCACGGCCATCGGCAACAACCTGGTGGTCGTCACCCAGGGCAACAACAACACGGTCATCGTCAATTCGAGCCAGACCAACAACGGCAATGTGACCGCGGGAACGCGCGTCAGCGGGGGCGTCGGCGACGATGATCAGTAAGAGCAACCTCATGCGTACGGTGGCGCTGCTCAGCGCCGCGGCGCTCGGCCTATCGGCCTGCGCCACGCCGATCGCCGGCCCCAGCGGCAACTACGCCCGCACAATCGGCACGGCCCCGGTGACGGTCAACCCGACCCCCTACTCCGCCGCCCTGGTCTGCATGGCCGGTTACGCGCGCAACGCCCGCATCGTCGCCCCGCGGATCGCCATCGGCCGCATCGCCGACTACACGGGCAAGTCGGAGTCCGACGGCTCGGGCCGCAAGATCACCCAGGGCGCCTCTCTGATGGCCATGTCGGCCTTCGCCAAGGCGGGCATGCCGCTGGTCGAACGCTTCGACACCTCGGTCTCGGAGCTGGAGCTGAAGTACGCCAACAACAAGCTGATCTCCGACGCGCCCAACCCGGCGCCGAACCAGGCGGCCGAGTATCGCCGGATCGTCGCCGGCCAGGTGCCGGGCTCCGACTTCTATGTGGCCGGCGGCGTCACCGAGCTGAACTACAACATCCGCTCGTCCGGCTTCGACGTGGCCGGCGGCGATGTGGACGCCACCGACGCCAAGGGCTCGTTCCGCGGCCGCCTGTTCATCATGAACATCGGTCTCGACCTGCGGTTGATCAACACCCGCACGCTCGAGGTGGTCGACGTCATCTCCTATCAGAAGCAGGTCGTGGGCCGCGAGGTCGGCGTCGGCTTCTTCGACTTCCTCAACGGCAACGTCTTCGACATCTCGGCCGGCGCGGGCGCGCTGGAGCCGATGCAACTGGCCGTCCGCAGCCTGGTGGAACGCGCGGTGGTCGAGATGACCGCCAACCTCTACGGCATGCCCGGTCCGCAGGGCTGCCTGACCTCCGACCCGCTGGAAGGCTCCACCGTCGGCCTGACCGGCGGTTATGTGCCGGCGTACAACAACCTCGGGACCAACAATGGCCAGACTCGCGAAGACCCTTCTCGCTGGAGCTCTCGTCGCGATTCTGCCGTGCGGGGCCGCTACTAGTCAGACCCCGCCCAGCAGCGCCCTGAACAATCAGGTCCAGTTCGGCGACGTCTTCTCTCAGCAGACCATGAACGTCGTCGAGGTCACCGACTTCACGACGGCCGACACCAATGCGGTGGGTAACGCCTTCGAGGCGACCGCCGACGGCCAGGCCCTGGATGTCCGCTCCGACCAGGCCGCCAACGGTGACGTGGCCGCCGACACCCGGCTGAATGTCAGCGGCTATTCGGGCGACACGGTCGCCGTGACCAACACCGCGACAGGCAACAGCGGCTTCGTCGGCTCCTATTACGGGACCGTGACCGCGGTCACCAACCAGAACACCGCCACCACCGCGGCGATCTCCGGGAACAGCCGGATCAACGCCACGGGCGGCTCGGCCGACGACGTGGATTCCATGAACCAGGCCACCGGCAACAGCCAGTCCCTCGGCCTCGAATACGCCTCGGCCGGCATTCGCGCCAACCAGACCAACGGGGCGATCGTCTCCACCGACGGCGGCGGCGAATACGCCTATGTCTCGGGCACGGCAAACATCGCCGCCACAAGCACCGGCAACGACATCACCCTGGACGGCCAGGGCTCGGCCGCGGCCGTCATCGCCGGCCAGCTCAACGAGACCAACCGCGTCCAGGCCAGCGCCTTCACCGGCTATGGCAGCGTCCAGACCGCCGCCACCCGCGCCACCGCCGCCGGCAACAACATCAACGCCGTCAACGAGGGGCCGCTGCTCGAGGTCTATGCCGACCAGCGCAACCAGGCCTATGTCCGCGCCGAGGCCCGCAGCGCCGCCTCGGCCTACGGGACCGGCGGCGTCAACGCCTATGGCGTCGGCAACGCTCTAACCGCCGGCGACATCGGCGGCGAGATCATCCTCGACACTGTTCAGCTCAACGAGGGCGGCGGCATCGAGGCGGTGGCCAACTTCATCGGGACCGACGGCTACGACGCCACGGCCACCTCGACGGCCATGGGCAACTCGGTCACCGGCTACGCCTGTTCGGAATGCGAGGGCCGGATGAGCATCACCAACAGCCAGGTGAACCGCTCCGACGTGGGCGCCCAAAGCATCGTAAATGTAAGCGGCGGCGGTCGCTCGGCCAGCGGCGTCTCCACCGCCGTCGGCAACACCGCCACCTATTATGTGAGCCGCCCATCGGGCCAATGACGCCCTTATCGCGCCTTGCGAACGCCATACGGGGCGGCGCATGGTGAGCTTACCTTGCCCAAGCCGGATTCCCTGAACTTGATGATACGACCCACTGCGGTGACCGCGCTCGTCCTGGTTCTGGCCGCGCCCGGCTACGCTTCGAGCCTCCCCTTCCCCAAGTTCGGCCTCGGCAAGGACCGCCCGGCGGCCACCGCCTCGAGCGCCAGGCCCAAGGCCGGTGAATGGGCCCAGGCCCGCTCCGACGTCGCCCCCGATCCGGACATCGCCTTCGGCGCCCTGCCCAACGGCATGCGTTACGCGATCCGCAAGCAGCAGATCCCGCCCGGCCAGGCCGCCCTGCGTCTGCGCTTCGACGCCGGCTCCCTGATGGAAAGCGACAAGCAGCAGGGCTTGGCCCACTTCCTGGAACACATGGCCTTCAACGGCTCCAAGGCCGTGCCCGAAGGCGAGATGATCAAGATCCTGGAGCGCCTCGGTCTGGCTTTCGGCGCCGACACCAACGCCTCCACCGACTTCGACGAGACCACCTACAAGCTCGACCTGCCGCGCACCGACGACGAGACGGTCGACACCTCGCTGATGCTGTTGCGCGAAGCCGCCGGCAACCTGACCCTCGATCCCGCCGCCATCGACCGCGAGCGTGGCGTGGTGCTCTCGGAGGAGCGCGCCCGCGATACGCCGTCCTATCGGGTCTACAAGTCGCGCCTGGAATTCCTGTTGAAGGACCAACGCCCGCCGACCCGCTATCCGATCGGCAAGGTCGAGGTGCTGCAGACCGCCCCGGCCGCCGAGTTCTCGGACTTCTACAACCGCTACTACCGCCCCGAACGCGCGGTGCTGGTGGCGGTCGGCGACTTCGATGTCGCGGCCATGGAGGCCAAGATCAAGGCCAGGTTCGGCGACTGGGCCCCGGTGGGCCCGGCCGGCGCCGATCCCGACCTGGGCGCGCTCAAGTCGCGCAAGACCGAGGCGAAGCTGCTGGTCGAACCCGGCGCGCCGCTCCAACTGCAGATGGCGTGGATGCGCCCCGACGATCGCGAAACCGACACCACCGCCAAGCGCAAGCGCGACCTCGTGCAGCAACTTGGCTTCTCGGTGCTGAACCGCCGCCTGCAGCGCCTGGCGCGCGGCGCCCAGCCGCCGTTCCTCGGCGCCGGCGCCTTCGAGAGCGATGAATACGACGCCGCCGAGATTACCATGGTGACGGTCAACGCCGAACCGACCCGCTGGCGCGAGGCGCTCACCGCCATCGAACAGGAGCAGCGCCGCGCCGTGCAGTACGGCGTGCGCCAGGACGAGCTCGGCCGCGAGATCGACGAATACCGCGCGGCGCTGAAGGCTGACGCCGCCGGCGCCGCCACCCGCACCCCCGGCTCCCTGGCCGGCGAGATCGTGGGTTCCCTGTCCGACGACGAGGTGGTGACCAATCCCGCCCAGGACCTGGCCCTCTTCGAGGCCACGGTGAAGGAGTTGAAGGCCGACGAGGTCTCCGCCGCGCTGAAGCGCGCCTTCAAGGGCGACGGTCCGCTGCTGTTCATGTCCTCGCCCAAGCCCGTCCAGGGCGGCGACGGCGCCCTGGTGGCCGCGCTGGAGACCTCCCGCAAGGTGGCGGTGGCCGAGCCCTCGACACCGACCCAGGTCGCCTGGCCCTACGACAACTTCGGAACCCCGGGCAAGGTCGCCGAGACCCGCGAGGCCGCCGATCTGGACACGGTCTTCGTGCGATTCGAGAACGGCGTGCGCCTGACGATCAAGCCGACCCGTTTCAGGGACGACGAGGTGCTTGTCCGCGTCAATGTCGGCCGCGGCCGGATCGACCTGCCCAAGGACCGCCAGAACGTCGCCTGGGCCTCGGGAGCCTATGTGGAGGGCGGCCTCAAGCAGATCAGCGCCGAGGACATGGAGCGGGTGCTGGCCACCCGGGTCTATGGCGCCCAGTTCGGCATCGGCGACGACGCCTTCATCTTTTCCGGCGCTACCCGGCCCGACGACCTCGATGTCCAGCTCCAGGTCCTGGCGGCCTACGCCGCCGAGCCCGGCTGGCGCGAACAGGCCTTCCAGCGGTTGAAGAGCAGCGGCAAGACCATCCACGACCAGTACGAAGCCACCGTCTCCGGCGTCGTCTCCCGCGACCTGGCCGGCCTGCTGCATGGCGGCGACGAGCGCTGGGTGTTCCCATCCCGCCAGGAGATGGCCGACGCCAAGCTGGAGAGCTTCAAGGCCGAGGTCGCCCCGGCCCTGGCCAACGGCCAGATCGAGGTGGTGATCGTCGGCGACACCACCGTGGAGAAGGCGACGGAGGCCGTGGCCCGCACCTTCGGCGCCATGCCCGCGCGCCCGCAGGTCGCCCCGCCGCCGAAGGCCGAGATCGAGGTCGGCTTCCCGGCCGCCGTCGCCCAACCGGTGATCCGCACCCACAAGGGTCGCCCCGACCAGGCCGTCGGCTATATCGCTTGGCGGACCAACGACTTCTTCGCCAATCCCCAGCGCGCCCGCGACACCGCGGTGCTGGGCGAGGTGCTGGAGTTGCGGCTGATCGAAGAGCTGCGCGAGGCCCAGGGCGCCACCTATTCACCCAACGCCGCCTACAGCCACAGCTTCGTCTGGCCGGGCTGGGGCTATATCTCGGCCAGCGTCGAGGTGCCGCCCGACAAGCTGCCGGCCTTCTTCGCCGACGTGAAGAAGATCGCCACCGACCTTCGCACCAAGGAAATCAGCCCCGACGAACTGGCCCGGGCCAAGAAGCCGCGCCTGGAACAGATCGACAAGGCCCGCGAGACCAACGGCTACTGGCTGCAGGAACTCTCCGGCGCCCAGGCCGATCCCCGGCGCCTCGACGCCACGCGCGCCATGATCCCCGGCACCGAGCGGGTCACCTCCGCCGACGTCAAGCGCGCCGCCGAGGCCGTCCTCAAGGACGAGACGATGTGGATGTTCGAGGTTAAGCCGGCGGGCGCCTAACGCCCCGGACCGCCGATCTGCGCCCACTATCCGGCGGCCGCCAGATATTCGCAGGCCCACGCTGAAACCTCATGACTCCGGCCGCGTTCGGCTCTCAGGGGACCCATCTTCCCAGGAGCACAGCACCATGAGCCTTTTCGACTTTGCGCGTGAGGCGGGGGAAACCCTGCGCGAGAAGCTGTCCGGCAAGCCGGATGTCGACGCCCGGGAGCTGGCCAAGGCCCTCCAGGAACACGGCGTCACCCTCAAGGACGGCCGCATAACCGTGGCGGACGACACCGTCACCGTCACCGGCGAGGCCAGCAACCAGCAGGAACGCGAACTCGCCGTCCTGGTGCTGGGCAACACAAAGGGCGTCGCCCGCGTCGACGACCAGATCACACTGGCCGCTCAACCTGCCGCCGCAGCCACGGCCGGCGCCGCTCCGCCCGCCCAGGCGACCTTCTATACGGTGAAGTCGGGCGACACCCTGTCGAAGATCGCCAAGGAGCACTACGGCGACGCCAACCGCTATGGCGAGATCTTCGACGCCAACCGGCCGATGCTGAAGGATCCGGACAAGATCTATCCGGGCCAGGCCCTGCGCATCCCGGGGACGACGCGGCACTAAGCCGATGCGCGCCGGAGCGTTATCGCGCTCCGGCGGCAGGCTTGCCTAATAGACCGTCCCGCCGACCCCGCCGTCGAGGCTCATGGTGGTGGCGACGGAGGATTCGACGCGCTCTTCTTCCTCGCGATAGGCGGTGTAGCGCTCGATCTCGACGATGGTCAGGATTTTGATCCCGGCGCCGAAGCGGCGCAGCAGCGACCGCTCGTTGCAGTCGCGCGCGGGGGTCTGCCTGCGGCATTCCAGCTTGCCGTCGCGGCCGTGATAGAGGGCGTCGCCCTTGCGGCAGGCGAGGGTCTTGCCGCCCGAGAAATCGATCTTCTCGTTATAGTCGGCGATGGTGGCCTGCAGCCAGGTGCCGGCCATGCAGCGATAAAGCTCGCCCTCGAAGTTCTGGTCGATCTCACGATCGGCGCGGACCTGGGACGCGGCGTGCGGGATCTGGCGCGCGTCGATGCAGACGGCCTGGATCACGACGCGGCGGATGCGGGTGCGGCTGGCCTCGTAGGCCACGCGCTTCATTCGCTTGCCCTGCTCGACATTGAGCTGGACCATGCCCGTAGCCATAGGCGGCGCATAGCCGCCGCCTCCACCACCGCCGCCATAGTAGACGGCCGCGCCGGCCAGCGCCCCGGCGCCGGCGCCGGCGCGTGAGCTCGCATTGGCCACTGCCACGTTCACGCTGGAGACATGGACATTGATATTGGGCGTGCGGGGAGTGTCGCAGCATGGGGTTACGGGCGGCGGCGGCGGCGGCGGCACGCAGCAGGGCGGCTGAGGCGGCGGGGTGCAGCACACCGGCGGAGGCGGCGGCGGCGCGCAGCACTGCGCCAGGGCGGTTTCCGGGACGGCGCCGGTGAGCATGAGCAGGCCGAAACCGAGCAGGAAGCCGAGAAGGGTCGTACGCGTCTTCATGGACGGCCCCTCCAAAGGCCCGCCGGAATCCCATCGTTGCGACGATTAGATCAGGCGCGGCTTAAGAATCTCTGAGTCCGTCAACCATGCCGCAGTCACCGCGGCCAAGGTCTCGTTACGGCACAGGCGGCCATCTGGCGCCGGTCTTCCTGCAAACCCCATGCGGTCAATCCCGACCCCTTGGAGGCGCGTGATGTTCCATTCCAACACGCAGACCCTGATCGACTACTGGCGCGGCCAGGGCGGCTATCGCGGCCTGCCGACCCGCGCCCAGATCGATCCGGCCGCCTTCCCCAAGCTCCTGCCCCAGATATTCATCCTGGGCCGCGTCAACACGGGTTTCTATCCGATCCGCTTGGCCGGCGGATTCGTGGCCGACCTGCACAAGCGCAACCTCAAGGGATTGAACGGCCTGTCGCTGTTCTCCGAGCGCAACCGCCTGACCCTGCACACCGCGCTCGAGACCGCGCGCCGCCGCCCCGAGCCTGTGGTCGCCACGGTCGAGGCCTTCACCGACCAGGCCAGCCTGCCGATGGAGGTACTGTTCGCGCCCCTGGCGGGGGCCGATGGCTCGCCGGAGCGGTTCCTGGGCCTGTACCAGCCCCTGGCCCTGGTCACGCGCCTGGATGGCCGGCCCGTGCGCGAAATCGTCGCCCACAGCGTGCGCGGCGTTGGCCCTGCCAACGAGGAGACCCCGCGCCTGCGCCTGGCCACGCTCGACGGGCGGCGAGTGGCTTAGGCGGCCTGCGTCGCGGGCGCGGACGCCGCGTCCAGCGCCGCCAGGTCCGACGCGTCCAGTTTCAGCCGCGCCGATCCCATCAGTTCCTCGAGCTGCGTGACGCTGGTCGCAGAGGCGATCGGCCCGGTCAGACCCGGCTGGGCCATGACCCAGGCCAGCGCCACCTGGGCCGGGGTCGCTCCCTTGCCCGCGGCCACCTTGTCGAGGGCGGCCAGGATCCTCAGGCCGCGCTCGTCCAGATAGCGCTTCACGCCGCGGCCGCGAGGGCTCTTGGCCAGATCTTCCTCACTGCGGTACTTGCCGGTCAGGAAGCCAGAGGCCAGGCCATAATAGGGGATCACCCCCACCTCGTTATCGATGCAGACCTGCTGCAGCCCGCTCTCGAAGCCCGACCGGTCATAGAGGTTGTACAGCGGCTGCTCGCTTTGATAGCGGGCCACGCCCAGCTTCTCGCTGATCTCCAGGGCGGATTTCAGCCGCGCCGGCTCGAAGTTGGAAGAGCCGATGGCGCGGACCTTGCCGGCCTTGACCAGGCGCTCGAAGGCCTCGGCCGTTTCTTCCTGCGGGGTGTCGGGATCGTCGCGGTGGCTCTGGTAGAGGTCGATCACATCGGTCTGCAGCCGCTGCAGCGAGGCTTCGACGGCCTGCACCATGTACGCGGCCGACAGCCCCTTCATCCCCTCGCCCATTTCCGAGCCGAGCTTGGTGGCCAGCACCACCTTGTCGCGCTTGCCGCTGGCCTTGAACCAGGCGCCGATCACCTTTTCCGAAGCCCCGCCGCCGGCCGGCGCCCATCGGGAATAGACGTCGGCGGTGTCGACCATGTTGAAGCCGCCGTCGACGAAGGCGTCGAGGATGGCGAAGGAGGTCTTCTCGTCGGCCGTCCAGCCGAACACGTTGCCGCCCAGCACCAGCGGCGCGACCTTCAGCTCGGACTTGCCCAGTCTGCGCAGTTCCATGGCGGTTTCTCCCTAAGCGGCCTTCTGGCCGTCCTCGTAGACCGGCGCGTCGTCGGCCGGCAGGGCGGCCTTGCCCCGGATCATGTCGGCGGCCTTCTCGGCGATCATGATGGTGGGCGCATTGGTGTTGCCCCCCACCAGGCTCGGCATGACCGAGGCGTCGATCACCCGCAACCCCGCGATCCCACGCACCTTCAGCTCGGCGTCGACCACCGCCATCTCGTCGGTCCCCATCTTACAGGTCCCCACCGGGTGATAGATGGTCTCGGCGCTCTTGCGGATCCAGGCGTCGATCTCGTCGTCGGTCTGCACGTGCTTGCCGGGGAACAGTTCCTCGGTGCGGTAAGCATCGAGCGCCGACTGCTCGGCCACCTTGCGCATCATCTTGACCCCCTCGCGCAGGGCGCGGCGGTCCTCGTCGGCGGCCAGGTAGTTGGCGAAGATCGCCGGATCGGCGAACGGATCAGCCGAATTCAGCCCCACCCGTCCGCGGCTCTCGGGGCGAAGCTGGCAGACGTGGAAGGTGAAGCCGTCCTTCTCCACCACGGTGTTGCCGTGGTTCTGCATCACCGCCAGCACCGTGTGGATCTGCAGGTCAGGCCGGTCCAGGTCGGGCCGTGACTTCAGGAAGGCGCCGGACTCCAGGAACTGCTGGCGGCCCAGGCCCTTGCCGAAGAAGGCGTAGTTCATCCCGATCAGCAGGGTCTTCACCAGCCCCTTGCGCAGGGAAAAGGCGGTGATCGGCTGCGGGCATTCCCAGGACATGGTGACGTCCAGGTGGTCCTGCAGGTTGGCGCCGACGCCCTTCAGCGGGTGCACCACCGCAATACCGTGCTTGCTCAGTTCCTCCGGATCGCCGATCCCCGAAAGCTGCAGTATGTGCGGCGACTGGACCGCGCCGGCCGACAGCAGCACCTCCTTGTCGGCGTGGACCACGGTCTTCTGTTGGGTCTTGGCGTCCACATATTCGACGCCGACAGCGCGGCCGTTCTCGACCACGATCCGGGTGGTCCGCGCGCCGGTCAGGCAGGTGAGGTTCGGACGGCTCATCGCCGGGTGAAGGTATGCCCGGGCGGCGCTCCAGCGCTGGCCGTCATGGATTGTCATTTGATACGGCCCCCAACCTTCCTGTTGGAAGCCGTTGAAATCGTTGGTGACGGGGTGCCCGGCCTGGCGTCCAGCCTCGACCGTGGCCTTGTAGATCGGGTTGGGCGAGGAGGCCTTGGAGACCTTCAGCGGGCCCTCGCCACCATGCCAGGCGTCGCCGCCGCCCTCCAGGCTCTCCGAGCGTTTGAAGTAGGGCAACACGTCCCGATACGACCAGCCCGTCAGGCCCATCTGGCGCCAGTTGTCATAGTCCCGCGCGTGGCCGCGAATATAGATCATGCCGTTGATCGATGACGAGCCGCCCCAGCCCTTGCCGCGCGGCCACCACAGTTTGCGGTTCTCGAGCTGCGGCTCCTCTTCGGTCCAGAACCCCCAGTTATAGGTCCCGGCCTTGCCGATCAGGGCGCCCACCCCGGCCGGCATCTTGACCAGGAGGGAGTTGTCCTTGCCGCCGGCCTCCAGCAGCAGCACCCGCACGCTCGCGTCTTCGCTCAGCCGGTTGGCCAGGACGCACCCAGCCGAGCCGGCGCCGATGATCACGTAGTCGTAGCGGTCCATGGGCGGTCCGTCCCTAAACACTGTTAAGTTTGGCGCACACTTACCCAGACGCGCCGCCGAAACAAGGCCGGGAGGGACCGCATTTTGGGTGTCGCAACGTCAAGCCGGGCGGCGGAAATCCATGATCCAGTTGGTCTCCCAGGTCTTGCCGCCGTCATAGGAGAAGGCCTGGCTCCAGCGCGGCGCGTTCGGGTCGGTGATGGTCCAGTCGAACAGCACCTTGATTGGTTTGCCCTCGTCGATGTCGTCGCCGGCGAACACGCCCTTGCCGCCCTTGAAACGGCCGTAGACCGGCGGCTGCAGCAGGCCGTCCTTGGAATTGATCCAATAGATCGCCCATTGGTCCTTCGCCGGGTCGTAGAGCCGCAACGTCATCCCCTTGAAACCCTTGGTCGGGAAATCGGCTTCGTCGATCGACACCATTCCGCCCATCAGGACCTGGGCCTTCTCGTGCGAGGGGAAGACATCCCAGTCCTGGGAACCGACGCCGCGTTGCTTGAGCCGCCGGTTGGTCACGTCCCATTCGCCGTGATTGAAATCGAAGTCGTGCGCGGCCTTGCCGGTCATGGTCCCTGTCCTCTGCGGTTGAATCTGCGCGAGCGCCTGTCCGCCCGCGCCGAGCGTCAGGCCGAGCGCCAGCAGCACCCGGCGATCAAGGTCTTGGTTCTGCATGGAGGGCTCCCTCGTCCAAACGCGGGGACAGCTTTAGTCGTCATATCCTGACACGACGCGTCAGCTATTCCCGGCTAGGCTCGTTTTCATGCGTGCGAGCCGCCTTCTCTCCATCCTGCTGATCCTGCAGCTGCGCGGCCGCCAGACCGCACAGGCCCTGGCCGAGGAGTTCGAGGTCTCGGTCAGGACCATCTACCGCGACATCGACCACCTGAGCGCCGCGGGCGTGCCGGTCTATGCCGACCGCGGCCGCAATGGCGGCTTCGACCTGCTGGACGGCTACAGGACCAAGCTGACCGGCTTCACCTCCAGCGAGGCTGAGAGCCTGTTCCTGGCCGGGCTGCCAGGCGCAGCCCAGGACCTGGGCTTCAGCGAGGCCCTGATCGGGGCGAAGCTGAAACTTCTGGCCGCCCTGCCCCCGGAATCCCGCGAGAGCGCCGAGCGGGTGGCCGCCCGCTTCCACCTCGATCCCGTTGGGTGGTACCGCAGCTCGGAGGCCGCCGACCTGCTGCCGGCCGTGGCCGACGCCGTCTGGACCGCCCGGAAGATCGCCGTGCGCTATGAGCGCTGGGACGGCGAGGTCGAGCGGGTGCTGGAGCCGCTCGGCCTCGTGATGAAGGCGGGCGTCTGGTACCTGGTCGCCGCCGTGGCCGGGAAGCCCCGCATCTACCGGCTGTCCAACATCAAGTCGCTGGCCCCCGGCGAGCCCTTCGAACGCGACAAGGCTTTCGATCTCGCCGCCTATTGGGCGGAGCAGCGCGACCGCTTCGAGGAGGGCCTGATCCAGGGCGAGGCGACCCTGCGCGTCACGTCCCAGGGCTTGGATCAGCTGGCGACCCTGAGCGCCGCGGTCGGCGAGGCCGCCAGGGCCTCGGCCGAATCGACCGACGCCGACGGCCGGCGCCGCGTCGTCATCCCGATCGAAACCGTGGAGAACGCGGCGACGCAGCTCTTCAAGCTGGGCCCGGACGTGGAGGTGCTGGCGCCGCCGGAGCTACGCGAGGGCATGAAGGAAAGAGCGCGGAGGCTGGCCGCGCTCTACGCCTAAGCCTCTAACGACCCTTCCAGGCCGGCGCGCGCTTTTGCGCAAAGGCCATGGGCCCCTCGACGAAGTCCTCGGACTTGAACAGGGCCGCGGCGGCCGGATAGCGCATCTGGCCCTTGATCGCGGCTTCCAGGCTGGGTTCGTCCAGGCCCTTGAACACCGCCTCCTTCGAGGCGCGGATGGACATGGGCGACAGCTCGCAGATCTCCGCCGCCCATTTCCGCGCCGTAGCCATCAACTCCTGCGGCGGGGTCACCTCGTTGACGAAGCCCAGTTCGTAGCCGTGCGCCGCCGAGACCCGCCGGCCGGTGAGGATCATCCCCAGCGCCCGCTTGGTCCCGATGGCGCGCGGCAGGCGGTGCAGGCCGCCGGCCAGGGCCGCCAGGCCCACCCGCGGCTCCGGCAGGGCGAAGGTCGCGGTCTCCGAGGCGATGATCAGGTCGCAGGCCAGCGCGATCTCGAACCCGCCGCCCATGGCCACCCCGTTCACCGCCGCAATCAGCGGCTTGGTGAGGTCGAACCGCGAGGTCAGGCCCGCGAACCCCGACGGCGGGCTCTTCATGTCGCCGCCCATGGCCTGGTGCTTAAGGTCATTGCCCGCCGAGAAGGCCCGCGCCCCGGCGCCGGTGACGATGCCGACCCACTGGTCGGGATCGGCCGCGAAGGCGTCGAAGGCCTCGTGCAGCTCGAAATGGGCCGGCGAATGCAGGGCGTTCATGACGTCCGGCCGGTTCAGGGTGAAGACCGTCACCGGACCTTCGCGGTCCACGCGGATGAACTCATAGGCCATGGGGCGTCCTCCTCGATTGATTGGCGCGACCGTCGACAGGCGCCGCTACGTCCGTCAAGCGCGCCAGCCCTGTTGCGAGCCGGTGACGATGTCGGTCGCGGGCCCGCCGTCGCGGACGGTCTTGTTTCGGTAGATGACCGCCCCGATCAGGTTGGGCCGCTGACGGATGGCCGAGCAGAACTCGGGCCAGGCCTCGGACGGAACCCACAGGCAGGGCGCCCGCGGGTCCTCTTCGATGGCGATGTCCACCAGGGTGCGGATGTCCATGTTCAAGCCACGGGCGTGAGCCCGGCGTGATAGCGCTTCCAGTTGTGCACATAGTGCATTGCGCCGCCGGCGATCACGCGGGCCTGTTCGTCGCTGATCTCACGGACAACCTTACCCGGCGCGCCCATGACCAGCGAATTGTCGGGAATCTCCTTTCCCTCGGTGATCAGGCAATTGGCGCCGATGAGACAATTGCGCCCGATCCGCGCGCCGTTCAGCACGATGGAGCCGATGCCGACCAGTGAGTTGTCGCCGATCGTGCAGCCGTGAAGCATGACCATATGGCCAACCGTCACATTGCTTCCGATGGTCAGGGGCGAGCCGGTGTCGGTGTGCAGGACGCTGCCGTCCTGGACGTTGGAGTTCTCTCCAATGATGATCGGGTCGTTGTCGCCGCGAATTGTCGCACCAAACCACACGGAAGCGTTTTTCTTGAGAATCACCCGACCCATCACCGCGGCGGTCGGCGCAATCCAGTATTCGCCTTCGTTGGGCAACTCCGGACCAACGTCGCCCAAGTTGTAGACACTCATCCGCATACCCCATTTCTTGAAATCGAAGCCTGTTTAACCATTCGTAAACCAAGCTAGCATCATATTGGTCGTGCGATTCGAGAGGGTGAAACGCCTTCCCGCATCCCGCCGCGAGTCGGCCTTCGGCTCCCGGCCTTGCGTTTGGACGGAGTAAAGGGTGTCGCGTCTGCTTCGGCGGGTTCTCCCGCCCGGATCACAAATCGGAAGCGAGCCGCCAGGCCGCAGCGCACGACGCCGCCGTTCCAATTCCAATCTGCCGATGACCAAGGGCGAGCCATTCCGGCTTCGCCCTTTTTTCTTGCCCCAATGGAGGCCTTGATGACCAAGCGAGCTCTCAAGCGACAACTGCGCGAAGGCGCGTTCGACGCCGGCCAGTTCGAGGATGACGGCAAAATTCGCCGCCTTCCCGTGGATCGGGCCTGGTCTCCGCTGGCGCATCACAACGATGACCGCGATCAAGGCCGCGACCAGGGTTATGTGAAGACCATCAAGGCCAAGTCCGCCGGCCAGCAGGCGTTGATCGACGCCATCGACGCCAAGAACCTGGTCATGGCCCTTGGCCCGGCCGGCACCGGCAAGACCTATCTGGCCATAGCCAAGGCGGTCGAGGCCCTGGAGGCCGGCAAGGTCGGCCGTATCGTGCTCTCCAGACCCGCGGTGGAGGCTGGCGAATCCATCGGCTATCTGCCCGGGGACGCCGAGGACAAGCTCGCGCCCTACCTGCGCCCGCTCTACGACGCCTTGTCGGACCGACTCTCCATGAAGCGCGTCCGGGCCCTGATGGCCGAGGGCGCCATCGAGATCGCCCCGGTCGGCTTCATGCGCGGGCGCACCCTGAACAACGCTTTCGTGGTGATCGACGAAGCGCAGAACTGCACCTACGGCCAGCTCAAGATGCTGCTGACCCGGCTGGGCTGGCATTCGACCATGGTGGTCACCGGCGACCCGAACCAGTCCGACCTGCTGCCGGAGCTCTCCGGCCTGGGGCCGGTGGCCGACAAGTTCGACGCGCTCGCCAACATCGCCGTCGTGCGGCTGAAGGATGTCGACATCGTCCGCCACCCGCTGGTGGCCGAGATGCTGGGCGTGCTCTGAAGCTCTAGAGTCCTGTCGAAACTCAGCCGGTCCCGGAAACCGCCCCGGGGCCGGCATTTTCGTGGGCGGGGCTAGGGAAGGTCTTCCGCCAGGATCGCCATCTCGAACATGAACGAGCCATCGCCGTCTTCGTCCTCGAACACCACGCCGATGAATTCCTCGCCGACATAGACCTCGGCGGAGTCCTTCTGCTTGGGACGGGGCGTCAGGGTGATCCGCGCATTGGCGAAGGTGCCGCGCAGGTGGCCTTCGATCTTGCGGATAGTCTTTTCGTCCAGCACGCCGTGCTCCTGCGTCAATTTCGGCGGGAACCTAGCGCGCTTTGCTCCTGGCGTGAAAGCGTCTGGGCGGGAAAAAGCTGGGGACGCGGCGGCGGACGCGTCTAGTCTCCCTGCAAATCAAGGCGGGGAGACAGGCGTGGCGGGCGTCGAACTGGGGCTGATCGAAGGCTATTACGGCAAGCCCTGGTCCTGGGCGGCGCGGCGGGACGTGATCTCGAAGCTCTCGGCGCACGGCTATGGCTTCCACATCTACGCGCCCAAGGCCGATCCCTTCCTCCGGCGCCGCTGGCAGGAGCTCCACCCCCCCGAGGCGGCCGATCAGCTCGCCGCCTTCTCGGCCCACTGCCGCGACCTGGGCGTCCGGTTCGGGGTCGGCCTCAGCCCCTACGAGATCTACCGGGACTTCGGGACCGAGGCGCAGAGCGCCCTCGCCGCCAAGCTTGAGCATCTGGAGAGCCTGGGCCTCGACGACCTGGCCATCCTGTTCGACGACATGCGCGGCGACCTGCCCGACCTGGCGCAGAACCAGATCCGCATCGTCCATTGGATCGCCGAGCGGACCACCGCGACCCGGCTCATCGTCTGTCCGTCCTACTATACCGACGACCCGATCCTGGACCGGGTGTTCGGGCGGCGGCCGGAAAACTACCTGGAGGACCTGGGCGCGGGGCTCGATCCGGCGATCGAGGTGTTCTGGACGGGCGAGGAGGTCTGCTCCCGGGAGTACAGCGTGGGCCATCTGGAGCGCGTGGGCCGCCAGCTGCGCCGCAAGCCCTTCTTGTGGGACAACTATCCGGTCAATGATGGGCCGCTGATGTCGCCCTTCCTGCATGTCCGCGCCTTCACCGGCCGGCCGGCGGAGATCGGGGGCCGCCTCTCGGCCCATGCGGTCAACCCGGCCCTGCAGCCGGTGCTGTCGCAGGTGCCCGCGATCACCCTGGCCGAAAGCTATCTCGAGGGTCCCGCCTACGAATACGCCGCCGCCTTCCAGCGCGCCGCCGCCGAGGTGCTGGGCGAGGGCCTTGCCGCGGCCCTGCACCTCAACCTCACCCAGGTCCAGGGCTTCGGCCTCGATCGGCTGACCGAGGAGAACGTGCGGCGCATGCGGGCGCGCTACGAGGGCTTCGACCATCCGGGCGCGCGCGAGGTCCTGGCCTGGCTCGACGGCGCCTATCGTGTCACCCAGGCCGAGATGGACGCCTCTTGAGGTTTCGCCACCCCCGGGCCTAAGCTGCTCGTGGCGAAACACCTGAACCACGGAAGAACCCACTCAGTGGCCGGCTGATCAACAACATGGACTGGTCGTTCGCAGGCCGAGGCCCGCGACGGCGCCCTTCGTTGATCTTTTCCTGGATATTCGGGGCCGAGCCACATGGCGTTCTTCCGCAACACCACCGTCAATCTCCTGAACCTGCACTACGGCGTTCACGCCCTGGCGCTCAGCGGCGGCGGCGCGTTCTTCGCCGTCTTCCTGTTGCGCGCGGGCGTGCCCGCGCCGGGCGTGCTCACCGCCCTGGCCGCCATCCTGATCGGTCGGTTCTGCATCCGGCCCTTCGTCCTGCCGCTCGGCAAGCGGTTCGGCCTGAAGCCGCTGGTGATCGCCGGCACGATCCTGACGGCCCTGCAGTACCCTCTGCTGGCGGAGGTCGACGGTGTCGGCTGGGCGCTTGTCGCGCTCTGCGTGGTCTCGTCGGTGGGCGACACCTTCTACTGGACCTCCTACCACGCCTATTTCGCGTCCCTGGGCGACGCCGAGCATCGCGGTCACCAGATCGGGGCCCGGGAGGCGATCGCCGCCCTGGTGGGGATCGCCGCCCCGTTGCTGACCGGCTGGGCCCTGGTGACGCTCGGGCCTCGCATCGCCTTCGGCGCCACCGCAGTGGTGCTAATGCTGTCGGCCCTGCCCCTGCTGCGGACCCCGAACATCCTGGTCCCAGACCAGGCGCCCGGCGCCCTGCGCGCCGCCGTGCCCGGCGTGCTGGTGTTCATCGCCGATGGATGGATCGCCTCGGGCTATTTTTTCGTGTGGCAGATCGCGCTCTTCATCTCGCTGGGTGAGAGCTTCACGGCGTTCGGCGGGGCCATGGCGCTGGCCGCGGTCGCCGGCGCGGTGAGCGGACTGCTGCTGGGCCGGTTCATCGACGCCGGTCACGGCCGCTGGGCCGTCTGGCTGGGATCGGGCTCGATGGCCCTGACCCTGCTGGCGCGGGCGGCCGGCTATGGCGATCCGGCCCTGGCCGTGGCGGCGAACGCGGCCGGCGCCCTGGTGGTGGCCCTCTACGTCCCGACCGTGATGACGGCGGTCTACAACCAGGCCCAGGTCTCGCCCTGCGCCCTGCGCTTCCACATCGCCACGGAGGGGGGCTGGGACGCCGGCGGGGCCGGCGGCTGCCTGCTGGCGGCCGGCCTGCTCGCCACGGGCGCGTCCATGGCCGTGGCGATCCTGATATCTATGGCCGGGACCGTGGCGGCGTTCTTCCTGCTGCGGCGCTATTACCGGCCGAGCGCGGTCGCCGTGGCTCAGATCACGTAGTCGTAGACCGCCTCGGCGAGGGTATGGTCCATGCTGCGCGCCGGCTCCTCGCAGGTCGGGCAGTTGACCAGGCGCGCGGGCACGCCGGCGGCCGTGCAGCCGGGCGGCACGGGCTTTAGAACCACAGACCCCGAGGCGATCTTGGCGTAGTCGCCGATGACGATATTGCCCAGCACCTTTGCGCCGGCGCCCAGCAGGACGCCCTTGCCGATCTTGGGATGGCGGTCGCCCTGCTCGGCGCCGGTGCCGCCCAGGGTCACGCCCTGCAGCAGCGAAACATCGTCGCCGATCACTGCGGTTTCGCCGATGACGATGCCGGTGCCGTGGTCGATGAACACGCCGGAGCCGATCTTGGTCGCCGGGTGGATGTCCACCTGGAACACCTCCGACATTCGGCTCTGCAGATAGAGAGCGATGGTCTCGCGGCCCTGATGCCAGAGCCAATGGGCCACGCGCTGGGTCTGCAGCGCTTGGAAGCCCTTGAAGAAGAGGAACGGCTGGACGTAGCCCTTGCAGGCCGGATCGCGCTCGAACACGGCGCGGAGATCGGCCTCGGCCGTGTCCACCAGTTCCGGCTGGTTGCGGTAGGCCGCGTCGGCCAACTCGCGCAGGCTCATGGCTCGCAGCTCCTGGTCGCCCAGCTTGCGCGCGAGCTGATAGGACAGGGCAGCGCCCAGGTCCTCATGGCTCAGCACCACGGCGTTCAGCAGCGAGGCGAGCGCCGGCTCGGCCTTGGCGGCCCGCTCGGCCTCCATCCGCAGCGACGGCCAGACCGGCGGCGGCGCACCGAACTCGATGACTTCCAGACGTTGGCTCAAAGGCTCCTCCCGTCCCATGGCGGCTTCCTATCCTATCATGGCGCGCGCGAGCGCGTCCGGCAAAAGCCCTTCCCGGGCCATATGGTAACCCCGAAGCAGCATCGCCACCGTCAAGGCGTCCTGAATGTGTCCGGCGGTTGCGGCGTCGAGGACTTCGCGGAACGGCGCGCGGGTGCGGGCGATATCCTCGGTGGCGTCGCCCTGCGGCTCGGCCGCCAGCTGGGTCAGGCCGGTGGCCAGGTAGCCGATGGCCAGTTCGTCTGTGACCGAGTTGGAAAGCTGCATCCGAAGCACTTCGGTCCAATGGGCGGCGGCCAGACCCGTCTCCTCCAGCAGCTCGCGCTTGGCGCCTTCCAGCGGCGCCTCATCGAGCGGCCCGCCCCCTTCCGGGATCTCCCAGCTGTAGTCGGCGAATGGGAACCGGTTCTGGCCGACCAGGGTCACCGTCCCATCCTCGTGCACCGGCAGGATGGCCAAGGCGCGGTTCTTGAACGCGACCAGCCCATACAGCGCCGGCCGGCCGGTGGGCGCGATCGCCGTCTGCTCGGTGACGCTGATCCAGGGATTGTCGTAGACCCGCTTGGGCTCGCCCTTCTTCCAGGGCGTTCCGTGGGCGACCAGCCAGTCGGGTTTTTGCGACATATTCTCAACTAGCCTTGCGGGACGAGCGCCCAAAGCCCAATAAGGGATATCCCATCTCGGTTTTGCTAACGAGGCGCCCGGACGTGACCGTCGCTCTGCCCCCCACGCCCCTCTTCGGGACGCCCGTTGAACAGCCTCCCCATCCGCAGGTTCTGGACTTCCTGGCGCGCCGCAGATCGTCCTCGGCCGTGACTCTGGCCGAGCCCGGCCCGGGTCCCGATGAGATCGCCGCCCTGATCGGTTTGGCCTGCCGGGTGCCCGATCACGGGAAGTTGTCGCCCTGGCGGTTCATTATCCTCGATTCAGACGGCAAGGCGGCCTTTGCGGCCAAGCTGGAAGCCTTGGCCGAGGCCCGCGACGACCCGCGCGCCGCGGCCAAGCTGGCCAAGCTCAAGCTCCCGCCGTCAGGAATCGCGGTGGTCTCACGAGCCGTCGAACACGAGATTCCGATGTGGGAGCAGGAGCTCTCAGCCGGTGCGGCCTGCACCACCTTGCTCTATGCCGCCCAGGCGCTGGGCTACGGGGCCAACTGGATCACCGACTGGTATGCCTATGACCCCCAAGCCAAGGCTCTGCTTGGCCTTGCGGAGGGCGAGCGGGTGGCCGGCTTCATCCTGCTGGGCACGCCCAAGGAGCCGCCGCTGGAGCGCGAGCGCCCCGATCCTGCGGCCCTGACCACCGTCTGGCGGCCCTGATCGCGCCCAGATACACGACGGCCGGACGGCGATGGCGCGCCGCCCGGCCTGAAGTGTGACACGCCCGAGGAGAGATGGGCGATGTCCTAATAGCACACCGCACCCCTGTCGGCTAGTCGACGCCGACTCCGCCACAGCCAAGCTCGCCGCCTTCGCGAACGGCCCGCCTAGGTGGAAAGTGATCGAAGGTTGTATTGAGAAATACGAATACTTCCGAACACGCGAATTTCGGGGTCGAACTAACCGTTCGATCTCAAAACATTAACTCTTCCAAACGTCGAATTCTGACTCAGCCGCGTCCACGATAGGGCGCGACCCCTTGATCGGGGATCCACAACCCGTCCGGCGCCGGTCCGGTCTGCCAGAAGACATCGATGGGGATGCCGCCGCGCGGGAACCAGTAGCCGCCGATCCGCAGCCACCGCGGCGCCGCCACCTCCACGATCCGCCGTCCGATCGCCACGGTGCAGTCCTCGTGAAACGCCCCGTGATCACGGAAGGCGCCCAGATAGAGCTTCAGCGACTTCGATTCGATCAGCCAGTCGCCGGGCGCGTAGTCGATCACCAGGTGGGCGAAGTCGGGCTGCCCGGTCACTGGACACAGCGAGGTGAACTCCGGCGCGGTGAACCGCGCCAGGTACAGCACATCGGCCTGGGGGTTGGGCACGCGCTCCAGCACCGCGGCTTCGGGACTGTCGAAACCACGAACCTCGCGGCCCAGTTGGGTCAGGTGCGTCTCGTCCATGGCGGCGATGTAGCCCTTGGGCTTGCGCCCGGCAACCAAGGCGGCCGACAGTGGGATCAAGACAGATACCGATAGCTCAAGTTGGAGAAGCCGCGATGGCCGGCCAGGATTTCGAGAACTTCGTCGTGGTGGTGACCGGAGCCTCCACCGGGCTCGGCCGGGCCATCGCCGTGGAGACCGCCGGCCGCGGCGCCGCGGCCGTGGTCATCAACTACGCAAGCAGCCTCGAGGAGGCGCAGGAGACCGCCCGGCTGGTGGAGGCGCAGGGCGCCAAGGCGGTGCTGGTCCAGGGCGATGTGGCGCTTGACGCCGACTGCCGCAGGATCGCCGCGGCCGCCGAACCCTTCGGCCGGATCGATGCGCTGTTCAACAATGCCGGGGTGACGAAGTTCGCCCCCAACCACGCCGATCTCGAGGCGGTCTCGGCCGACGACTTCCTGCGCCTCTACGGGGTCAATGTGGTGGGCGCCTTCCAGATGGTGCGCGCATGCCGAAGCCTGCTGGAGGCCGGGCCGCAGCCAGGCGCGGTGGTCAACACCTCGTCCATCGCCGGCGTCGCCGGGATCGGGTCGTCGGTGCCCTACGCCGCGTCCAAGGGCGCCATGAACACCATGACCCTGTCTCTGGCCCGCGCCCTGGCGCCGAAGATCCGGGTCAACGCCATCTGCCCGGGGTTCATCGACACCCCGTGGTTCGGCAAGGGCGTCGGGGCCGAGCAGGCCGCCAAGGTGCGCGCCGGCGCCGCGGCCAACACGCCGCTGAAGGCCGCCTCCACGGCCGAGGACGTCGCCGCCGCCGCGGTGTTCCTGGCCTCGACCGCCTCGCGCCACGTCACCGGAGAGACCCTGCTGGTCGATGCCGGGACTCACCTGAACTACTCGCCGCTCTCCATGCGCTAAACGGTGATGCGTGAGCGACCTGTGTCGGGCAGGTCACACTATTTCGCCTAAAAGCGCGGCGCCACGCTCCATTAACGCTCAAAAATCGAACACGGCATAGGTAGAGCCATTCATCGGCTCCCCTCGCGTTGATCTGGAACTCGCTCGCATGGCGATCTCCCTCGACGATTGAGCGGAGCTCGATCGAAAAATAAGGGGATAAACGAAATGAAACTCTTCAAGACCACGCTTCTCGCCGCCGTGGCCTCCGTCGCCATGGGCGGCGCGGCCCTCGCGCAAGACGACGCGAGCCCGTTCGACTTCTCGTTCAACGTCGGCGCGAACACCGACTATGTGTTCCGCGGCGTTAGCCAGACCGACGAGAACTATTCCATCTTCGCGGGCGTCGACACCACCCTCTGGGGCATCGGCTACGCCGGCGCCTGGGTCACGAATGTCGACTTCGGCAACGGCACCGACGGTGAATTCGACCTCTATTCCGGCGTGAAGCCGGTGGTCGGCCCGGTCACCCTGGACGTCGGCGTCGTCTATTACGGCTACATGAACCAGCCCGACGGTTCGAACGAGGACTACGTCGAGTACAAGCTCGCCGGCTCCGGCGCCGTCGGCCCGGCCACCATCGGCGCGGCCTTCTACTATTCGGACGACTTCTTCGGCGGCACCGGCGAGGCGACCTATTATGAAGTGAACGGCTCGTTCCCGGTGGCCGAGAAGGTCACCATCTCCGGCGCCGTGGGTCATCAGAACGTCGAAGGTCCCTTTGACTACACGACCTGGAACCTGGGCGCCGGCTTCGCTCTGAACGACACGGTCGGCTTCGACCTGCGCTACCACGACACCGACGAGCACGGCTTCGGCGACATCTACGACAGCCGGGTCGTTCTCGGCGTCAAGGCCGTGTTCTAGGGCATGACCGTGGGTCGTGGTCGCCGCCGGCGGCCACGACGCTCCGGCCCCGGAGTGCTCCGACATGCTCGATTCGAAGATGTCGTGGGCTTTTCAGTTATTTAGGCCTATGAGAAGCCGCCCCGGCGCCGGGGCGGCTTTTTTGTCTCGGTGCGCACGCACCAGGCGAAGAATGGTTCCCCTGGTGCGCGAAAAATGCTCCCACTGTGGGAGCTAAACCTCAGTCCCCGAGTTTCATTGGACGGTCGCGTTCGCGCGTCTATGTTGCGGTTAAGGCGAGCGGAGCGCGACTCATGGAGCAGATGGCCAATCGGGCCCAGACCATTGTCGCGGACACACTTATCGCTGCCGGCGCTTTCTTCCTGGCCTACATCCTCTCCTCCGCGCGAATTCTCGAACTGGGCGTTGCTGGCCTTCCCACGCTGAAAGTTCTTCAGCTGGTCGGCATCTATGCGGCGCTGGCCGCGGTGTTCTCGACCATCTTCCGGCGTGAGCTGTCGCCGTGGCGCTATGTGTCGATTCCCGACGCCCTGGTGCTCACCCGCACGGCCTTCCTGACGGCCGGCGTCTTCCTGCTCACCGTATTCGTGATGGACCGCGCCGACGGCCTCCCCCGCTCGGCCCTGGCCATGGCGGTGATCTTCCAGATGGTCGGCTGCATGGGCGCGCGAATCGTTCGCCGCGCCCTGCACGAACACGCCCTGGACTCCTTCGCCCCGCTAAAGACCGTCAAGGACCGCGCGCCCCAGGCCCCGTCCTTGCTGCTGATCGGCCCGCCGTCCCTGGCCGACAGCTATCTGCGTGATGTGGCCCGCCGCCACGACCACGCCTGGACCCCGGTCGGCATCGTCGGCCCCGACGCCCGCGACGTTGGCCAGCAGGTCCGCGGCGTCTGCGTCATCGAGAGTCTGGACAATCTCGATGCGGCCATGACCGACCTGCGCCGCTGGAACCGCTATCCGCGCGCCATCCTGTTCCTGGACGAGCCCGGCCGCCTTCGCGGCCTGACCGCGGACCAGCTGGGACAGCTCAAGAACGACGGCATCCGCCTGCTGCGCCTGCCGTCCATCGTCGAGCTCGCCCACCAGGACGGCATGGCCCTGTTGCCCATGCGCGAGATCAGCGTCGAGGAGCTGCTGGCCCGCGACCCCATCGAGCTGGACCGCGCCGCGGTCGGAGCCCTGATCCAAGGTCGCCGCGTGCTGATCACCGGCGCCGGCGGCTCCATCGGCGCCGAACTGTGCCGCCAGGTGGCCGCCTTCCAGGCCGCCCATGTCACCATGATGGACTTCTCGGAAACCTCGCTGTTCGAGATCGATCGCGAGATGACCGAGACCTGGCCGGCCCTGTCGCACAGCGCCGTGCTCTGCGACGTGCGCAATGCGCGCCGCCTGGAGCAGGCCTTCAAGAAGGAAAAGCCGCACCTGGTCTTCCATGCCGCGGCGCTCAAGCACGTCTCCATGGTCGAGCGCCACCCCTGCGAAGGCGTGCTCACCAACGTGGTCGGCACCTGGAACGTGGCCGAGGCGGCCAAGTCCTGCGGCGCGGCCCAGATGGTGCTGATCTCCACCGACAAGGCCGTCGATCCGTCCAATGTCATGGGCGCCACTAAGCGCCTCGCCGAGGCGGTGATCCAGGCTCAGCAGGCCGGCCAGGGCACGCGGTTCTCCGCCGTGCGGTTCGGCAACGTCCTGGGCTCGGCGGGGTCTGTTGTGCCCATCTTCAAGTCGCAGATCGATCGCGGCGGGCCAGTGACGGTCACCCACGAGGAGATCGAACGCTTCTTCATGACCATTCCGGAGGCCGCCCAACTCGTCCTCCACGCCACGGCGACCTGCGCCGAGGACGAAGAGAGCGCCCACGCCCGCCTGTTCCTGCTGGAAATGGGCGAGCCGGTCCGGATCATGGACCTTGCCCGCCAGATGATCGCGCTCTCCGGCCGCATTCCCGGCAAGGACATCGAGATCGAGATCACCGGCCTGCGCCCGGGCGAGAAGCTCACCGAGGCCCTGCTGGACGAGACCGAACGCTCCCTGCCCTGCGCGCCCAAGGTGATGGAGGTGGTCTCCTCCTCGGCCCTGCGGATCACCAGCAGCCACCTCGTGGAGATCGAGAGCCTGGCCGAGATGGGCGATGTCGAGGACGTCCGTCGCGCCCTGTTCGACCTGGTCGGCCAGATCCGTGGCGAGAAGGCCGGCGCCGCCCCCACCCTGCGGGTCGTCGCCAACGCGTGACGCCCGCGCCAAGACGGTCTAAGCGGGCTGCATGGCGCTTATCCTGGTCACCGGCACGGCCGGCTTCATCGGCTCCCACGTCGCCCACCGGCTGCTCGATCGCGGCGATACCGTGGTCGGAATGGACAACCTCAACACCTATTACGATCCGGTCCTGAAGCAGGCGCGGCTGGCCCGCCTGGAGGCGCGCGAGGGCTATCGCCACGCCGCCGTCGATCTGGTGGACCGCGAGGCCGTCGCCGCCCTGTTCGCCGAGACCCGGCCGGAGGGCGTCATCAACCTCGCCGCCCAGGCCGGCGTCCGCTACAGTCTGGAAAAGCCCCAGGCCTATGTGGACTCAAACCTGGTGGGCTTCGGGAACATCCTGGAGGGCTGCCGCGCCGTGCAGCCCCGCCACCTGGTCTTCGCCTCCACCAGCTCGGTCTACGGCGCCAATGGCAAGCTACCGTTCTCGGTGCACGATCCGGTGCACCACCCGATCACCCTCTACGCGGCCACCAAGCTCGCCAACGAGTCCATGGCCCACTCCTACGCCCACCTGTTCGGCGTCCCCGCCACGGGCTTCCGGTTCTTCACCGTCTACGGTCCCTGGGGCCGGCCCGACATGGCGCTGTTCAAGTTCACCGAGGCGATCCTGGCCAACCGCCCCATAGAGGTGTTCGGCCAAGGCCAGATGCAGCGCGACTTCACCTATATCGACGACATCGTCTCGGGCGTCGTCGCCGCCCTGGACCGCCCGCCGGCCCCCGATCCCCACTGGGACCCGCAGAGCCCGGATCCCGCCACCAGCGGCGTCGCCCCCTGGCGGATCCTCAACCTCGGGAATAGCACTCGCGTGGAACTGATGCGCTATATCGAGGTCCTGGAGGAGAAGCTCGGCCGCAAGGCGCAGATCGACTTCCTGCCCATGCAGCCCGGCGACGTGGCCCGCACCGAGGCCGACGTCACTGAGACCAGGGCGGTTCTCGACTATGCGCCCAAGACCCCCATCGAAGTCGGGGTCTCCAACTTCGTGGACTGGTATCGCGACTACTACCGGGTGGGCGCGAACTAGCCGGCCGCCTCCAGGGTCTGAGGCCGCGCGGTGGGCGCGAACGCCTTGCTGAACCTCACGCGGAACAGCCAGAACACCATCAGCACGAGCACCGTCAGGGTCGGGATGAACAGAACCGGCGAGCCGTGCAGCGCCTCCGGCAGAACCTTCTGCTGGCCGAAGAAGAACGAAGTGGTGGCGATCAGCAGGGCCACGCACATCCGCCAGAGATGCCGCGCGATGCGCGGAGGGCCGGAAACGCCACCTCGCCGGATCACCCGGAGGTCCGTGATCGCGGCCAGGGTCGCGACGCCGGCGAAGACGAAGATCATCTGATACGGTATCTGGTCCATGGCCCCTCTGGGGCTTCGAAGCGCCACCCAGCCGGCGACGAAGTCCAGCGCCGCCACGACCGCGACGACGGTCAGGGCGGCGACCTCGAAACGGCCGACGCGGCCCTCCTCGCGCCGGACCGTCATCCATGCCGTGGCCACGAGGTAGAAGGTGAGCACGCCCACGAGGATGGTGGGCCGGTTCGGCAGGAACGCCGCCATGACCGCCCCGATGCCGGACATGAACAGCATGGCGACGAAGAAGGCCGTCCCCGCGATCCGGTGCAGGTGCTCGCCCTTGCGGAAGGCCAGGGCGGCGAAGCCGGAGGCGAGGCCGACGCCGCCCGCTGCGATATGGAGCATCATGGCCGGAGGCATGGCGGTCACCCTGGAAGCGCCAGCGGCGCAGCGGAAAGAATGCGAAGCGAGACGAGGTCGGCGACGGCGAACCTGTCTCGTTTGTCACTTGGTCTCGATTCCATTGGGCGTAGCCTCGTCCACGACGGACGTGATGGACATGGCGGCGCGCATCAAAAGCATGACCCGAGGTAACAGGGCCGGCGGCGGCCATGTCTGAACCCACGGTCTCGGCCGGTTTCGCGCGGGGTCTGATGGAGCTCGCCCTTAAGAAGGGTGCGCGCCGGGCCGCGCTCGCCGAGCGCGCCGGGATTCGTCTCGAGGACCTGGACGATCAGGACAGCCGCCTGCCCTTCGCGAGCTATGTGGCGCTCATGCGGGCGGCCAAGGATCTTACCGGCGATCCGGCCCTGGCGCTCCACTACGGCGAGATGGTCGACATCGCCAAGGTCTCGATCCTGGGCCTGATCGGCCAGGCCTCCGAGAACATGGCCGAGGCCTTCGCCCAGCTGAACCGCTACGTGCCCCTGGTGGTCGAAACCGACAACGCGGACGGCGGCGACCGCTTCCGCATGGTGGCCGACCGCGACGGGTTCTGGATGGTCGACGCCCGGCGGAACCCCAACGACTTTCCCGAACTCACGGAGTCCGCCTTCGCCCAACTGATCTGCGGGCCGCGCCGGTTCGACGCCATGCCTGTCGCCAAGGCGGTCCATGTCACGCACACCGACCCCGGCTATCGCGCCGAGTATGAACGGATCTTCCGCGCCCCTGTTGTATTCGGGAGCAACAAGAATGGGATCATGGTCCACGATTCCTTGCTGCAGCGCCGGGTCGCCAACCTGCCGCGGTACGCCTTCGGCATCCTCAGCGAGCGAGGCGACGCGCTCCTGCAGAGCCTGGAAGCCTCCAGATCCACCCGCGGCCGGGTGGAGAGCGTCCTGATGCCCATCCTGCACACCGGCGACGCGAGCATGGACCGCGTTGCGCGCCAGATGGCCGTCAGCCGCCAGACCCTGTTCCGCAGGCTGAAGGCCGAGGGCGTCACTTTCGCCGGCGTGCTGGACGAGCTCCGCCACCGCCTGGCGCTGCACTATCTGACCGGAAGGAAGGTCTCGGTGAACGAGACGGCCTATCTGGTCGGCTTTTCCGACCCGGCTGCCTTCTCCCGCGCCTTCAAGCGTTGGACCGGATGCAGCCCGCGCCAGATGCGCGCCTCGAAGCTCGTGGAAGACCGAGTCGCGGCGTCCTAGGCCCTAGAGCCGAAGATCGGCCGAGCCCTTCGGGAACATGCCCTTGACGTCGTAGAGGATCGCGTTCGGCTTGCCCAAGCTTCGGATCGCCGCCAACCCCATCTCGCGGAACTGGGAATGGGCAACGGCCAGGACGACGGCGTCATAGGCGCCGGCCTGCAGCTCCGCCACCGGCGCGACCCCGTACTCTTGCTCGGCCTCGGCCGGGTCGGCCCAGGGCTCGTACACGTCGACGGCCACCTCGTAGTCGGCCAGCTCGCGGACGATGTCGATCACCCGGGTGTTGCGCAGGTCCGGGCAGTTCTCCTTGAAAGTCAGGCCCATCACCAGAACCCGCGCGCCGCGCACCTGGATCTCGCGCCGGATCATGGTCTTGATCAACTCCTGGGCGATGTAGCCGCCCATGCCGTCATTGATCCGCCGCCCGGCCAGAATCACCTGGGGGTGGTAGCCCGCATCCTCGGCTCGGTGAGTCAGGTAGTAGGGATCGACCCCGATGCAGTGGCCGCCCACCAGGCCCGGCCGGAAAGGCAGGAAATTCCACTTGGTCCCGGCGGCGTCCAGCACCTCCTGGGTGTCGATGCCCAACCGATTGAAGATCAGGGCGAACTCGTTGATCAGCGCGATATTCAGGTCGCGCTGGGTGTTCTCGATCACCTTGGCGGCCTCCGCCACCTTGATGGAGCTGGCCCGGTGAGTGCCTGCGGGCACCACGGCGCTGTAGAGGGCGTCGACGAAGTCGGCGGCCTCCGCGGTCGAGCCGGCCGTGACCTTGATGATGCTGGAAAGGCGGTGTTCCCGGTCGCCCGGATTGGCCCGCTCGGGGCTGTAGCCGGCGAAGAAGTCACGGTTGAAGGTGAGGCCCGACAGCGCCTCGATCACCGGCACACAGTCTTCCTCGGTGGCGCCCGGATAGACGGTGGATTCGAATATCGCCACGCCGCCCTTGGCGATGTTGCGCCCGACCGTCGCGCTGGCCGCCAGCAGCGCCCGCAGGTCGGGCCGCTTGTGGCGGTCGATCGGCGTCGGCACGGTGACGATGAACACGTTGCAGCCGGTCAGACCGGCCTCGTCGTCGGTGAAGCCCAGGCCGTTCGCGGCGGCGAGCTCCTCGGCGGTCACCTCCAGGGTCCGGTCGATTCCCGCCCGCAGCTCGGCGATTCGCTCGGTCCCGATGTCGAAGCCCACGACCTCGAACTTGGCCGCCAGCGCCACGGCCAGCGGCAGGCCCACATAGCCCAGGCCGATCACGCAGATCCTGGCGGGCGTCCGGGTGAAGGGATTCTGCGGCATCTAGCGTCCCGTGACCTTGAACAGCTCAAGGCAGGCGCCGAGGATATGGTAGAACGAGGTGGCCGGCGCGGGCTCTTCGACGAAGGTCCCGTCAGCCCGCAACTTGTCGCGCCAGGCGCCGGGCGTCGGCGTGTCCAGGTAGCGCCGCAAGGCCTGGGCGGCCGCGAGGGATGCGGCCTCCCCGTCGAAAAGCAGGGTCGCCTTCAGGTGCTCGGTCTGCGGCCACAGGCGCGCGGTGGCGTCGCGGGGGCTGAAGTCGTCCCACAGCTCGTTGACAGCCACGCCGCGCGCGGGATCGACGCCCCGTCGGCCGGCCGCATAGAGCCCCAAGGCCGCCTTCGCGGCCCGCGGGTCGCCGCGCCGCTTTGCGTGACGGTCCATCAGCCAGGCCCACTCGAACTGGTGGCCGGGCTCGACCAGCCGGCCGTCATCGCCGTCGGCCAGCCGCCACTCGGCGTCGAAGAACTCCCGCAGGAAGCCGCCCTTTGGATCGATGAAGACGCTGAGCGCCATCTCGACGATCTCGTCGACCATGGCCTCCCAGTCGCCGCCTACCAGTTCGGCCCAGGCCATCGCGCCTTCCAACAGATGCATGTGGGCGTTGGCCTGGAAGGGATGGGCGATGTTCTCGCGATAGCCGCCAGCGGGATGGCGCATGGCCTCGAGACCCTCGCGAACGTCGCGCGCCACCTGCGCCAGTTCGCCGCCCCGGGGATCGGCCTGGTGCAGGGTGGCCGTGCCAAGCAGCGCGAAGGCCTGGTCGTACAGCATGGCCGTGTCGTCGAGCACCTCGCCGTCCGGCCCCACCAGGGTGCGGAACAGGCCGTCGGGCCGGGCGAACCGGTCGAGGAAGAAGTCCATCCCGTGCCAGGCGGCCTCACGCCACGGCCCGTCCCAACCCAGCAGGCCGGCGGTGGCGTATACGAAGGCCTGGCGGCCCTGGACCCGGGCGCGCCGCGGCGCCGGGCGTGGCTGGCCCTCGATGCTCAAGCCTTCGAAGAAGCCGCCCCGCTGGCGGTCCGCGCCGGCCTCCCACCACAGCGGAAAGGCCTGTGTCCGCAACCAGCGATCATACCAATCGGCCGCATGGACCAGGCTCGCGAACCCGTCGCCCCCCGCTCGCGAACCCGTCTCCGCGCGCCTGATCGCCGAATCGATAGCCAAAACGCCTAACCTCGCCACTAGAGCGTTCCTCGATAGCGCCCTCGAGACCGCGCGTCACACAACTTCCGCCACCCGCGCCGCGCGTTTTATCGCAGGCCGAGCCGTCGGTTTGGACTGTGGCGTCGAGCGCCTAGACCCCGGCCAGGCGCATCACCTTGGCGGGATTGGAGCCGATCAGGGCGCGGCGGCTGTCGGCCGCGACGGCGGACAGCATGGTGGGGATGAAGCGGTCGAGAACCGCGAAGGCCTCATCGGCGTCATCGTGCACGATCGAGCTGCGGACCAGCACGCCGTCGGGGATCAGCCCCTTGAACGACGTCTCCAGGATGATCTCTCTTTGGTCGGCGTTGTTGGTCGGCAGGGCCTCGCCGACCCGGGTCCAATACACCACGTTCTCCTGGCGATCGCCCGCGACCGCGACGAGGCGCACCACGGGCAGGGCCGTGCCGCCTGGCAGCCGGACAGTGGAGGCCTTCTTCGAACGGATGGCGAAGCCCAGAGCCGGGTAGCAGACCTCGGGCCTGTGGAGTTGCAGGAGGTCGCTCTGCATCCCGCCATAGGCGATGAGCAGCATGACGTCGGCGCCGTCCGTATCGCCCTTGTAGGTGCGCTGGACGACCTCGTCATAAAGCTCGGCGGCCAGGCCTTCGGTCTTCGGCTTGACCATGCCTTCCGAGAGCTCGGCCGACCATCCGGGGATGGTCACCGGCACGATAGCCTCCATCTTCGCCGAGCCCAGCAGCGAGAGTCGCTTGCGCGGCTTCAGCCCGTAAGAGAGCGCACCTGCCCCGAAACAGGCCCCGGCGATCAACAGATTCCTACGCGTGCTCATGCCGGCTGTCCCTTAGCGCGCGGCCAGAAGCGCGAAGCCAGGTTGTCGATGACGAACACCAGGCTGAGCGACGTGGCGAAGAGCACCAGGCCGGCCGCCTGGTGGAGGAAGCCCTGGGCCACCGCATCGCCGAAGAAATAGGTAAGCAGCACCAGGATCACGATCCGCACGATATTGGCCGCCACGGCTATCGGAATGACGAAGCAGGCCAGGAACAGCGAGTAGCGCCAGGAGGCGTTCCGAAGAAGATAGATATAGAACAGGCTGATGGCCACCAGGCCGGTGAGGGAGTTCATTCCCGAACACGCATCCTCGACCAGCAACTGATAGTGACCGACGATCAGGGTGACGCCCTCGCGGGAGATCGGCAGGCCGAAGAACTGCAGGCCGTCGGTGGCCACCCACGAGGCGAACAGCTTCAGCGGCGCGGTGAGGTCGTCCATCAGCCAGCCGGGCGGCGGGATGAGGAAGGCCAGGTAGAAGATCGGGAACCAGTTCTTGAACAGGGCCTTGAGGCCGAACTCGGCGTGCAGCATCGAGACGAAGACGCCGTATAGACCCGCCACCTCGAGGCTGATGAAGCCATAGGCCCGCCCGAACACGTACATGGGCAGCGCCAGCAGGAAGCCGAGCGTCGTCAGCCAGCGCGCGCCCTCAGTCGCAGCATCCCGGAACTCGCCCCGCGCGCGCCAGAAGAGCCAGGCGGCGGTGCCGAGCACCAGCGGGCCATGGGCGCCGGAATCACGCGACCACTCCTGGTTTCCCAAGGTGATGATCGTCGGAATGGCGAGCACCGCCAGTCCCAGGGCCAAGGCCCAGAACGTCCAATGAGGGAGTGCGCCTGGACCGGACGTACTGGAAACTGCCGTCACCGATCAGACCTCTCTTAGGACCGTTCCGACGACCTTTGCTCCGTCCTGTTGGAGCTGGGCGATCAAGGTGCCGATATCGGTGATCCGGCTCTGGTGCTGTCGGGCGACAACCACACTGTAGCCGACGACGCTGCTTACGCGGCGGGAGTCGGCGCAGCTCATGGCCGGCGGCGTATCGATGATGGTCATCTGGAAGTCGCGCAGGCACTGGTCCATCAGGGTCTTGAACCGGTCGCCGGCCAATAACTCCTGCGGATTGGGCGGGACGCCTCCCGAATACATGACCGAGAGGTCAGGCAGAACGTCCTGCTGGATGAACGCGCTGAAGTCGCCGTCCTCCGCACTCAGGCACTGCTGCAATCCAGCGACCGGGCGGCTCGGCCTGATGAGGCCCTCGATGCCCGGATTGCGCAGGTCGCCGTCGATCAGCAGCGTCTTCACGCCGATCTGCGACAACGCGACCGCTAGGTTGGCCGCCACCAGCGTGCAACCCGCGTCTGGGTTGACCGCGCAGATCGACAAGGCGCGTCGCCCCTGGTCGACGTGTTGGGCCATGACATGGGTGCGGAGGACGCGGATCGACTCCGCCTGCTCCTTGCTCGGCTCCGAAATCGTCGCCAATGCGCTCGATAGGGCAAAGGTCAGGGGCGCGGCGGCTTGCGGCTCGGCTTCGGCCATGGTGACCCCGGCGGACGCGATCGCGTTCTGCTGTTTGAGAACAGACTGGTTCACGCTCGTACCGCTCTCTTTCCGGTTAGCATTCTGGCGCTTTCAGCCAGAGAGCGTCGATCGGTGGTCGGCCGGCGCGGCGCCCCCGGCGCGGTGGCCTTCACGACTGCCAGCAAGGGCACGTCGAACGCGGCTCGCATGTCTTCAACGCTCCGAATCCGGCGGCCGAAGAGCTCCAGCAGCAGCGCCACCATCAGGCCCATGACAAATCCCAACGCGGTGGCGCCGCCCAGGATCAGAGGAATGTTCGGGAAGGTCGGCGTGCGCGGCGTCACCGCATTGCCCATGGGCGCCATGCCCGGATCGGTCACCGCCGCCTCTTGGCGGTACTCCGCTGCGCGTGCCGCGGCCCGGTTGTGCTGTTCGCGGCGCATGTTCACTTCCGTCTGAAGCTGCGTCAGCCGCTGGATCTTGTCGCGCTTTGCGATGACGCGAGAGGTCTGGGTCTGCACCGCTCGGTCGATCGCCGCGGCGGTCTGCGATGCGCCGCTGGAGGCGGCGGCGGCGGCCGACTGCTGGGCCGCCCGTTCCCGCGCCGCTAACTTCATAAGCGTGGAGCGCCGGTTGTTAAGCTCGGCCATCTGTGGATGGTTTGGGCCCAGGATCGCGGAGAGTTGGGACGCCTGCGCGTCAAGCTGCGTCAGGGCCATTTCGGAAGGGGTCGCCGTGACGGCGGCGACCGGCGCGGCCATGCTGATTCCCGCGCCTTGGCCAGCCAGGGCGCGAAGCCGCGCCGTGTCTACGTCGGTGTTGTCCGACTGCATGATGATGCCATTTGCGCGTTCGTACTCGGTCTTCGCCTGATCGGCGGCCAGCACCTGCTCCTGGAGCTTCGCCGCCTGTTGCGTGAACCATTCCGCGTTGCGGTTGGCGTCCTCCCGGCGCGATTCCAGGACCGATTCCAGGTAGGCGGCCCGCAGTGCGTCCGACGTCACCCGCGCCTGTTCCGGGCTCGCTGAGCGAAAGCCGATCTCCAGGAAGTTCGTCCCCGCGACCTGCTTGACGGTGGTCGCATCGATGATGCGTTGGGCGAGCCAGCGTCGCATGTCGAACGTCGTGCCGGAGGCCTGGTATTGCGCCATCAAGCCGGGATCGTTCATCCAGCCAAGCTTGTCGACGACCTTGCCGGCGACGCCGTAGTCCTTGATGAGCTCCATCTGGGTGCGGACGTAGATGTCAGCCGTGCGGTTTCCGATGACCTCGCCGGTCACGGGGTCAGGCTTCAGGAGATTGAGCATGACTCGGGAATTGGCTTCATAGCTGGGGGCGACGATCATCACGACGATCAGGGCGCCCAGGAGGGACGAACCGGTCGTAATGAAAGGCAGCCACCTGTGCGCCCAGAAGATCCGCAGGAATTGGGTAATCGACATGTTACACCTTTGGAGGAGCTGCCGCCGTTAGAACAGCCGTTCCTTAATAACGAGCACATCTTCCGCCTGCACCTTGGCGTTTTCATCCAATTTGATCTTCTTGCCGGCACGCATGACGTTGACTTTCTTCCCATTGCCGGACTCTGTCAGTCCGCCGCTCTTGGCGATCGCCTGGGCGACGGTCATGCCGGAGCTGATTGGATAAGAACCGGGCGCGCGCACCTGGCCTGAGATGTAGAAGACGTCGGCGATGGGCGCGAAGATCTTGTCACCGGCCTGAACAAAAGGATCCTTGGTGGCGTCCCCCGTGGCCAACTCCTTGACCGAGTAGCGGGCCTCAGGTCCATTTTCCGGCCGGACGACCAGATAGTCCGCTGCCGTGCCGGCCATGCCGCCAACCCGGGCCAGGATCTCCGAGAGGCGATAAGCCCGATTCATCGGAACAAGGCCCGGCGCCGAGACCGCGCCCAGCACGGTGACATACCGGCTGGCGAACGAGACTACCTCGACGTTGATGGTCGGATTGGCGTAGTAACCGCCGGCCTTCAGCAGATTGGCGAGTTGACCGCCGACCTGCCGGGGAGTCTGCCCGGCGACCTGGACCTTGCCCAGTAGGTTGAGTTGGATGGTGCCGTCCGTATAGACCTTCGTACGGGTGCGATCCGGCAGGCCGACCACCTCCACCTCGATGACGTCTTCCGGTCCGATGAGATATTCGTCGGTCGCCGACGGCGCTTGAGCCTCCTTGGCCCCAGTCAAGGGGAGCACCGCGGGGACGTTTGCCGACGGCTGTTGCGCCAGCGCGGGGGCCGCGATCAGCAGAGAGAGCGCGACCGCAAGCTTAATCAGTGTCGTACGAATATACATGGCCAGTTCTCGTCAATCTCAGAAGTTCAGGCTCGTCGTCAGCCCAACACGCGTGGCGGAATAGTCAAACATGGGATCGTTAGCGTCGTATTTAGTGTGGGAGGCGTCCAGCATGAAAGAGAGCCGTTCGCTTTGCTGGAACCGCAGCCCCGTCCGCAACTCGTCGGAGCGCGACTCCGTGAGCGTGGGTACCGCTGCGATCAACACCCCTTTCGCCTCATTGTCGCGACGGCTTACTGCCAGCGAGTAGGTCAGGCGTGTGCCGATCTGGTAGGAGCCGTTGGCCTCGATGGTCTGGTAGATGCCGTAGAGACCTCCCGCCTGGACCGAAGGATTGACTTCGCGGTTCAGCAGCAGATTGAGTTCCAGCCGCGATGACGCCCGGTATTGGAGTTCCACGGCGTAGCTCACGCCGGAATAGTCGCTAGAAAGTCCCGGGACAGCGCTCTTCGCCTCGACGTTGGACTGCGAGACCGCCACCGTACCGGTGATCCGCGAGCCCACCTTGCGAGTGTAGCGAAGTCCGACGCTATCTTGCTCGTAGCCGCTCGCAGCCGCGGGCAGGAGGGCGTTCGTATAGTCCGTCTCGCTGTGCGAGTAGAAGATCGACGCCTCGCCGAGGGTCGAACTACGGAAGACCATGCCCACATTGACCGTCTTGGTGTCGTAGTCGACATCGTCGATGGCGCCACTGGACTCGCCCCAGGTCTGCCCGACGCCCACCTGGACCCCGAAATTGCTCGTCAGGCCGCAGGACTCGTCGAGTTGAATCGCTCGGGTGTCCTGCTGAACTCTGGGATCGGGAATCCCGAGGTCTTGGATATCGCGCTGTCGCCGGCTGAACGACCCCAGCAGCGTGCCCTGGCACGGTCCGATCCGGGTGCCTACGCCACCCTGGAGGTCGACCACATCGTCGCTCAGCTCGGTGTTCTTCTCGTAGATCTGGTAGCCGACTTGGCCGCGCAGGAACACGGAGTTGCGCCCGACCGGCTGCGTCCAGTCGATAGTGGCGCTGGGGGTCAGAATGGTGTCCCGCTGTTCGATACCCCGCAGCGCCGCGACCGCGTCGCTGGTGCGCGCGACGTTGGAGTCAGTCACGACGCCAAGCCCGAGGCTTCCACTCAGATTTCTGGTGACCTGCGCGGCCGCCGGAAAGGCCAGCGTGCTGGAACCGATTAGTAAAGCGAAGGCAAGGGCCCTCTTCGCCATGTGAAACGCCCCCAATGAACCCGCATGCATGATGGCGGACCGAAGCTAACTGACAGATAACGCCAATCCAGGGAAGGCGCATTGGAGACGGACGATACTGGCCGCCGGGAGGCGGTTTGCATTTTACGTGCCAATGAACCGGATCGCCGGCGCACGATCCATGAATTGCGAATGCGGCGTGTTGAAGGCCCCACAACCGCCAAGAGCCCGCCGGTTGTAACCGGCGGGCTCTCAGGTGTTCGAATGGCTGGGTCTCGGCGATGGCGCCGATCTCGGCCCGATCAGCGGCTGGCGAAGTAGGTCCCGCCGTTGGTCAGGTCGGAGGCGTCCACGCCGGTGAGCGTGATGGAGTTCCCGGCGTCGAACTTGATCAGGAGGTCGTTGCCGAGATCGACGAGGGTCGGGGCGATGCCGGCCTTCGTATAGGCGGAGATGTCCAGGAAATCGCGACCGCCGGCGCCGAAGTCGGTCACAACGTCATTGCCGCTGCCGCGACCGAAGACGAAAATTTCCGATCCCTTGCCGCCGGTCAGCACGTCGTTCCCGGCGTCGCCGGCGATGGTGTCGTTGCCCGCGTCGCCGTTCATCGTGTCGTTTCCGGCGCCGCCCTTGAGCCAGTTGGTGCCGACGTTGCCCGTGATCTGATTGTTCAGCGCGTTGCCGGTGGCCGGCGCGCCCCCCTTGTTGATCAGGACCGCGTTCTCGACATTGTCCGACAGGGTGATGCCGTACATCGACTTGACCGTGTCGACGCCGCCGCCGGCCGCTTCGACCACCGTCCACTTGTCGCCGCCGACGATATACGTGTCGTCGCCAGCGCCGCCTTCCATGCGGTCCGCGCCCTGGCCGCCATCGAGGGTGTCGTTACCCGCGCCGCCGACCAGGTTGTTCGCCCCGCCATTACCCTTGAGGTAGTTGGCCAGGTCGTTGCCGAACCCGTTGATGTGGCCGGAGCCGGTCAGCTCCAGGTTCTCGACGTTCGCCGAAAGGGTGAAGGTCACCGAGGATTTCACGGTGTCGATGCCGCCGTCGGCGAGTTCGGACACGACCGTCGCCGAATTCGAGATCATGTAGACGTCGTTGCCTGTCCTGCCGGCCAGGGTGGTGGTGCCGCCGGAGTCTCCGATCATGGTGTCGGCGCCGCTGGTGCCGCTGACCACCGTCAGGGTCGGGGTCGGGGTCGGGGTCGGCGTCGGCGTCGGCGTCGGGGTCGGCGTCGGGGTGGGCTCCGGCGTCGGGGTCGGGGTCGGGGTCGGGGTAGGCTCCGGCGTCGGGGTCGGGGTTGGGGCTGGCGCGCTGGCGGAGTGCGTCTTCAGCCATTCGGCGAGGAGGGCGTCGCCGCCGGCCTTGGTGACGACGGCGATGGTCGTGTTGCCGGTGTCGATATCGAACTCCATGGCGCCCTGACGGACGTAGTCGGTGGCCTGGTTGTTGGTCAGGGTGACGTTGATGTCGTCGGCCAGGGTGATCCGGGCTTTGATGTCGGCGTAGCCGGCGACGATGTTGTTGGCGAGCAGGACGTTGTCGCCCTCGCCGACGGTGATGCCGTGCCAGCTGGAGCCGATCACCAGGTTGTCGGTGATCTTGACGTTCAGCCAGCGCAAGGCGAGGTCGCCGCCCAGGAAGATGCCCTGGTAGGTGCCGCCGTCGCCGCGCTCGATGACGTTGCCGCTGATGAGGATGTCATGCGCCGAGGTGGTGGTGTTGGCGGTCCAGAACTGGATCGCGTCGGGGTGGTCGAGCGCCGCCGGGAAGAAGTTGCTGAAGTGGTTGTTGCTGATGGTGATGTTCGAGGTGCCGCCCCCGCGCACGCCATCTTCCTTGATGTCATGGATGCGGTTGCCCGAGATCGTGACGTTGTTGCTGTCCAGGTGGGTGACACCGTTGGTGAACTGCTGGAACTCGGAGTTGGTGACGCTGACGTCCGAGCTATTGCGGATCAACATCGCCCCGCCGTCGTTCTGCGGGTTGCCGTCCAGCGAGCCGTGGACGTTCAGCCTGTCGAAATGGATGTCGCGGCTGTCGTAGACGTTTAAGCTTGGGCTGGCCTTGGCGACGTCCAGGGCGAACTCCAGATTGCTGAAGTTCAAACCGCTGCTGTTGCGGATCTCCAGGCCCGTCACCACCGCTGGCGCGCCGGGATCTTTCGACATGATGTACACGTCGCCGGCAATATTCACGTTCGCGATCTTCATGTTCGCGTACGTGCCCGACTCCAGCAGGATGGTGTCGCCAGCCTTGGCGACAGTCAGGGCCTGCAGAAGTTGGGTCGGGCTCGCAGCAGTAATGGTGGACATATGACCTCTCCGCAGGTCAAGCAATCCTGAAGGGATCGGCCCTTCAGACACGCTCGACACTAATCTGTTGAGAGATTGATAGATGGCCGCGTTTACATTGCCCTTAAGCGATCTGGTTAATTTTTGTTCAGTTAATAAAGAGTATACTCGCGTGATTGACATGCATTTACTAGATTCTCCACGCAAGTCACTGGCGACTTTCTGCCGCAGGCAGATCTCCCCGCCTCCCCCGACGCGGAATCCGGCCAGAATGAGCACCACAGCAGGGATTAGGACGGCCAGCGCCAGCCACGCGAACAGCTTGGAAGGGTGTCGAGGCGTCATGCTGGTCCCCTGGTTGTCGCCTGCATGCGGCGAGCCATCGCACCCCCCACACTTGGACGAATGCGCCCGCCGCTGGAAGACCCGCCGCGGGGCCGACGCGGCGCGACCCTATGCATAGGCCCCTGGACACGCCAGAACGATTTCACGCGCCAGGCGCGACGAACGCTGGGCGGCCCGTACCGGGGGCGGGAACAATCGGCCGCCCGACAAGCACGAGCCAGACTGGAGGTTTCGCCTCCCTCGCGCCGCCTTCAACCGCTAATAAGGGATTGAGCGCATAGTTAGGGTCGACACGACCTCTCGGCCCTGTGCGGGTGCGGGCGTATGAACAGGAGTCGCAAGGGATGACGGGCGCGCCGAGGCCAAGGACGACGAATCCACCCGTCGTGATAAAGCCCTACGCGGCGCCGGCCTGGGGATGGCGCCGGTGGATCATGCCGGCCGCCATGATCCCGCTGGCCTTATTCTTTTTGGTCTACGGCTTTTTCTACGCACTCACGACGCCCTACCTGATCATGCTCTTCCTAACGCCGGTGTTCATGCTGGCGCTCATCGTGATCTGGGCGTTGCCCGACCTGGAGCGAGCGCCGACCGCAACGATGCAACGGCTATATGGTGCGTTCTTCGTCTGCCTGATCCTCTGGCCCAACTACCTGGCCATCGCGCTTCCCGGACTGCCCTGGATCACCCTGCTCCGGCTGACCGGCATTCCGATGACCTTGCTGCTGATGATTTCGCTGTCGACGTCCAAGGCGTTCCGGCAGGACCTCGGCGACGTCCTCAATGTCGCGCCGGCAGTGTGGAAGATGCTCGCCGTCTTCGTAGCGATCCAGTTCCTCACGATCGCCCTATCGAAGGACGTGGCCGCGTCCATTCAGAAGTTCATCGTCGCGCAAACCAACTGGACCGCGATCTTCCTGGTGAGTTGCTACGTCTTCGTCCGGCCAGGCAGCGTCACGCGCTATATCGCCCTGCTCTGGGTCATGGCGATGATCATCTGCGGCATGGGCCTTTGGGAAGGCGCCATCCAGAAGGTGCTGTGGCAGGGCCACATTCCCAGCTTCCTCAAAATCGCCGACGCAGAGGGCATGCTCCAAGGCAGCTACCGCACCGCCTCGGGCATGTACCGCGTGAAGACGACGTTCACGACGTCCCTGGGCTTGGCCGAGTATCTGGCGCTCATGACGCCGTTCCTGCTTCATTATGTGTTCGGAAACTATCGACTGATCGTTCGCCTCGCCGCCATCGTGTCCTTGCCGATCTTCTTCCGGGTCATCGACTCGACGGACGCCAGGCTGGGCATGGTCGGGATGCTGATTTCGGTCCTCCTCTACGTCGGGATCTGGGGCATGCTGCGCTGGCGCCGGCTGAGGGCTGACCTGGTGGGGCCGGCCATCGTCCTCGCCTACCCTGCGTTCTTTGTGTTGCTGGTCAGCGCGACCTTCTTCGTCCGTCGCATCGAGATACTCGTCTGGGGCGATGGCTCACAGCAGAGCAGCAACGATGCGCGGGCCGATCAGATCTCGATGGGCATTCCCAAGATACTGGCCAACCCCATTGGCTATGGGCCGGGACAAGGGAGCGACACGCTAGGTTATTTCAGCGGCGCCTTCGGCACCATCGACAACTACTATCTCCTGATCGCCCTGGAGTATGGCGTTATCGGATTCATTCTCTACTACGGCTTGATCCTCTACATGGGCTGGCTGGCGGCGCAGAAGATTCTCTTGCAGGAGGAGGACGTGGATTCGGAGGCTCAATACCTCGTGCCGCTCAGCATCTCGCTGGGGGTCTTCTTCGTGATCAAGTCGGTGTTCAGCCAGCAGGATAACCATCCGCTCATCTACTTGATGATGGGGATGATCATGGCGCTGGTCTATCGGCTGACCAAGGCGTCCGCCTCGAAGGCCGCGGCCGCCAAGCCGACGGGCTAGGGCCAAACCCTGGATCGACCCCACTTCGACCCGGTCTGGCCGCTAACCGCGCCATGAGCCCGCCTAGGAAACCACCCATGGAACGCCCACCCGAAACCGAAGGCTTGGTCAGCGTCGTTCTGCCCACCTACAACCGCGCCCGTACACTGGTGCGCGCGGTCAACAGCGTCCTTCATCAGAGCTACAGCCGCATCGAACTCATCATCGTTGACGACGCCTCGACCGACGATACCGAGACCTTGGTCGCGACGATCGCCGATCCTCGCGTCCGCTATGTCCGTCTTGCCAAGAACGGCGGCGCCAGCCGGGCCCGCAATGAAGGCATGAGGATAGCGAAGGGCGACTACATCGCCTTCCAGGACAGCGACGACGAATGGCTCGCCGACAAACTGGAGCGCACTCTGGGGGCCGCAAGGGCGGTTGGCGACCCCGAGGATCCCGTGACCGTCTTCCACACCAAGGTGATGTACATCAGCGGCGGCGTCGGCGAGTTCAAGACGAACAGGATCGTCTGCATCCCCGAACTGCCGCATGCGGCGTCGCGTGAGATCCTGATCCACGAAATTCACCGCGGGAACCTGGTAAGCCCCCAGACCCTGCTCATCTCGCGAGGAGCCTTGAACGCCGTCGGGTTCTTTGATGAGAACCTCGTGAACTGCGAGGACTGGGACTACGGGATATCGCTGATCTACAAGACCAAGACTGTCTTCCTGGATGAGCCGCTGGTCATGACCTATCTGCAGTCTGACAGCATCTCCCTGCTGGGGCGGCGCGGCGCCCGCTCGCAGCTTCGGCTCGCTTTGAAATTGATGCGTAACTACGAGGTGGAGAGCCAGGTGATCGGGGCCCGCCTGAGCAAGGTCGGTTGGTGGATCAGCAAGCTGGGCAATCCCCGACTTGGGCGCCGGGTCCTGCGGCGATCAATACGAATGGCGCCCGGCGACTGGCGCACCTGGGCGCGGCTAGCGGCGTCTCAGGCTCTCGGCCTTCGCAACAGGTTTCGGCCGAGGCCGGCGAAGATCGCGATGTAGGGTCGAGCGCTTCAGGCCCTTCGGCACCCTATGACGCCGCGCGCCAGATCCTGCGCGCGACCTTCCACGGCCCGGGCGCCGCCATGCGAAGCCGGATCTTGAGATAATCCAACCGCCAGGCGCTCGCCTTCGGATACGCTTCGATCAGCCAGGCCGCCTTCGCGGCGTCTCCGCGCTCGAGTTGCGCGAAGGCCGCGCGGAGAGCGTGGCGCGCGAGCCAGAGTTCGAGCACGTTGCGGAACTCCGGCGGACAGGCGGCGCGTACCTTTTCGGGGTCGGTTAGAACCGGCTCCAGCGGCACCGACCCCTTGCGGGCGCTCAGGCCCAACTCCGAGTCCTCCATGTGGTAGTGCGCCAGCGGCTGCATGTGCCGGTAGAAGGCGTGGTTCAACAGGATCTGGATCCAGAAGTAGACATCTTCGCCGAAGGTGCAGCGATTTTCGTAGAAGCCGCCATGGGCGGCGACGACCTCGCTTCGATAGACCGCGCTGCAAGAGTGAAACGCAGCGAGACAGTGATCCAGCTCGTGCTGCGACATGGCCGAACTCGCCCGCCAAGCCCCCTCCGTGTAGCCGGCCGTCCGAAGTTCCACCCAGCGATCAACATGCGCCGGCTCCAGGTAGAACGCCGACGTGAACACCGCGCACTCGGGGTGGGCCTCCAGGGCGGCCACCGCACGTTCGAGCAACTCCGGGCGCCATTCATCGTCGCTGTCCAGGAACGTCATGAACTTTGCGCGGGCCAGCCTCCCGCCTTGGTTGCGCGCGGCGCCGGGTCCGGCGTTCGTCTGGCGATGCACCCGCACTCTCGGATCGCGGTATTTCGCCTCGACCAGCTCCGCGCCGCCGTCGGTCGACCCGTCATCGACAACAATCAACTCGAAGTCCGCATAGGTCTGCGCCAGTACGGAGTCGATCGTGCGCTCGACAGTCGAACGCTTGTTATAGAGCGGCACGACGACCGAGACGGTAGGAATTTCAGACACGTTGCTGAAGTGCTTTCCAGTGAGACAAAGGCAGATTGAAAGCGTTAGCATAACCGGCAATGGTAGCCGCATGCTTATGATCTGCGGCGCGGTCGCCTTGCATGTCCAGCCTCTGCCCAGGCCGGCTTGGTGGGCCGGAGCCTGATGGATCGCCTCGGACATGACGGCCGCTGCATTCCATTCCGCACTGCCGACCGCTGGCGACCGTGCCGATTTCACTCCAAATTCGTCAATTGGCGCTACCGAAGTCGCCAAATAACAGCCTGAACCCGGCGATCCACGCCACGCTCCTGTCATCTAGGGAACCGCTAAATGGAAGTTGATGCTTCGGCCAGTCGGGTGAACTGGTGGTCCAGCGACAAGTGCTTGGCGTATTATAACGTCGCGGTGTCGGGCGTTCCCGCGACGCTCAATTCCCAGGGCTGTCGCATCAGGCTGGCTAAGGAGTTCCCCGGAAGGATCTTCGACCGAGCGGTCTCTATCGGATGCGCAACGGGCAGCAAGGAAATGGCCCTCATCACCGACGGCCTAGTGAAGCACTTCGATCTCTGGGAAATCAACCAGGCTAGCATTGACAAGGGCGAGCAATGCGCCGCTGAACTCGGCCTCGCCGATCAGGTGACGTTCCGGAAGGGCGACGTGTTCGCCGACCGATCCCCGCGCTATGATCTGGTCTATTGGGATCACAGCCTGCACCACATGAGCGATGTGGACGACGCCCTGGCTTGGAGCGTATCTGTCCTGCGCCCCGGCGGCGTGATCCTGATGAACGACTATGTCGGCCCCAACCGCCTGCAGTGGCGGAAAGACGAGGTTCGCCGCGCCAACTCGTTCATCAGGCGCGCCATGCACGACCGGGGCATCGCATCGCGCGAGGTGCCCTACTCCACCCTCTTCAGCAAGCTCCGCCAGCGATACCGCGACCCCAGCGAAGCCCCGCAGAGCGAGAACATCCTGCAAGCCTGCGCCAAGAACCTGCCGAGCGTCAGCGTCGAGCCTCTCGGCGGGACGTTCATCAACATTCTGGGGCCGATCGTAATACCGGCGGTCGCGGACGACAGCCCGGTGATCGACGAACTGTTGTCGGAGGACGCCGCCCTGCGCGATGAGGGTTCCTCGCACTTCGTCTTCGCGCTGTGGTCTCGGCCCTGATGCCTGGGCGGCTAGGACAGGTACGTCCGAGGCAAAATATCAGTCGACCGTGAGGAAATGGTCGACAGCTTCCGGACCCTGCTGACCCACCCATCCGAATATGGAAAAGTGACCGAAGCCTTCACCGGGAAGGGCCTTCCAGACGGCGTCTGCGAAGGCGCGCTCGACGAACGACGCGGGCGCCAAGCCTAGGCCGTGCGCGACGCCTTGGCCCCGGCCGGCAGCTTCGCGTGCTGGCGGTCGATGAACGTGATCCGCCCGCCCTCCAGCTGTACCAGCGTGTCGCAGCTCTCGATGGTGGTCAGCCGGTGGGCGACGATGATGATCGTCAGGCTTTGGTCGAGCTGCTCCAACGATTCGATGATCGCCGCCTCGGTGGCGTTGTCGAGCGCGCTGGTGGCCTCGTCCAGGATCAGAACCGAGGCGTTCTTGTAGAGCGCCCGAGCGATGCCGATGCGTTGGCGTTGGCCGCCGGACAACCACACCCCGCGCTCGCCCACGCGGGTGTCGTAGCCGTCGGGCAAGCTCTCGACGAAGGCGCTGACCTGGGCCTGCCGGGCGGCGTCACGAACCCGTTCCTTGTCGATCTCATCGTCGGGGCAGCCGAACGCGATGTTCCGCTCGATGGAGGAGTCCGCCAGAAAGATCGATTGCGGCACATGGGCGATCTGTTCGTGCCAGGCCCTCATGTTGCCCGGCGTCAGGGCGACGCCATCGACCTTGATCGCGCCGCCCGAGGGGGCGAGCAGACCCATGATCAGGTCCGTGATCGTGCTCTTGCCGCTGCCTGTCGTGCCAACGATGCCGACGCGCGAGCCCTTGGGGATGCGCAGCGACACGCCGGCGAGGACCGGGGGCATGTCGGCCATGTAGCGGAAGGTCACGTCGTCGAGGAGCAGTTCACGTTCGAACGTAAACGCCGGGCTGGGCGCCGCCTGCAACTCGCGGCGCGGCGTGGCCATCTCCAGAAGATCGAGCAGGTTGCTGAGCCGGCGCCAATTTCCGGTGAGCTGAATCACGGCCGAATATCCCTGCTGCATGAGCGGCAGAAGTCGTAGGGCCCCGAGCGCCAGCGCCGCCAAGGTCGGCAATGCGCTCATCAGACCGCCGGGCTGAGAGTTGAAATACAGCGAGATGAGCGCGATCAGGACCATCCCCAGCGACTCGAGGATGTAGCGCGGGGCGGTGGACGAGAACGTCACCATGGACAGCGCATTGGCGGCCTTGCGATCGACGTTTCGGAAGGTCTCGAGGAAGAAAGGCTGGGTGTTGTCGAGGAGCACTTCGCGGATGCCGCCCAGGCTTTCCTGGACCGCGCGGATCTTCTCGGCATTCATCAAGGCAAGGACCGCGCCATTTTCCCGGAGCTTTTTGCGCAGCACCAGGCTGATGATCACGTAGCAGCCGCCAAACCCGAACAGCGCCACGCCGGCGACGACCGGATTGATGTAGATCAGCGCGCTGACGATGCACAGGCCGATGACCACCGAACTCGTCGCCTGGATCAGGGGGATCAGGACGCCGTTCGTGAGCTGCTGGAGCTCATGCACATTGGTAATAAGGGTGCTGCTGTTGTGCCGAATGTGGAAGGCGTAGTCCTGATAGATGAGCTTGCCGAACAATTCGCCCGACAGGTGGCGTGCGACGGCGAAGGCGAACCTGTTCATGATCCAGGCAAGCATCAGCCGCACCGCGCCGGCCGAGACGGCGATGATGATGAAGCCGAGCGCCATCAGGCCTCGGATGTCGTCTCCGCGCTGCATGCCGAAGGCGTGCTGCAGGTTGACCGCCGCAAGATACTCCCAGGCCCGGTCTGGATTGCTGAGCACGGACAGGAACGGCAGCACCGCGCCCAGCGTCGCAACGTCGAGAAGCGCGCCCAGCAACATGGCCGCCATGACGCCAAATAGGTACCTACGCAGACCAGGAGGGAGCTGAAGGTAGATTCGCCTAATGAGAGCTACCAAGCCCGCGCCCATACAACTTTACTCCGACCCTTGACCGGCGCCGTCGGGCGTCGAGTCCACACGCGAGGTTGCACGCTAATAACTATGAAAGGCCTAATCGAGACCCACGAAATCGTCGCCAGGAGGGGGGCGTCGCCCGACGACCTGCCTGGGACCCTGCAGAAACACAAGACGCCAAGCCAGTGATTCATGGCCCAATAGGTTCTCGTTCGCACGAGAACGGTGACGCCCTTAGCAGTCGCGCAACCGGAATCGGTGGATGACGATTGGACAGTGCGATTTTGTCGGGAGGTGACGCTTTGAACTGGTCGAAGACATATCGTCCCTCGAAGGGCGCATGCTCGGGAGCCCGCTGTTGAACGCCGCCCCCAAGGTCAGCGTCGTCATCCCACACTATCGGGACCTGGCCGGTCTCGACCTCTGCCTGCGCGCGCTGGCGGCACAGACCTATCCCGCGGCCGACTTCGAGATCATCGTCGCCGACAATAATTCGCCCGAGGGCGAGGCCGCGGTCGCCGAGGTCATCGCCGGCCGCGCGCGGCTGGTCGTGGTGACGGAAAAGGGCGCCGGACCCGCGCGCAACGGCGGCGTGGCCCTGGCGCGCGGCGAGATCCTGGCCTTCACCGATTCCGACTGCGTGCCGGAACCCGCCTGGCTCGCCGAGGGCCTGGCCGCCCTCCCCGCCTACGACTTCATCGGCGGCCGGGTCACCGTCCTGGTCGACGACCTCACCGCCATGTCCGGCGCCGAGGCCTTCGAGCGAGTCTTCGCCTTCGACTTCAAGACCTATATCGAGAAGAAGGGCTTCACCGGGGCCGGCAACCTGTTCTGCTCGCGCGCGGTCTTCGACGAGGTCGGCGGCTTTCGCGCCGCCGTCTCTGAGGATGTCGAGTGGTCCTTCCGCGCCCGGGGCCTGGGCCTGCGGCTCGGCTACGCCCCGCGCGCCGTGGTCGGCCATCCTGCGCGACGCACCTGGGACGAGCTGTGGGCCAAGTGGCGGCGCGTGAACGCCGAGACCTACCGCCTCTATCGCGAGCGGCCGGCCGGTCGGCTGATCTGGGTCGCGCGCAGCCTGGCCCTACCGCTGTCGGCCATGGCGCACACGCCGAAGGTGTTCGCCAGCGACCAGCTCACGACGTCCGGCCAGCGCCTGGCGGCCCTGCGCACCCTCTACAAGCTGCGTGCCTGGCGGTTGGGCCACGCCTTCCGGCTGCTGGGCGGGGCCGCCTGACCATGCACGTCACCGTCTGCATCGTCGGCTTCCGGAACGTCGGGGATATCCAGGGCTGCCTTGAGGCGCTCGCCGGCTCCACCCACACCGATTTCGATGTCGTCATCTGCGAGAACGGCGGCCCCGAGGCCTTCGAGACCCTCCGCGCCGGCATCCCGGCGACCCTGGGCGAGGGCCGGTCCGTCCGTGCGATCCTGGCGCCTGGCAATCTGGGCTATGCCGGTGGGGTCAACGCCTGCATCGCGCTCGCGCCGGACTCCGACGCCTGGTGGGTGCTCAATCCCGACACCCATCCCGAGCCGCAGGCCATGGCGCTGCAGGTCGCGCGGCTGGCCGTGGGCGACTGCGAGGCCGTGGGCTCGACGATCTATCTCGGCGACGGGCGAGTCCAGTCGCATGGCGGCCGCTGGCGGCCCTGGCTGGCGCGGGCGGAATCCATCGGCCACGGCAGCGCCCTGGACCTGGTCCCCGATCCCGCCGATATCGAGCGGACGCAGAACTACCTGAACGGCGCCTCGATGATGATGAGCCGCCGCTTCCTGCAGACCGTCGGCCCTATGCGCGAGGAGTATTTCCTCTATTGCGAGGAGGTCGAGTGGTGCCTGCGCGGCGGCAAGCTGGGCATGCGCCTGGGCTTCGCGCCGGGCGCGCGGGTGCTGCACTACGCGGGCACCACCACCGGGTCCTATGACGACATGCGCCGCCGGCCGCGCGGCCCGATCTATCTCAATGAGCGCAACAAGATGCTCACCACGCGGGACATCTTCCCGGCGCGCCTGCCCATTGCGGCCCTTGCCTCCCTCGTCCTGATCTTCCTGCGCTTCGGGCGGCGAGGCGCCTGGCGCCAGGTGGGCTATGGCCTGTCGGGGTGGTGGGCCGGAATCCTCAACCGCCGCGGGGCGCCGGCCTGGTTCGGCTCATAGGGCCAGGCGCGGCGCGGCCCGGGGCCGGCGACGGTCGTCCACTTGCGCCATGACGTCGTGGAGGTAGGCGATCAACTCGGCCGGGTCGGTGGTCGCCAGCACCGGCGGCCGGGCCCGTACGTCCTTCAGGGCTTGGGCCAGTTCGTCGGGGGTGTTGGCCACGGCGATCAACCCGCGGGCCGCGAATGCGCTGGTTATCTCGGCCTGATGATTGTCATAGTGCTCGCCCTTCTCCATCAGACGCGGCATGGCGATCACCCTGCAGCCTTGGCGCAAGGCGGTGATCAGCGAACCGGTGCCGCCATGGCAGATGACGATGGAGGCGTCGCGCAGCAACTCCTGGATCTTGTCGAACGGCAGGGTCTCGAACACCTCCAGGCCGGCGGGTGCGTGTCCCCGTAGACCGGTCTGGATGATCACCTCCTCGGGAATGTCGCCCCGGGCCTTCAGCTCGGCCACCGTGTCGACCAGGCGATCGAACGGCAGGGTCGCCCCCACCGTCGCAAAGAGCAGCGGCTTCTTCGGCGGCGGATCGCCTTCCAAAAGGCGCAGGGGATCGAACACCTTGGCCTTCGGATAGTAGGCGGCCAAAGCCTTCGACTGCACGATCACGTCGTGGGCCAGGGGGGCGGCGACCCGGGAGAAGATCGACGGGCGGTCGAACCGCGCGAAGGACTCGACCACGACCGTGCGCGCGCCGAACAGCCTGGCCCAGGCGACGGCGAAGAACACCGCGCCCGCGCCGGTCGAGATGACAACGTCGGGACGCTCTTTCAGGATGATTCCCGCCGAGATGAAGATGCTGCGCAGGGCGTTGACGACCATCTTGACCGGCGCGCCGAGTCGGGCCTGGCCCACCGCCACATGCGGGATGAAATAGGTCCGGTGCTCGCCGGCGAGGCTCGCGCCCAGCGCCGTCTCCTCCGTCAGGAAGAAGTAGTCGTAGGCCGACCAGACTGGGGCGAGGTCTAGCAGCTGCCGGACGTGCCCGCCGCCGGACGCCGCCAGGCAGACCTTCAGCGGCCGCGCCAACGCCAGTTCGGCCTCGTCCGACAGTTCTGGGGCCGACGTCGCCAAGGGTGCTCTCATCGATTTATCAAGCCACGATTGATCCGCGAATCTAGCGGCCCGGCCTCAAGAACTCGTTACATAGGCGCATGCTAGTAAGTTGTGGCCTGCGAATGAAGGTCCACCTAGGAGGCTTCAAACAATGCGCGGCTCGGCGCGGGTGACGATCCCTCGTCGCAAGCCGGGTCGGAGGAGTTCGAAATCGAGATGAACGTTCGTTGGACCATCATGGCGCTCGGTCTGGCGCTTGCCAGTTGCTCTAAGGCCGATCTTCAGAACCTCGCGACCGCGACGCGCGACCGAGCGGAGAGCATCGGGGCGGAGTCACGTCGACTGGCGAGCCTTGAGGGAGCGGATGGCAACAACGAATATCTGATCAGTCGCAAGCCCTCGCTCGACGCGCCGCCGGCGAAGGACGCTCCGCCGCCGGAACGGCCGGGGGATTCGCTGGCCTCCGACCCGACATCGCCCTTCGCGCCGCAGGTCGAGCCGTCGCCTGAGAGCGCGCCGAAATCGGCCTTCGGCTTGCTGTCCGAACCGGCGCCGCCCAAGCGATAACCCGACCTGTTCGCGCACCGCGCGTCCAGGCCGCCTGCGCCGAGGCTCGTCACCCGACGCTCCGCCACGCCCGCTGCATTCGGCGCACGCTGGCGGGACAATCGCCAAACCGGCGCATCATGTAGTCGGCAAGGCCGCGCAGCTGCGCGCGCAGCTGCGGGTCGGTCGTGGTTAGAAGGGTGATCGGCCACCAACGGCCCTTCGCCGCCTGCGCGTCCAGTCGTAGCCGACCCAGGATAACCCGCGCCAGGGCCAGGTGTTCGGCGAACGTCCTGTGCCGCTCCACGAACAACAGGCTGTTGCGAGTCAGGAAGTAGGTCACCAGCGGGGAATGCGATCCCCCGGTTGACGCGGCCCCGACGTGACGAAGCACCGCCCGCTCGGCGACGAAGTTCGGGTGACCGACCGCGGCGGCCCGCGCGCACCAGTCGGTCTCGTCGTAGTAGAGATAGAAATCGTCGTCGAACGCGCCGACCGCTTCGAAGACTTCGCGATGTGCGAACAGCGCACCGCCGATCACCGACGATGTGTGGAGCAGCCCGTTTCGGGAGGGTTCAAGCTCGGCCAGTGACAACCATTGCGGAACCCCCGTCCGAGGATGCGGCCGGCAACCGGCCTGGTCCAGGCAAAGACCGTCTTCCGTCATCAGCACGCCGCCGATGATGGCCCTGGGCTCATGGACGTGGGCGGCCAGGAACTCGGCGAGAGTGTCCGGCTCCACGAAGGCGTCGTTGTTGAGCAGCAGCAGATGTTCGTAGCCCGACCTCAGCGCGTAGGCGACGCCGAGATTATTGCCGCCAGTCCAGCCGCCGTTGGTCGTCGCCAGAATCGTCGTCACATCGTCGCCCAGGTCGGAGAGCCGCGACGGCGACTCGTCCGTTGAGCCATTGTCGACAATGATCAGATGCCAGGCGACGCCGCGAGTCCGCCGAAGCGCCGCAAGGCAATTCAGGGTGTGCTGCCAGCCGTTCCAATTGACGGTGACTACCGCCACGCCCTCTGCGGGGCCGTCGCGCCGGGGCGCCGTCGGGCTCAGATCGAAGGGCGCAGGCGGCCGCATCAGCCCCGACGCCCAGGTTGATAATGGAAAATGGCCATGTGGGGGCCCACCATCCGAATGGTCATCCATACCTGAAGCAAGTCTACAGTTGAATACTCAATGATGATGACTCGGGGCGCAGGGGCGCCTCGGGCGCCGAGTCCGGCCGGTAGTCGCCTAGACGTGAGCGAGGGCGCGGGACCGGGCGCGAGCCTGTGTCCGCAACGCGTGGCCCACAAACAGGAAGCCGCCGATCAACAGCATCCAGGTCGAGGGTTCCGGCACCGGCGAGAGGCCGCCGGTCAAGTGGGTTTGACCCTGGCTGGGCGGCGGGAACAGGGGAAACACGGTGCGGAAACTAGGCAGGCTCACGGGCGTTACCGGCGCGAGCAACTCGTCGGACGGCAGCGCCAGCGTCTCCGCCGAAATGATCGGCGCCGCTTCGGGCTCAACCCAGCCTAGCAGCGCCGGTTCGGGATGCACATTCCCCAGCAGGGTGGGCGCGCTGGAGGTCGGGTAGCGCCAGACACCGACCTGGAGCGGAAGCCTTGCCCCCTCGGCCACGGCGGCCATCAGGCCAAGCTTTCCGGAAAGCAAAGCCGGTGTCATCGCCGGCGCCGGCAAGGCGGCCGCCAGCAGCAGAAATGCAAAGAGAGCGCGGTTGGTCTTGTGCCCGAACATATCCAGCTGAGTCCCGTTTTGGGATCACCCCAAGGGTATACGCCTGTTTTTGGCGCACATGGGGGCTGATTCCCCCATTGCGGGACTAGCTGCAAGTTTCGGTCCAGCTTGGTGACGCCTGCGTCACAGGTCGCGAGGGCTCATCCACGCCCGCGGTCCACGATGTCGAGCAAATAGCAGCCAGAGGCGGTCTTGACGAACATCTCCCCGCACACTTCGGCGCGCCGGCCTTCGTGTTCCACGCCACGCAGTTCTGTTGTCAAAGTGTGGCGCCTGAAGCGCTGAAGAGGGATGTCTTCTCGATGCTCTGGAGAACGTGACCAGGTCCGGCCGACCGGACACGGTCAGTGACGAAACACCAGTCGCTTCGAGGCCAGGAAGTTGACGCACAGGCCGGAGATCGACCCCAGCGCGACGCCGAGATAGGGAATCACCCACGCCAGCGTGGGTTCCAGAGGGAGCATGGGGCCCAGGCGCCGGACCACCATGACGTAGGTCGTGAAGTTGATCGCGCCCCCCATGGTGTTCACCGCCAGGAACGTGAGCCATTGCCTGAACACCCCGCCGGAACCGGCCCTGACGAATGTGAACGTCCTGTTGCATGCCCAGGTGAAGGTGGCCGCCGTCAGATAGGAGACGACGCGGCCCCAGTACAGGTTCAGATCGAGAAGATTGACGGCGACCGCCAGGGCGGCCATGTCGACGAACAGCCCGAACGTTCCGATCACGGCGAACCGCATGAACTCACCGAGGGCCGGCCGCCAATGCGCCACGACTTCGAGGATCTTCCGAGCACTCATCTTCGAACTGTCACTTCTACCTGCTCCAGTGGCGTGCGGAGAAACACCACAACTAACCCGGCGTCGAGCCACACAGTCTCGGATCACTATGCGCAGTTGATGGAGATTGGGTGGAGATCGTCGTATCTGGACAGACGTGCGTCTCATGGTTTGGGGCAGGACGGCTCCGCAATGGACTTACCAATGTTTTACGAGTCACGCGCTAGACTTCGATTTCGCGCCCGTCCGCATTGAAACGCGCTCCCCCGGTCAATTGAATGTCGAACTCAGAGCAAGTACAGATGAGCGAATTGCCTGTTCAACTTGGATACAAAACCAAGACACAGGAGGCAATTGTTAGCGCCGCGGTACTAATCGCCATCGCTTTCATGTTCATCTGGCCAGCTCTCATCAACAAATTCCCGCTAGTCTTCTATGACACTAGCACGTATCTCGTTCGCGCGAAGGTCGCCCTCGATTCACTGGTCGCGCATGATGTCAGCGTCATTCAGAATGCTGCGGCCCATTCCACCGAGACCGGCGAACCCGGCTATGTCAGCTCGGACAATCCCTTTTTCCTGCGCCCGTTCACCTACAGTCTGTTTCTGATGCCGTTCGCGTCGGGGGCGACCTTCTATCTGGCGCCGATCGCCCAGGGCCTGCTTTGCGCCTACCTCCTCAAGCGCCTGTTCGCGCTCTTCGGCGTTAAGCGAAACGCGACGCTCCTCATGTTGGGCGCGACGATCGCGCTGTTCTCGAGCTTGCCGATCCACGCCTCGTATCTCATGCCGGACGTCTTCACCGGCGCGCTCGTCGTCGCCTCCTTCGTAACCGTTGCGTCGTGGGCGCATCGCTCGACCCTGGCTAGGCTGTTCGACATTGGCCTCATGTCATTCCTGGTCGCGGTCCACCTCAGCCACATCCCCATCGCGCTCGCCTTGATCGTAATGCACGCGGCGATCTGCCTGGTGTTCCGCGATCAGTTCAACCTCAAGGCTGTGGGCGCCGGCCTGGTCGCGCCGCTGGCGATCGCGATCGCCGCCCTCGTCGGCTCGAACTTCGTGGTGGCCAATAAGCCGGTCATTTCTGAAAGTTCGTCGCTGTTCCTGCTTGCCCGGCTAATCGGCGACGGTCCGGCCTTGGAACACCTCAAGGCCGCATGCCCCACCAAGCAGTACGTCCTGTGCACGCGTCTCGACGAGCTCAATGCGCGCGATCAGAACGGCTCCATCTCGGACTTCTTCCTATGGGCCCCTGAGGGCGCGGTGAAGCAGCTCGGTAGTGCGCGGATGGTCGCGGAAGCCGACGAGATCACCACCGACACGCTGCAGGCCTATCCCATGGAGATCGCTCAGCACGCCACATGGAACTTCATACGCCAGCTCGCGACGTTTCAGGTGGACGACGATGCAAACAATCCCCCAGCGGATTTCGTGACCAGCGTGCTGCGCCGAGTGGACGAACCGCTGGCCGCGCAATATCTCGCCTCCGAGCAATCGCAAGGACGTTTCCCCTTGCGCGCCGCACGTGTTCTGACCGTTCTCGGGATCATCGCGGGGGTGATCGCGATCGCCTATATGACCCTTGCCCGGCGACGAAACGTGACGCTGCCGGCTTGGCTCTTCCTCCTGATCGCCGCGACCGGCGCGGGCGCCAACGCCTTGGCCATCGGCGCTCTGTCCGAAGTGCACGATCGCTACCAGAATCGGGTCATCTGGCTCGTACCGGTGGCCGCCCTCATCCTGATCCTTTCAGCCCTACCGAAGCAGCGCGCGCCGTAGTGACTCGAAGGAAACAATCGGGTCGGCGCCAAACTTGGCCTGCTACGTTCGGTGCGAGCGTCAGCGGAATTCGGCGTCATTGTAGCGCTTGAGGATATGCGAATGTCAGCGAACGGCGACGGAGTCCGCCCCATGCTCAAGGTTGAGGCGCCCATCAACGCCCCGGTCGCGGAGCATTCCAATACCCTCAGCAGCGCCTTACGCGACGGTCACATCTGGATCGTCATCCCCTGTTACAAGGTGCGCAATCACATCTTGCGGGTCATCGAGAAGATACCGGCCTGGATCGAGGGGATTGTCTGCGTCGACGACGCCTGCCCCGAGAACACTGCGGACTTCCTCGAAGCCGAGAACCCGGACAGCCGCCTGGTTGTCGTGCGGCTGCCACAGAACCTGGGCGTCGGCGGGGCGGTTCTGGCAGGTTACGTAGAGGCCGAGCGCCGCGGCGGCCGGATCCTGGTCAAGGTCGACGGCGACGACCAGATGGACCTGACCTTCCTGGCCCAGCTCGTCGCTCCCATTCTGCTGGGCGAAGCCGATTACACCAAAGGCAACCGCTTCTCATCGATCAGCCACCTGACCGACATGCCACGCGTGCGGCTTTTCGGGAACGCGGCCTTGAGTTTCGCCGCCAAGGTCTCCACCGGGTACTGGAACGTTTTCGACCCGACCAACGGCTTCACCGCCATTGAAGCGAGCATGATCAAGCTGCTTAGCGGTCGTCGTATATCGCAACGCTTCTTCTTCGAGACCGATCTTCTGTACCACCTCGGCACGCTGCGCGCGGTCGTCCGCGACATTCCCATCCCGGCGCGCTACGGCGACGAAGTCAGCAACCTTCGGGTCGGCGCCATCATCGGCCCCTTCGCGCTGAAGCACCTGAAGAACTTCGTCCAGCGCATTATCGGCCAGTACTTCGTCCGTGACTTCAACGTGGCGACCATGGAGATGATGTTCGGCGTGGGCTTCCTGGGCTTTGGGAGCATCTACGCCCTGCGTTGGTTCGCGGTCCGCATGCCCGGCGAAGACGCCGACGCCGGTCTCGTCATGACCGCCGCCCTGCCCGTTATCGTCGGGGTTCAACTGTTGCTGCAGGTGATGAACTTTGACGTCGTCAACGTGCCGAACCGGCCGATCCACCCCTATCTGCGCACCTTGATGAAACTCGAAGGCGACTGATGGGAATTCTGCTCGGATCCCATCGCGGCGGGCCTCAAGGCGTCTGAGTGGCGCGCCTCGGCGGCACGCGCCTTCAGGGCGTCATATGGGACCTTGAAGACCCTCTCGTAGAATAGGGGCCCCGCGTGAGGACGCTGGTCCACGCGAGCCGGGTTCAGGTGCTGATAGCCGAAGCCCTGGCGCAGAAACGTCAGGAACATCATCGGCCAGAGACCCAGCCAGCTTCGCCACTGGGACGGATAGAACCGAACCGCCGCAAGGAAACTCAGCCATTCACTGACGGTCAGGCCGACCGTCTGCACGGCGCCGTTCTCCGGTAGCGGGCGGCCGGCGTGAAATAGGCGGCCCGGCAGGCCGCGACCGCTGTAGAGCGCAAACTGGTCGACGGGGAGCCCGCCGTGGACCTGCGATAATGCGATAGCCATGAGGGCGCAGGCATCGTGGTCGGGGTGACCGCCTTCCCATGCCGTGACGACCAGGCGGTCGATCGATCCGATCCGCGCGGCCTCGGCGCGCAACGCCTCCAGGGCGATATCCTGATGGACGTATATGGAGCCGTCGATCAGGCCCTTCCCTGCTCCCACATGCACGATGCTGCTGGCCGGAACCCCGAACTGCGCCAGAAATCGCTCCGATTCCAGCCGTCGGCGGACTGTCTCCCCTTCGCTGGGGTAGTCCGCAATATAGAAAAACCGTTGATCCGCGCCGGCTTTCACGCCTTGGGCGATGATCGGCCACGCGAAGTACTCGTCGTCAAAATGCGCGAGGATATAGAGGATGATCATCTCAGCAGAGGCCCTTGCTGGCGCAAGTGGAGGCTGAATTCCCCCATTGCGGGACGAGTTGCAAGTTCCGGTCCAGCCCGGCGGCCTGAGCCTCACAAATCGCGGGGGCTCATCACATGGCCGCGCTCGACGATATCGAGCAGGTATCGTCCATAGGCGGTCTTGGCGAACAACTCTCCGCGGACCTTCAGTTGGGCCAGGTCGATGAAGCCGTGGGCGAAGGCGATCTCCTCCAGGCAGGCCACCTGGACCCCCTGGCGCTTCTGCACGGCGCGGACGAACTCCGAGGCCTCCACCAGGCTCTCGTGGGTGCCGGTGTCCAGCCAGGCGTAGCCGCGCGACAGCTGTTCGACGTAAAGCTCGCCCATTTCCATGTACATGCGGTTGAGGTCGGTGATCTCCAACTCGCCGCGGGCGGACGGGCGCACCTGCTTGGCCAGTTCCACCACCCGGTTGTCGTAGAAATAGAGACCGGTCACCGCCTGGCGGGACTTCGGCTCGGCTGGCTTCTCCTCCAGGCTGATGGCGCGGCCGTCGTCGTCCAGTTCCACCACGCCATAAGCCTGGGGCTGGTCGACCTGGTAGGAGAACACCGTCGCCCCGTGCTCGCGCGCCGCGGCCTTCTGCAGTAGCTGGCTCATGCCGGCGCCGAAGAAGATGTTGTCGCCCAGCACCAGGGCGCAGCGGTCGTCGCCGATGAACTCCTCGCCGATCAGGAAAGCCTGGGCCAGGCCGTCCGGACTGGGCTGGATCGCGTACGAGAAGTTGAGCCCAAGCGCCGAGCCGTCCTCGAACAGCCGGCGATAGTTGTCGATATATTCGGGCGAGGAGATGATCAGGATGTCGCGGATCCCCGCCTGCATCAGCACCGACAGCGGATAATAGATCATCGGCTTGTCGTAGATCGGCAGCAGTTGCTTGTTCACCGCGAGGGTCGCCGGGTGCAGCCGCGTTCCCGAGCCCCCGGCCAGGATGATGCCCTTCATCGATCTCTCCAGTTGACGGTGCAGGGGACGGCGATAGTCCGCAAGCGAGGCCGGCTCAAGACGCCTTGAGGCCCAGCCGGCGCCCGGCGTCGCTGCGCGCCAGGATCGGTCCCCACCAGGCTTCGTTATCCAGATACCAGGCGATGGTCTTGCCGATGCCGCTCTCGAAGCTCTCCTGGGCGGTCCAGCCCAGCTCGCGCTGCAGCTTGCCGGGATCGATGGCGTAGCGGTGGTCGTGTCCCGGCCGGTCGGCGACGTAGGCGATCTGGTCGCGATAGGACCTGCCGTCCTGCCGCGGCCGCAGCCGGTCCAGGGCGTCGCAGATGGCGTGCACGACCTGCAGGTTGGTGCGCTCCGAGCGCCCGCCGATGATGTAGCTCTCGCCCGGCGCGCCCTTCTCGAACACCCGGGTGAGCGCGCGCGCGTGATCGTCCACATAGAGCCAGTCGCGGACGTTGGATCCCTGGCCGTAGACCGGCAGCGGATCGCCGGCCAGGCACTTGACGATCATCAGCGGGATCAGCTTCTCCGGGAAGTGATAGGGCCCGTAGTTGTTCGAGCAGTTGGTCACCATGACCGGCAGGCCGTAGGTGTGGTGCCAGGCGCGCACCAGATGGTCGGACGAGGCCTTGGACGCCGAATAGGGCGAGCGCGGATCATAGGCCGTGGTCTCGGTGAAATAGCCGTCGTCGCCCAGCGAGCCGAACACCTCGTCGGTGGAGATGTGGTGGAACCGGAAGTCGGCCTTGGCCTGGCCTTCCAGCCCGCGCCAGTACTCGAGGGTCTCCGACAGCAGGACGAAGGTGCCGACGATATTGGTCTGGATGAAGTCCGCCGGCCCGTCGATCGAGCGGTCCACGTGCGACTCGGCGGCCAGGTGGGTCACGACCTGGGGCTGGAACTCGCGCAGGGCCGCCCGGATCGCCGCGGCGTCGCCAATATCGGCTTGGCGGAAGCCATAGCGGTTGCTGTCGGCGACGCTCTCCAGGGAGCGCAGGTCGCCGGCATACGTCAGCTTATCGAGGTTCAGCACCTCATGGTCGGTATCGGCGATCAGGTGCCGGATCAGGGCCGAGCCGATGAAACCGGCGCCGCCGGTGACGAGTATGCGCAAGCGCCTTCCCCTTCAGTCGTGACAGTCGCGACGCGCCGTCGGTCTAGCCCTGCCGGGCGGCCGCGCGGGGCGCCGGAGCGGCGGGCTCGTCCTTGGCCGCGGCCTTGTCGGAGGTCTTCTCCGCAATCTTGTCGGCCGCCTTGTCGGCGACCTTCTCTGCGGCGGGTTTCTCGGCGGCGGCCGCGGGCGCGGGCTTGCGGCTCTCCAGGAACCGCTTCTGGGCGGCCAGGATCCACAGATAGGGCAGCACGCTCTCCTCGGAGAACCGGTAACCCTTGCCGAACTCGTCCTCGCTGAACTCAAGCAGGATGCGCTTGGTCGCCAGTTCCTCGACGGTGCTCTTGAAGTTCGCGGCGGTGGCGGCGCTGGGATAGAGGGCGTCCACGTCGCGGCCGTCGAAACGGCCGTTGTTGAACAGGGCCGCGCCGGCCATCACGCCCAGCACATGGCGTACGCCGCTCTTGGCGGCCTGGTCGATCTGGGCCTGCGAATGCTTGGAGATCCGGCCGCGGAACTCGGCCAGGGCTTGATCGACGGCCAGGGAGACGTCCTCGACCGAGACCTTGGTTCGCGCCTTGTCCAGGGCCGCGAGACCGGCATGGTGACTGAGCAGGCTGGCCAGGTAGGGCGAGCCGTTGGCGACGAAGACGATGAAGTCCAGCGCGGCGCGATCGAAGGCCACGCCGCTGATCTCCTCGCCGTTCTCGACCAGGTGGCTGATCTCCGCGGCCGTCATCTTCGGCACCTGCAGGGCGAAGATGTTGCGGCGGATCGAGGGGATGTGCTCGACCAACTGGGTCAGGTCGGCGGCCACGCCGGCGATGACCAGTTGGGTGCGGATCGAGCGGTCCGACAGGTTCTTGATCAGCTCGGCGATGTTGCGCCGGAACTCCGGCGACTCGCACACGTCGAACTCGTCCAGCACCACCAGCACCCGGGTGCCCGTCAGCTTGGCGAACAGGTCGGCCACCAGTCGCGGCGAAAGCGGTCCCGCGGGCAGCAGGTCGGCCAGCGAGCCGCCGCGCTCAGCCTGCTCGGCGGTGGGCGCGAAGCCCGAATGGAACAGCAGCGGAATGTCGGCGGCGACCGCGCGGAAGATCTCGTCGAAGTTCGAGCCCGCGCCGCATGAGCAGTAGACCACGATGTAGCGGGCGTCCTGGGCGGCCTGGGTCAGCACGTGGACCAGCGAGGTCTTACCGATTCCGCGCTCGCCATAGATGATCACGTGCACGCGCTGGTCTTCCAGCGAGCGGATCAGGGTGGTCAGGACATCGATGCGTCCAGCGAACATGCGCCGGTCGGTGATCGGCTGGGAGGGCGTGAAGGCGCTGCGCAGCTTGATACGCGTCGCCGCGAAGCGGTCGGTCAGGCGCGTGGAGAGCTGGTCGCCGGCCGTCGACTGGAAGCGCGGGAACTGCGACGCGGCGCCGGCCTTCTTGCCGCCGGTCTCGTCACGGCTGGGTGCGGCGAGCGGCGCCACGGAGAACACCGGGCCGGACTGCGCCCCTTGGGCAGCCCTCGGCCGGCGTCCCAACAACCTGTTGATCCAACTCACGGAGCCTCCAAGCACCCTATGCGGCGATGCGCTAGCAGCACCGCTCGGTCTAGATCAGAGAATTCTGACCGACCATCCTAAACACGGCGAATGTGGCGAAATCTTAAACCGCCCGCAGTTGAGTCAACGTTAATTGCCCAGTTTCGCCAGTTAAAGCGGACAAGCTCACTGACCGACGCCCGACCTCAAGCACGTCGCTCCGCTTCCGGGGAGCTCAGAATTTCAGGTTGAAGGGCTTCAGCACCCAGGCGACATAGGCCAGGACCACGAGGATGATCAGGAAGGCGAGACCGCCCTGCCCCTCGTTGCCGACATAGTTGGCCGCCGCGCAGCCGATGCAGGCCGGCAGGTACTGGAAGACGTTGTCCTTCGGCTCTTCCTGCGCCGTGGAGCGGTGCAGGAACAGCACGACCAGTCCCGCGAAGATGGCGACCGTCACCCAATCGTAGATCGTCTGCACGCCATCAACCCCCAAGCGCCGTACTGCGTGTCGGGCAAGCCCGAAGCCTGTCCCTTAGATCAGACCCGCCGGCCGTGCAAAGGTCAAACCTCTGTACGGCACGGATGGAACGCCCATTTGGACGCCCCCGGAACAGCCGGCCCGCGGACGCCTTGCGGCGTGCGGTCCGAGCCGTCAACCTAGAGTGAAATTCTTAAGGTAAACTTGGCGGCGATCACTGAAACGTGCGGCGGCGGCGGCTTTAAGCTCGACCTTACTCGCGAAAGCTGACCACCGGGATCAGGAGATCAGGCCGCGGACCCCGACGATGATGGCCGCCCAGAGGCCCAGCGACGCGAAGGCGCCGACCGCGAGCCCAACGCCCACAGGCAGACGCGCCGTTCGGGCCTGCGCGGTGCGCGGCATCGAAGCAATGACAGCTTTCGCGCCCATCGACCTCAAGTTCCCAAGACGACGGCCGCTTCTCGACCGTGCTCAATAAGAACGCAGCCGCGGTTAAAAATTCGTGCCCGACGTGCGGAAAGTTGATCGTGGCTAAAAAACCGTTACCAGTTTCCGCGATAGTCACGAGCGTGGACTGTCTAGCGGGCATTAGGATGTTTGACGCGGCGCATTCGGATCGGCAGGCGGCGGCGCAGCACGCGACGCTGCAGCATGCTGTCACGCCGCTTCGCCGGGGCCGGCCGCCCGAGGACCGCGATGTCCCCGACGAGCGCCTGCTGCCGCCGCTCCCGGTGGCCACCAGCATCGCCAAGCGGCTGTTCGATATCCTCGTGGCCTCGAGCGCCCTGCTCGTCTTCCTGCCGTTGCTGGTGATGCTCGCCATGCTGATCCGGCTGGACTCCCCCGGCGCGGCCCTGTTCCGCCAGCGCCGCACGGGCCTTCGCGGCCAAGTGTTCACCATCTACAAGCTGCGCACCATGACCGTGGTCGAGGACGCCGACAACGTACGGCAAGCCACCAAGAACGATGCGCGGGTCACTCAGATCGGCGCGGTCCTGCGCAAGCTGAGCCTCGACGAGCTGCCCCAGCTCTTCAATGTCCTGGTGGGCGACATGTCGATCGTCGGTCCGCGCCCGCACGCCATCGCCCACGACCAGTTCTATAGCGAGCGGATCCCCACCTATGGCGACCGCTTCCGCGCCCGTCCCGGCCTGACCGGCTTCGCACAGATCAGCGGCTACCGAGGCGAGATCCGCGAACTGAAGCAGATGGCCGACCGCATCGGCGCCGACAACGCCTATATCGACCGCTGGTCGCTCGGCCTCGACCTGATGATCGCGGTCAAGACCCTGCCGCTCATGCTGCGCGATCCCAACGCCTACTAGGCGACGACCGCCCGCCGAGCGCCGCGACAACCCCTGCGTGTCCGCGGAAGCCGAATTCCCGTTCGGAAAAGAATCTTAACCGGCCAAGCCTAGTCTCGCCTTCGACCTGTCGCAGGCAAGCCAAGGATGAGGACGGCTTTGATCGCGGTCTCTGAGCGCAGACGCAAGGGCCGGACCCCGTTCCGGCAGCGCCGGCGCTCGGCTGAACGGATCGCCGCCCTTGGTGTCGAGATGGACCTGGTGCGGCCCGAGGAGGTCATGCACCACGTCACCGAGGCCGTGCAGGACGGTCGCTCCTGGTGTATCGCCAACCACAACGCCCACAGCGTCTATTTGAGCCAGAAGGACCCCGAGTTCGCGGCGTTCTTCGACACCGCCGACGTGATCGAGCTCGACTCCACCCCGATCATTTTCTTCACGCAGCTCCTGGGCCTGCACTCGCGGCCCTTCCACCGTTGCACCTACCTGGACTGGCGCGAGCATTTCTGGAGCCTGGCCGAGCGCAACGGGTGGCGGGTCTTCTATCTGGGCGGTGAGCCCGGCGTGGCCGAGGCCGCCGCCGGCAAGCTGACCGAACGCTATCCGGGCGCCCAGATCTCCAGCCGCCACGGCTATTTCGACATGTCCCCGGGCTGCGCCGAGAACGAGGCCGTGCTGGCCGAGATCAGCGCCGCGCGGCCGCAGATCCTGTTCGTCGGCATGGGCATGCCGCGCCAGGAGGTCTGGCTGTTGCGCAATCGACACCTGCTGCCGCCCTGCGTGGTGTTCTCGGTGGGCGCGGCCTTCGACTATGAGGCTGGGGTCCAGGTGGCCGCCCCCCGCTGGGTCGGCCGCATCGGCTTCGAGTGGCTGTTCCGCCTGGCGATCGATCCGCGCCGGCTATTCCACCGCTATTGCGTTGAGTGCTGGTTCCTGCTGCTCCCGGCCGCCCGCGACATCGCCACCGCGGCCCGCGCAGGCCGCCTGTTCAAGGGGCGTCGGGTCGCGCCGCTCGCACCCCGCGAGGACGGGGCGACGGCCTGACGGCGCCTTCCCCTCCGGCGACAGAGACGGTATCGACCGCCCATGCCGAGCGTCATCCTCTGGTCGGCCAGGCTGGCCCTGGTCGCCCTCCTCGCCTTCGCCCTGCACGGGGCCTTCGATCCCCGCCACAACGCCCAGGCCTTTCCACTGGGACCCGACGAGATCGAGCACCTGGTCCTGGCCTACGGCCTGACGATCCTGCTCGCGGTCTCGTTTCCGAGGATCAGCCCCTTCGCCTTCGCCGCGGCGATCGTGGCCGCCGGCGTCGGCCTGGAAGTCTCCCAGGCCCTGAAATGGATCAGCGGCGGCTATGAACTGCGCGACGCCTTGGCCAATGCCGGCGGGGCGGCGGCGGCGGTGCTGCCGCTGATGCTCAGGCGAAAGCGCCGCTAGGCCGCCTCCACCTCCCGGACGCTGCCGATCCCGGCCTCTGTGAGGGCCGCGGTCAGCTCCGCCACCGCGGCGGCGAGTTCGTCGGCGTCGCGGCCGCGCAGCACCAGGTTCGAGCCATAGAGGCCCTGGTCGAAGAACGGATAGCTGCCCAGCGACATGGCCGGGTGGGCCTTGGCCACGGTCTCGAGCGGCGCCGCGATCGCGCCCTCCCCCGAGCCCTCGACACGGACCGTGCGGCTCAGCACCACCGCCCCGCCCCGCAGGCGGGGGCCGACATCCTCCAGCATGCCGCGCATGATCACGGGCACCCCGGCCAGGACGAAGACGTTGCCGATCGTAAAGCCGGGCGGCCCCTGCACCGGGTTTTTCACCAGGTCCCCGCCCACCGGCACCCGGGCCATGCGCCGCCGCGCGGCGTTCACCTCGCCCGACCAGCGGGCGGCCATCATGGCGATGATGTCGGGGTGCTCGTACAGCTCCACGCCGAAGGCCGCGGCCACCGCGTCGGCGGTGATGTCGTCATGGGTCGGCCCGATCCCGCCCGTGGTGATCACGTAGTCGTAGCGGGTGCGCAGGGCGTCCAGCGCCGCGATGATCTCTTCATGGACGTCCGGCACGGTGCGGGCCTCGGCCAAGTCCACACCATGGACGCCCAGATAGCGGGCGATATCACGCAGGTTCGTATCCTGGGTGCGGCCCGACAGAATCTCGTCGCCGATGATCAGCACCGCGGCCGTCACCCGATCGCTCGCTTCGCCCGCCGCAACCATCGCACCACCTCACCGTTTCCCGCGGACTGCACGGGCTCATCCTGACTACCTCCCTGACGCCAGGGGCGGCAATCGCTGGTTTCCGGCCCTAGCCGCGATCTTGCATTTGGGATTGCCAGGCGTCCCATCAAGGGATTTCGTATCCGGGCCAGAGAGGATCAAGAAATGATCAAGGCGACCATCTTGGGTCTGGCGATTACGGTTCTGGGCGCGAGCGCCGCGCAGGCCGGCCCCTTCGCCACCGTCGCCTTCCGCAAGGGCGACAGCGCGCTGATCTACGACGCCGGCAGCGTTAACGGCGACAACGCCCGCCCCAGCGCCTGGGTCTACCAGATCCTGTATCAGCCGATGGACGGCGCCACGCTCATCGCCACCTATCGCGAGTTCGACTGCATCTTCGGCCGCACCCGCGACATCGCCCGCCGGTTCGCCTCGCAGCAAGGCGAGACCCTGCGGGCCGTCGAACAGCCCGACCAGTGGCAGGTGGTCGAGGCCGGCAGCGACCGCGCCGAACTCCTGCGCCAGGTCTGCACCGGCAAACCCGGCCGAATCGCTGGCGATGGCCTGTCGGTCTTCGCGTTCCAGGACGTGGTGCTGGCGGCCCTGAGGAGTCCCGGCAAATCGGGCGCCAAATAGCCGTAATCAGGCCGCCGAATCGCCGCGAAAACTTCACTTGCGACAGTGGCTTGCGGGGATCCGACCCGCCTCACGAGCTTCGTGAGCGCGGCAGACGGTCGCAGTGTTGAGGCCCAGTTCGCGATCCCAGACTCCGGCGCCTTGACCAGGGCGCGCAGCCAGTGTGCGCACCCACGCCGAAAGTGACGCAACCCATTGCGGGACAACCAAGCCATGGTCCTGGCTGTTGCACGCTAGCGAGCGTTCGGATGCGTGCCTCGCCCTACCGAATCTAAGCAGCTTCGGGGAGGATTTCGCCCCCGGCGCGAGGTCGTGCGGTGGTCCGAAACCGGCGTCCGTTATTTTGTCGCCCTTTCAATCGCCGGCCGAATAGGGACCTCTTAACCATCCCAGCCCCTTATGGCGGTCGGCTCTGTCGCCCCGTCACTTACCTCGGAGAAGTCGCTTGGCGATTACAACTGTCTCGGATCGCGAGGCGCTGCTGCGTGAGATCAAGTTCGCCAAGGCTGGCGACACCATCCTGCTGGAGTCGGGCACGTACGCGAACATGAAGATCGCGAACGTGAATATTGCCGGCGACGTGTACATCATGTCGAAAGATCCCGGCGCGCCAGCGGTGGTGACGGGCCTGGAGATCCGCAACAGCAGCGGTTTGAACTTCAGCAATCTGGAGTTCGCCCTGGACGTCGCCAAGGCCAGCCCAAGCTTAAACGTCTACGACAGCCGCGACATCCATTTCGACAGGCTGAACGTCCACGGCTCGCTGGACGGCAACCCGCAGAACGACGGCGGGGCGATGTTGATCCGCAATAGCTCGGACGTCAGCGTCACCAACTCCGAGTTCCAGCAGTTCACCAACGGTGTCACCCACCTGGACAGCAACAACGTCACGATCTCGGGCAACCGCATCCATGACATCAAGGAAGATGGCGTGCGCGGGGGCGGCACCTCGAACATCACCATCAGCAACAACCACTTCAGCAACTTCTTCCCGGCGGCGCTCGACCACCCCGACGCGATCCAGTTCTGGACCGCCAACACCACCACCTCGGCGCATGACATCCTCATCAGCGGCAACGTCATCGAGCGCGGCGACGGCGGCACCTACCAGGGCATCTTCCTGGGCGGCGACCTCGCCTTGCGCTGGCTGAACGTCAAGATCACCGACAACCTGGTGATCGGCTCCAGCTGGCACGGCATCACCGTCGGCGAGGGCGACAACGTCCTGCTCGCCAACAACATCGTCGCCGGCTACGCCGACATCAAAGCCCGGATCACCCTGGCCGACGACATCAACGTCACCCTGACCAACAACCAGGCCACCGACTACGTCCGTCAGGGCGCCATGGAGTTCGATATCGACACCGGCAACACGACCATCGCCGTCGTCACCAAGGCCGGCGGCGACGCCCTCCTCGCCGAATGGCTGAAAACGCACTCCGCCAGCGCGCCGGCCCCAACCGACGGCGGTCTCAGCCTGCCGGAGCAGTGGTCCTTCGAGCCCGACGCCGTGCCGGGCGGGCTACCGGCGCTTATCGCGACCAGCCTCGACACCCTCAACCCCCCGTTCTCGCCGAACCCGCCGACGACCGAGCTTCCGGGCGGCCCGGAGGCGCCGATCAGCTTGTCATTCGATTTCGGTCAGTTTGGCTTCAGCTTCTTCTGAGCCAACGCCCCGCGCGCCATCGCCCCGCCCTGCAGGACCACATAGGCGCCGGCCGCCACCGGCAGGACCAGCAGCCAGACGACCCCGATCAGGGCGAGGGCGGCGGCGGCTCGCAGCTGATGGGGACATTCGGCGGAGGCGTCGGGAAGATCGGCCATGGGGCTCCAGGTCGCTGTCGCTCAGATCTCGCCCGTGTCGCCTGGACGACATTCCCCGCGGCAAGCCTCTCTCCCGGTCCCGGCCTTCATGCAAGCGTGGCCATTGGCATTCTCCACAGCCGCGCCCGGCCTGTGAAATGCGGCCCATTTTCAGGAACTTCTGGCCCTCGCGCCGCCACATTCCTAAGTGAGGCGACCTGCCCGCCTCCGCACCTGGAATCCGACATGGACTTCGCCCAACCGCTCGCCCGCGGCGCCCTGGTCAGCCGCTACAAGCGGTTCTTCGCCGACGTGGTGCTGGACGACGGGACCCCGGTCACCGCCCACTGCCCCAATCCCGGCGCCATGCTCGGCCTCAACATTCCGGGCCTGCCGGTCTGGGTCTCCAGGTCCGACGACCCCAAGCGCAAGCTCGCCCATACCCTGGAACTGGTGGACGTCGACGGCGGCCTGGTGGGCATCAACACCATGCACCCCAACCGGCTGGTCGCCGAGGCCCTGGCCCGCGACGCCATCCCGGAACTCACCGGCTACGCCAGCCATCGCCGGGAGGTGAAATATGGTCAAAACTCCCGGGTCGACTTCCTGCTGGAGCAGGTGGGCCGCCCGCCCTGCTGGCTCGAGATCAAGAACTGCCACCTGCGCCGCTCGGGAACCCTGGCCGAATTCCCCGACTGCGTCGCCGCCCGCTCGCTGAAGCACCTGCGCGAGCTCGAGGCCATGGTGGCGGCAGGCGAGCGCGCCGTGGTCCTGTTCGTCGTGCAGCGGACCGATTGCGAGGCGTTTTCCGCCTGCGCCGATCTCGATCCAGCCTTCGCGCACGGCCTTGAGCAGGCCGCGAAAGTCGGCGTCGAGGTGCTGATCTATGGTTGCGAGATCTCGGTGGACGCGATCACCGTCTCGCGCCGCCTTGCCTGGCGGCGCTGAAGGGGACCAGATTCAAATAGTCGGCCGGAAGCCCGTCCGGCCTACCGTGGACCCGATCTGGGGACCGTCAGCCTTCGAAGATCCAGCCATCCTGCAGGCTGGCCAGCGTCACGCCGACCAGAACCATCTGGGCGCCGCCGGCGAGCGAGATCACCGTGTCGGCTCCGGATTGCGCCACGCTGTAGGACGCGCCCGGCTCGAGTTGCACCCGGTCGCCCTGGGCCCGGTTGAAGTCGGTCACGCGATCGAGGCCGGCGTCTCCGAAGCTGTAGAAGGTGTCGGCCCCCGTCCCGCCCGTGAGCGTGTCGCTGCCCCGGTCGCCCGACAGCCAGTCGTCGCCCGATCCACCGTCGAGGATGTCGTCGTGCTGGCCACCGCGGATCACGTCATTCCCGCCGCCGCCGTCCAGTGTGTCGTTGCCGAGATTGCCGAAGACGATGTCGGAGCCTTCCGCGTCGTAGTCCCAGGGCGTGCTGTCTCCGTAGAGCTCGTCATTGTCCTTTCCACCCACGACCCAGTCGTCGCCGGAGCCGCCAAAGGCGATGTCGTCGCCGGCATTGCCGTTGATGTCGTCGAAACCGTCGCCGCCGCTGATGGTGTCGCGCCCCTCGTCGCCGCGCAGGTAGTCCTGCCCAGCGCCGCCGCCCACGGCGTCGTCGCCCTGACCTCCGAAGATGCTGTCGTCGCCGGCGACGCCGGACAGGCTGTCGGCGCCCGCTCCGCCCTCAAGCCGGTTCGCGACGGCGCTGCCGACCATATCGTCCGCATAGGCCGTGCCGACCACGTTCTCGATGTCGTACAGCACGTCGACACCGCCGACGGCGAACTCATCGGTAAGCCCGCCGCCGTCGCCGCGCGGGAACCAGGGGCGGCCGTCCACGTCGTCGCCGAGCAGGACTTCCACGCCCCACGGGTCCGGCCTGCTTAGGAAGATGACCGTGTCCAGGCCCGCGCCGCCGTGGAGGATGTCGCCGCCCGAACCGCCCTCCAGCGTGTCGTCGCCGTCGCCGCCGTTCAGCGTGTCGGCTCCAGGCCCGCCGAAGAGACTGTCGGCGCCGGGGGTTCCGGTCAGGACGTCCATCCCGGATGTGCCGAGAAGAGCACTCATGTCCCTGCTCCTTGGGACGCGTTGCGAGCAGACAGTATTTGTCTCTTTTGCTCAAAAAAGCACGCCTCAATCGCAATCAGGACCGGCGCGACCGAGGCCACGCCCTCTGCGGCGAAGGCGGGTGTTGAAGTCCTGTGCTATGATTGCGACATAACCCCTTCAGCAACCCGCATCGCGCGTCCCATCCCGTGGCGCGACGCGGGCGTGAGGTAGATGATGAACGACGTCCTGGAAGCCGAACACCGCACCGGCCAGATCCGCGTCCACGGCCCGCAGGGCTTCGAGGGCATGCGCGCCGCCGGCAAGCTGGCCGCCGAATGCCTGGACATGCTCGCCCCCCACGTCGTGCCCGGCGCGGTCACCGACGACCTGGACCGCATGGCCCGCGAGTTCGTCCTGGACCGCGGGGCGCTGCCCGCCTGCCTATTCTACCGCGGCTACGGCAAGACGGTCTGCATCTCGCCCAACCACGTGGTCTGCCACGGCATCCCCGGCGAGCGGGCCCTGCGCGAGGGCGACATCGTCAATATCGACGTCACCGTCATCCTCGACGGGTGGCACGGGGACACCAGCCGGATGTACGGGGTCGGCCCGGTCGCCCCGCGCGCCAAGCGGCTGATCGACGTGACCTATGAGGCCCTCCAGAAGGGCCTGGACGAGGTCAAGCCGGGCGCCAGGACCGGCGACATCGGCCACGCCATCCAGTCCTATGTGGAATCCATGCGCTGTTCGGTGGTCCGCGACTTCTGCGGCCACGGCCTGGGCAAGGTGTTCCATGACGCCCCCAACATCCTGCACTTCGGCCAGAAGGGAACGGGCGACATCCTGCGCCCTGGCATGTTCTTCACCATCGAGCCCATGGTGAACCTGGGCAAGCATCAGGTGAAGCTGCTCTCCGACGGCTGGACGGCGGTGACCCGCGATAAGTCCCTCTCGGCCCAGTGCGAACACTCCATCGGGGTCACCGAGACCGGCTATGAGATCTTCACCGGCTCGCCCCACTTCAAGCCGGCGGTCCAGAGCGCCTAGCCCCAGGTTCGCATCTCGGGGTTGAAAAACACTATTGCCAAGTCGGAACATATAAAGAACGATACGCGGCATGGTGGCGCCGCGCGAACTGGGTGAAGGACCTCAGCCCGACCTCTGGTCGGCCGCCACGCGCACGACGGGACCGGCCAAAGCCCCCAGACCCCACTATCACGGCCACCGCGACCGGCTGCGCGACCGCGCCGCCGCGACCCTGGACGCCCTGCCCGACTACGAGCTCCTGGAGCTGCACCTGTTCCGCGCCATCCCGCGCGGCGACGTCAAGCCGCTGGCCAAGGCCCTGATCGCCCGCTTTGGGTCGCTGGCGGCCGTGCTGGCCGCCTCACCGGCCGAACTGAAGACCGTCGCCGGCGTCGGCGAGGCCGTAGCCCGCGACCTCAAGCTGCTGCACCAGACCTCGCTGCGGGTGGGGCGCGAGGCGGTAGGCAGGCGCACGGTGATCACATCGTGGTCCCAGCTCCTGGCCTATGTGAAGCTCGCCCTGGCCCATGAGCCGCGCGAGCAGTTCCGCGTGCTGTTCCTGGACAAGAAAAACCAGCTGATCGCCGACGAGCTGATGAACCGCGGCACGGTAGATCATGCCCCGGTCTATCCGCGCGAGGTGGTGCGCCGGGCGCTGGAACTGTCGTCCAGCGCCGTCATCCTGGTCCACAACCACCCTTCGGGCGACCCCACACCCTCGGCCGCCGACATCCAGATGACCCGCGAGGTGGTCGACGCCGGCCGGCCTCTCCGCGTCGCCGTCCACGACCACCTGGTGGTGGGCCGCGACGGCGTGGCCAGCTTCCGCGCCCTCGGCCTCTTCTGATCCCCCAATCCGGAGCTCGAACCATGCGTTTCCTTCTCGCGGCCGTCCTGTGCGCCGCCGCCCTCGGGGGACCCGCCGCGGCCGCCGAGCCCAGCAAGGCCGACCTGGACGCCTGTCGGGTCGAGGACCAGCCCGACCACAAGGCGGCGGTCGCCGCCTGCACCAGGCTCATCAAGGCCGGCGCCGACACGCCGGACTTCCAGAGCATGGCCCTGGCGATCCGGGCCTCGAACAGGATGAGCCTGGGGGAGGACCGGCTGGCGGCCGCCGATTTCGCCGCGGCGATCGCCGCGGACCCCGCCAGCACCTATCCCCTGATCCTGCAGGGCGACTCGGCCACGGCGCGCGGCGACTTCCCCGCCGCCCTCGCCAGCTTTGGCGCCGCGATCAAGCTCGACCCCGACAGTCCGACGCTCTTGGGCCGCCGTGGTTTGATCCTCGTCATTTCGGGCAGCCCGGCGACGGGCGTCGCCGATCTGGACAGGGCGATCGCCGCCAGGCCCGACGACGCCGACCTGTTCCGTGATCGCGGCCGGGGGCGCACCCTGACCAAGGACTATGAGGGCGCGATCACTGACTTCGACAGGGCGGAAAAGCTGGCGGGGCCGAATCCCGACATCCTGGAGGGACGAGCCCACGCACTCTTTAGACTGGGGCGTCCTGAACCCGCCCTGGCTGACCTTGACCGGGCCATCGGCATCGATCCAGACGCATTTGACGCCTACGCGTTGCGCGCCGAGATCCACCAGCAGAATAGGGATCCGATCCGGGCGCTGGCCGACATCGATCGCGGATTGAACCTGAGACCCGATGATGTCGGCCTGCTGCAGCGTCGCGCCGACGTCCTCCTCGACCGAGGGGATTACCAGCGCGCCCTGGCCGACGCCGAGCGCGGCCTCAGGCTGGAGCCGGGAAACACCTGGCTGCTGCTCACCCGCGGCGCCGCGCAGCTCAATCTGGGCCGCACGGCCAAGGGGCTTGGCGACTTCGACCGGGCCGCGGTCCTCGCTCCGAACGAGCCCTACGTGTTCGTCCACACCTGCATCTATCGGTCGGTCTTCGATGCGAATTCGGCCCGGGCGGTGAACGACTGCGACCGCGCCCTCGCCTTGTCCGAGCCGGCCGCGGCCCTGCTGGCCAGCCGCAGCGTCGGCCACGCCAAGGGCGGCGCCTATGCAGCGGCTCTGGCTGACGCCGAGGCGGCCTATAGGCTCGACGCGACCTATGTCGACGCCCTCTATCTTCGCGGCGTCGCCAAGCGCGGCCTGGGCCGCCAGGCCGAGAGCGACGTGGACCTGGCGATCGCAAGAGGCATCGATCCCGATCTCGACCGGAGCTACGGCGCCCTGCTCCCGCGATGATCTGGTCCCTGGGACCAGGAACCCGGGGCCCTTAGCGGCGAAGTAGCTTACCGGCCATGCCCATGATGTCGTCCAAGGGGTCGCCGTCCCCGTCCTGGTCGAGCATGCCAACGAGACCGGCCAGGCCGCCCTGGCCCTGAAGGCCCCCAGACCTAGAGGCCAAGGCGCCGGCGCTAAGGGAGGCAAGAAGCGGCAACAGGGCCTTGAGTTGGTCGACCCCGATGCCGGTGCTGGCCGCGGCGTTCGCCGCGACCGTGCGGCTGACATCCTTTGAACCGAAAATCTGGCCGAGGATCAGGTTGCCCATCGAGGCGGTCTCGTTGGTGGGCGCCGCGCCTGGGGCGAGGCCCGACTGCTGCAACAAGCCGCCAAGATCGCTATTCCCGGATTGGCGTTTCAGGCCCCCGGCAAGGGCGGGAAGCAGCGCGGCCGCGGCGCTTTGCGTCTGCGCCGGGGTGAGGCCGACGCGAGCGCCGATCTGCTCGATGGCGGCGGAACCACCAAGCTGGGTGATGATGTCCAGAAGAGCCATGCCGTGCGTTCCCTAGGTGCCACTGAGAGCCAACAGGACGGCAAATCTACATCCTTACCGACAAGGATCATCACGATATTCGTGCTGGCGACGAAGCTATTCGCCCGAAACAAGCTTTGCTTTAGCGAGTTTGTCGAGACGCAAGATCCCGCCCGCAATCGAGAACTGGTCTGCCGTCTGGGAACACTTGATGCATGTCAGGTCCGCCCCCAGAAGAACACTGGTATGCTGCTCTAAGGACCGTTGCTGAGCAGAAACGCCTTCGCCGAGTCCTGAACGACCCCGAGGCTGAACCGGGGTGTGTGGCCATAGCTGGAGAATCCCATGGCTGAAGACTGGGCTGCCGACGTCAAGAAGTTCGCCCCGAACGCCGATGACACAGTCATCGCGGGGATCGTGCGCTATTGCGGGATCGCCCTGCAGAGTCGCGATTCCTCCCTGGTCTCCTTCGGCGACCCGGCGGAAACCGCGAGAGTGCGGGACAATTACCTCAAGAAGAAGCTCGGCCTCACCCAGGCCGACGACGTGCTCGAGCAAGCGATCACCGCGGTCGGAGACCGCATGAAGAGCGTCAACTTCAAGAACCGCGTCACGGTCTACTACCTGCTCGCGGAACACTTCGGCGCGCTCGACCTGTTCGGCAAGGCCGGAGCCGGCGCGTCGGCGGCCGCGGGCGCTGCGGCGCTCGGCGCGGCAGGCCCCGGAGCCGCGGGGCTCATGTCGGCCCAGGACAGCGCGAACGACAGGGCGGCTGTCGCCGTGGAGCCGACCGTGGCGCCGGCGCCTCGGCCCACTGCGCCGGTCGCTTCGCAAACCCTGACCGGCGGGTATGGCGCGGCTGCCAAGAGCGGGGGCAAGTCCGGCCTGGGCTGGTGGCCCTGGCTGCTACTGGGCCTTCTCTTGCTGGGACTTGTCTGGTGGCTGTTCCTACGCAACCCCAGCGCCCCGGAATCGACCGAGACCCCCGCTCCGGCGGAGGTGGTGTCGAGCGCTCCTGTGGCAGAGCCGCCCGTCGCCGCGGGTGTTGGCACGCTTGCCGCCGCTCCGCTCGAAGGGACCGTCGCCATTCCGACCGGCGCCGGAGTCACGGCCGAGACCCGCGACGGCAAGCCCGTGGTGAAGGTCTATTTCGACACCGGCAAGACCGACCTCGCGCCGGCGTTCACCGACGCCGCCACCGGGCTGAAGGACTATCTGGCCGGCCATGCCGGCAGTTCGCTCGTCGTGTCGGGCTTCAACGACAAGTCGGGCGACGTCGCCGCGAACGCAGAGCTGTCGAAGAACCGCGCGCAGGCGGTCAAGGCCGCCCTGGTCGCGGCCGGGGTTGCGGAGGCCTCGATCGAACTGGTCAAGCCGGTCGAGACCACCGACACATCCACCTCCAACGCCGCCGCGCGCCGGGTCGAAGTGGTCGTGCGCTAAGGTTTGGGCGTCTCTGGCGGAACACGGTCGTCGAGGCGATCGTGTTCCGCTGCGTCACGCGCCAATGTCCGGGTCACCCCCAGGCAGATCAGCACCTGGCCGGCGAAATAGAGCCCCCAGATCCCGAAGCCGACCCAGGCCTGGCCGGCCAGCGGCCCCTCGCGGGCGAAGATCAGCAGGTCGGAGACCACGAACATCACGGCCCCGATCCCGGTCATCCGCCGCGGGAAGCGGCTGATCCAGGCCGTGGCCGCCATCAGCGCCAGGCCGAGCGCGTAGAGCGCCACCCCCGGCGCCCCGGCCCGGTCGCTCGGCAACAGGAAGGCGAGAGCCACGGTCGCGGGAACCAGGACGGCGGCGAAAAGCCACCGGCTGGGCGCGACCTCGCTCGGCCGGTTGCGCATATAGAGCCAGATGGCGATCAGGTGCCCGACCAGGAAGGCCACCGCGCCGGTCACCAGGCCCGCCGCGCCCAGCAGCACGTCGCCGGCCGCGCCGAAGGCCATGACCGCGCAGATCAACCAGCCGTCCGGCCCGCGCGCCCGCAGGGCCGCATGGACCGCCAGCAAGGCGACCCCCGCACCCTTCCAGGTCAGGCTGGCGGTCTGGGACAGCGGCAGGTCCCAGGAAGCCATGTAGCTGACCCCGGCGACCACCGCGGCGATCAGCGCCACCCGCGCCGGCAAGCTTGTCTGCTGCATGGTTCCCCCGGCGCTCCGCCCTTGCGTGCAGCAGACACCGGTTCGCCCGACCGCGCAAAGCGCGGCTTAGCGTCCAGGCGCGGCCACAGCGCTTGCCTTGCATGGCCGGATCGGCGAGACGACCCCCATGGCCCTTCAGAAGCGAAGAATTGACCGAGCCCAGCGCGTGCGCTCGCAACGAGTCTGGTGGGAACGCCACGGCGCCTTCGTCCGCGGCCTGCTGACCGGCCTGGTGGTCTCGGGCCTCGGGACCTGGATCTGGAGCGCCTTCGCCGCCTGATCGACGAGGGGGCCCGCCGCCGGCCACGATCCGATCGACGCGCGTCATACAAGCAGCAATCCAATCCAGCCGCCCGGCGACCTGAGCGCATAGAAGCTGCCCCGAGCGAACTTTCCGACTCTTTGGAGACCAAGTGCGAAGCCGCGCCTGCTGCGGAACGCAATTCGTGTCCGGTGGTTGGAACAGCGGAGGCTGATCAGGCGCGCCTCTCGGGAGGCCACGACATGACCCACGATGCCCAGCGCGATCTCCCGGAGGCCCCCGCGGATATGCCGCCCGCTCGTCCCGCCCCCACAAATGCTGACGCGACGCCCGACGGCCCCCCCGTCCGCTCCGGCGAGCAGTTCGATGGCGGCACGGACGAGGACGAAAAGGCCGGCGCCGGCTTTGGTGAAGGCGACGACGCCAGGCGTGTGCGCCAGCAACACGGACTGCCCGAGCCCGATTGAGCGCGCCTCCGTCCGGACGGAACCCTGTTGCGGCGGGAGACTTGAGCCCGATTTTGCGCCACCCTGCGGACGATGACCCAGGCTTCGCACTTCCAGCAGCTGATTGACGCCGCGCTCGACCAGCCCGAACCTCAGCGCCTCCTCTTCGTCTTCGCCGCCGCCGAGCTCCCCAAAGACGCCTCGCCGGCGCAGCGCGAGCGATTCCTGCGCGGCCAGGGCGGCGCCCTCGCGCCTTTGATGTGCGTGGACAAGGCGCCTGAGGACTTGCGCGATTTCGCCGTCCTGACAGATGAATCCCGGCTCGTGGGACAGACGTGGAGCGTGGTGTTCGCCGCCGCGCTTTCTGGACGGAATGGACGTCCGCCCGACACGGCCGAAGTCGACCGGGCGCTCGAGATCATGGTCGAGGCGGTCCGAAACGGCGGCTTCGGACGCTTCGCGGCCTATGACGCCGCTGGGGATCCGGTCATTTTCCAGTGATGGAAAATGCGCGTTGTCCCTCGCGGCATCGTTTCCGTGGCCCGGACAACACGACCACTCTTGGGGTCTGCCTCTAGGCCGCGCCGCGTTTCCATCCCCGCGAGCCCGAAGCCACCGAAATTCTCCAGCGGCGGCTCTCGGCGATAAGCTGGTGCGGGCGGCCGGACTCGAACCGGCACGGGCCTTGCGGCCCTACGGATTTTAAGTCCGGTGCGTCTACCATAACTAATTGATTTTATACGTACTTTTACGACGTATTTTCAAAATGTTTAAGAGAGTGTGTAAGTGTGTAAGACATGTGTAAGTGCATGTCCGATGCGTCTAGGAGACCCGTCGCAAAAATTTAGCCTTCAGAGGCGTGCCGATGACCATCTTGCGCGAACGCCTCATGCGGCGGCCTGTCGACGTCCGAGGGTTGGGCGCCCAGGGCGCCGCTCAGCGCCGCGTAGAGGGCGGCGATTTCAATGGGCTTGGCGACGTGCCCATCCATGCCGACCGCGAGGTACTGTTCCACCTGGTGCGCCATGGCGTTGGCGGTGAGCGCGATGATCGGCGTGCGGGCGCGGCCGGTTTCGCGTTCCCGCTGGCGAATGCGCGCCGTGGCGGCGATGCCGTCCATAACCGGCATCTGCACGTCCATAAGGATCAGGTCCCAAGCGCCAGTTTCCCACGCGGCGACGGCGGCTTGGCCGTCCTCCACCACATGGGGACTCACGCCCAGCTGATGCAGCAAGGTCTTCAGCACGAGTTGATTGACCGCATTGTCTTCCGCCGCCAGCACGCGCAGATCGACTGCCGCGTGGTCTTCTGGCGATGGGGGCGCCGGCGAGGCGGCGCGCGCGTCGCCCAGCCGCTCGAGCGGGATTCGCAGTTCGAACCGTGAGCCACGCCCGGTCTCGCTTTCAACGCTCACCTGCCCGCCCATGAGCGCTGCCAGGTCTCGGCAAATTGCCAAGCCCAGGCCCGTGCCGCCAAAACGGCGCGTGGTCGAGGAGTCGAGCTGGTCGAACTTCTCGAACAGGCGGGCCAGCCCCTCGGGCGCGATCCCCGGGCCGGTATCGCGCACCGAGACGGAGAGCTCGCCGTCGGCGTGGCAGGCCGTAACGCGAACCTCGCCGGTTTCGGTGAACTTCAATGCGTTGGAGATCAGATTGTTGAGGATCTGCCGCAACCGGCTGGGGTCGCCTCGATACCGTCCCTGGGCGGCCTGGACGTCGAGCGCGAAGCTCAAACCCTTCTTGTTGGCGATGGCGGTGAAAGCCGAATAGGCGCCTCGCGCCACGTCGCCGAGGTCGAAGTCGACGATCTCCAGTTCGAGCTTGCCGGCCTCGATCTTCGAGAGGTCCAGGATGTCGTTGAGGATCGCCAGGAGGGCCTCTCCCGATTGCTGGATCACCCCCAGACGTTCCCGTTGCGACGGCGTCAAGGGATCGACGGCCATCGCTTGGGCCATGCCCAGCACGCCGTTCAACGGCGTGCGGATTTCGTGACTCATGGTGGCGAGGAAGGCGCTCTTGGCGCGGCTGCCGGCCTCGGCGTGGTCTCGGGCTTCGACGAGGGCCACTTCGTCGCGCTTCTGCGCTGTGAGGTCGCGCATCACGCCAACCAGCCGGGTCGCCCGGCCAACTTCGTCACGGAGCAGCTCTGCGCCGGCGAACGCCCAGATCTCGCGCCCGTCCTTACGCAGGAGCCGGTACTCGGTGCGATACGGAGCCCGGCCCTCCATATAGTCGGACCACGCAGCCTCGACCCTCGGCCGGTCTCGCGGGTCGACCAGGTAGAAGCCATCGGCGACCATGGCTGCGAAGCTCATTGGCTCCTCGAGGAAGGTGGCTGCGGCGCCGTCGCAGGACAGGGCGCCGCCGACGAGATCCATCTCATAGATGTGTAGGTCGGAGATCTCGGCCGCGAGGTGGAGACGGCGCTCCGCGGCTGCGGAGCGCGCCAGGACGTCCTGGGCGGTGTGAAGCGCGGCGCGCGTTTCGCGCTCAGCGGCGGCCGAACGTCCGGTCGCGATGATCAGATGGCCCACGAACACCAGGGCGGCGAGCGTGACGCAGATGGCGCCGATCGGGTCCGGGCGCGCCTCGAGGATGAGCCAAGGGAGGGCAAGCAGCGGCAAGAGGTGTCCGGCCCAGGCGATCAGGACGAGGCGCGGGGCGCGATGGCTGACCATGGCGAGGTTCAGCAGCGCCCCCGCGTTGACCAGGAGCGCGAAGACCGCGGCATGCGCATCCCCCCGCTGAAGGACCAGCAGGCCGACCGAACTGAACACGAAAGATGTCAGAAAGATGCTGGAAGCGTAGGTCGCTCGCCATGCGATCGATGGCGGCGCCTGGCTGTCGCGCGCGCAGACCTCGAGCACCTTCCCGTCGACAAACTGTGTCGTGACCACCGCGGCCAGCCAGACCCAGAGTTCGACGCCCCCGGTCAACGAGTACCCCAGGACTGCGGTGGCGATCGCCAGCAGAAGCCGGAGGCGCGTCTCGCGGCCCCGAAGCTCAGACCACGCCGCGTAGGGATTTGCGCCCGTCATCTGGTCAGACTGACCTTGAGACCTTGAAGAAGTCATTTCCAGGCCAACGCCGCCGCGCGCCAGTTGTGCGCCTGCGTCATCCCGCCACGGCATTGGTGCCGCGGCCTGCGGATCAAAGCCTGATCGAGAGCAGGCAGCTCAATGGTTTCGACCCCAAAGCGCCAGCAGCGGACGTTGGGTTCCTGACCTAGAGCTGACGTTGCAAGCGTGCTTGATTTGCCCGGTCCCTATGCCGGGCGCCAAGCAAGTCGGCTGCGCCGGAGGGGATCGCACACCCGGAATACATGGCCAGCCGTGTATAGTGCAGCCAGGCTAGCCGCCCGCGTCCGGCATGGCGTGAGTCTGGCGCCCCTTCCCCGCCACCGCCCCGTCCATGTTCAGGCGCGCGGACGCTGAGTCCGGACGGCAGTCCGACGTTCGCCAGGCCTAAAGTGCGCTGGCGCAGACCTCGCGGACGCAACCGCGAAGCCAGCGATGCGCGGGATCGCCATCTGATCGGGGATGCCAGAGCAGCGAAACGGTGAATTCGGGCAAGGGAACCGGCAGCCGAAAGCTCGCCATACCGGCCCTCAGGACCCGGGTGTGGCGCTCTGGGACAGTGGCGACCAGGTCCGAACCCCGCGCCAAGGCCAGCGCGGCCGCAAACCCGCTCACGTCGCTGACGATATTCCTACGGATTCCGGCCGGCGCGAACCAGTCGTCGATCGGCGCCTGCTCCGAACCCTGCAGCAAGACGCGGACATGAGTGCTCGCAGCATATGCCGCCATGCTCACCGGTGCTCCGGCAAGCGGATGCCCCGCCCGCACCACGCCCACATACCGATCATCGAACAGTCGCTGGGTGCGGATCTCGGGTCCGATGACGCTTTCGACGACGCCGGTCTCTAGATCTACGCTGCCGTACCGCAACGGCCCGCTGTCCTTGTCGGCCTTGGCGACGAAGCGCAGCCGCACCTTGGGCGCGACGGCCATTACTCGCGACACCAGTTCAGCGCCGAAGTTCTCCACGAAGCCTTCCCGAGCCCGCATTGTGAAGGTCCGCTCGAGACGCGAGAGGTCGAGCCCCTCCACGGGACGCAACATCGCCTCGGCCTCGCGCACCAGAACGCCCACCGTCTCCCCGAGCGCCAAGGCGCGCGGCGTAGGGACAAGTCCGCGGCCTGCCCGGACCAGCAGCGCATCGCCAGTGGCCTCCCGCAGCCTCGCCAGGGTCCGGCTCATTGCGGAGGGACTGAGCTGCAGGCGCTTAGCCGCCTTGGCGACGCTACCCTCGGCGAGCAGCACATCCAGAGCAGTGAGAAGGTTCAGATCAGCGGAGAACATGCCCCCCAGTACCACGCTTCCAGTCATATGTGGCGTCTGACGCACGAATTGAATGCAAATAGTGCGCGTTCCGCCGCATCGACCTTAGCGATATCTCCTGATCGAACCGAAGGAGATCCGCCATGGCCAAGAGCGCCCTGGACAAATTCGTCGAAGCCGTTCGCTCGGATTGGGGCCCGCTTAACAGAGGGGTCACGGCCGCCTGCAGCCGCCATCTAGCAAACCTGCTTGCGGCTGACGGCTCCGAACCCTGGCTGGCCGACCTCCACCATCAGCAGCCGCTGGCCCGAGAGCTATATCGGGATACCGACCACGGTTTCGTGCTCTTGGCCCATACCGAGCCGGCGGGCCTATACCGACCGCCGCATGATCACGGGCGCGCCTGGGTGATCTACGGCGTCCAGAGGGGCGAAAGCGAGATGGGGACCTACGACCGCCTTGAGGGCGCCGACGCGCAGCCCCGCCTGGTCAGGCGCAACGCCACCCGGGTCGCTCCCGGGCAAGTGCAGGTCTACCTGCCGGGCGATATCCACGACACACGCTGCACGGCCGGCCCAGCCCTGCTTTTCCGCTTCACCGAGCGGGACCTGAAGGTTGAGGACAAGGTCGAGCGACGGATCACCCGCTACGTCGAGCGCGAGGGCGTCTGGACGGTGGGCGTGGCATGAGCGGCCGTCCGTTACACGCCATCGCCGCGGTCCTGGCCGCCACCGTCCTGGTTGTTCTGGACGCCTCGATCGTCAATGTGGCGCTTCCGACGCTCGCGCGGGCGCTTGACGTAACACCGGGCGCTTCGGTCCTCGTCGTGACCGCCTACCAGCTCGCCCTTGTCACGGCCCTGCTGCCTTGCGCCGCCCTCGGCGAGAGCCTGGGGTTCCGCAAGGTCTTCATCGCCGGCGTGTCAGTGTTCACCGCGGCGTCCGCCCTCTGCGCCCTCTCCCCATCCCTGCCCTGGCTGGTCGCGGCCCGGTTCGTCCAGGGCCTCGGCGGCGCGGCGGTCATGTCGTTGGGGGTGGCGTTGCTGCGGCAGGTCGTACCCGACAAGTCTTTGGGCGCCGCCATCGGCTGGAATGCGACGGCGGTCGCGCTGGCCTCAGCGGCCGGCCCCTCGATCGGTGCCCTGATCCTGTCCGAATGGGGATGGCCCTGCTTGTTCGCGGTTAACCTACCCGTGGGCGCCGCGGTCCTGCTGGCTGGCCGGGGCCTGCCTCGCCGCCAGGGCACTCGTCGTCGCCTCGATCTCGTCAGCGCCGCCCTCAATGCGACCGTCTTCGCCGGCCTGGTGGCCGGGGCCGACCTGCTGCTAACCCAGGCGGGCGTCTCGATCGTCCTGTTCGCGGCCGCGGCCCTCGCCCTGCTGCTCCTCCTCCGCCGGGAAGGGCCGAAGGCCGCGCCCCTCGTCCCCCTGGATCTTCTGCGCGGCGCCTCCTTCAGGATCTCAGTGATCACCTCGGTCTGCTGCTTCGTCGGCCAGGCGGCCGCCCTCCTGGCGCTGCCCTTCCTCCTGCATCACGATCTCGGTCAGACCACGCTGATGACCGGCCTCTACATGACGCCTTGGCCGCTCACTGTCGCTGTGACGGCCCAGGCGGCAGGTTGGCTCTCCGATCGTGTTCCGACAGCCTGGCTCTGCGGCCTGGGCGGCGTTGTCATGGCGCTCGGCCTGGCCGGCGCCGCCGCCAGCCCAGCTACACTCGGCCCCGTGGCCCTGGCGCCATTCGTCGTCGTTTGCGGCCTGGGGTTTGGCCTCTTCCAGACGCCCAACAACCGAAGCATGTTCCTCATCGCTCCGCCCGAGCGCAGCGGCGCCGCCGGCGGACTGCAGGGCACGGCCCGCCTGACGGGCCAAATCGCAGGCGCGGTCCTGATGACCCTGATCTTCACGACTTTCCCGCTCGCCGCCGCGCCTCGAGTCGGCCTAGGCATCGCCGCAGCGTTCGCCCTGGCGGGCGGTCTCATCAGTTTGCTGCGCTCCACATCGCCTCCGAGACCGCTCGGACCTACGAGGAAGAACGGCTTTGCCTCGCGTTGAGGTCTTCCGCGTGGGATCCGGATGTCAGCTTACCAGCCTCAGCTGAATTCGGCCGGTCCGGTGGCTTCGGGTCCGCCTTGCGCCAGGAGCGGAGATCGGGCCCCAGCCCGGGAGCAGACACTCCCTGCCTTGCCAGCTGATGGCTGCGTCCCCTTTCGGAACCTCGGAGCGTTCGCTCCAAGGATGGGGATCCAGCTCCCAACCGCCAGGACCAAGGGCCGGGTTGCTTGTACGGACGCAAATACCGGTCAGATCCGCCATCTCTTTTGTGAGCGGCCCGCCTTGACACCACGCGGCGCCCGATAGATGTCTTAGATAGGTGGGAGCGAATTAATGAAGATTTTGGGGTGCTGGGTATTGGCCTGTTACTTGGCGCTGTCATGCGCCGCACAGGCTGGAACTGTAGGATTCCAGACGATATCGGTCCCAGTTCCTGGCGACACCTCGATGGTGGGGGCGATTTGGTACCCTGCGGACGCGCTTGAGAAGGATGTCCCACTCGGCCTCTTCCGGCAGTCTGTGTCGCCTGACGCGCCCGTGGCAGGCCGAGGCCACCCCTTGGTGGTGATCTCGCACGGGACCGGAGGATCGTTGATCGACCACTATGATACCGCGCGCGCCCTGGCCCAGGCAGGCTTCGTTGTGGCCTCCATCACCCACACTGGTGACACGCGCGGCGACCGCAGCCGCGCAATGCGGATCACGGAGCGGCCGGGCCAACTCATCCGCCTGATCGACTACATGACCACGGGCTGGTCAGGCCACGGGGCCGTCGATCCCAAGCGCATCGGTGCGTTCGGCTTCTCCTCCGGCGGCTTTACCGTTCTTGGCGCAATAGGTGGCGAGCCGGATCTCACCTTGTTCGCGCGCCACTGCGCTGAGCATCCGCACTTCTTCGACTGCGCGCAGCAGCGTGGTCCCGGAGCCAGCGCGGCCCCGGCCACCTTCGCTCCCGTCGCCCACGACGCGCGTATCCGCTCGGCTGTCGTGGTCGCGCCCGCGCTCGGCTTTGCGTTTGAGCCCTCCGGCCTGAAGTCGGTGTCCATTCCGGTTCAGCTTTGGCGCGCGGAATGGGACACGGTCTTGCCCCAGCCCTATTATGCGGAGGTCGTCCACCGCCTGCTGCCCAAGGCCGAATACCGCGTGGTTCCCGGCGCCGACCACTTCGACTTCATGGCTCCCTGCAGCGACGCCCTGGCGAAGGTGGCCCCGTCGATCTGCACAAAGACCATCGACAGAACGGCTCTCCACAGGCGTTTCAACGCCGCCATCGTGCGCTACTTCAAAAAGACGCTGCACTGAGGGAGATCGATCCTGAGGGGTTGAACAGCGACGTCCGCCTTCACCCATTTCGGACGGCAAGCGCAGCGGCGATCGGGATGGTCCGCGGTGCGCCATGAAGAGACATTGGGACCAGTGCGGGAAGTGGGCTTTCGCAGATCAGCGATGAAGGTCGGCTTTCTGCGCGGTGACCGATGCGGGATTTCGACCCTAACCGGAGGTTCCGAGAGGCCGCTTGGCGGGGGCCGCCCCTGGCGCTGCTGGTTGTACCTGCTGGCCTGGTCGGGTGGATCCGGGGTCCTGCCGGACAGCCGGTTCCGCACCCGGAACGCCACAAGGGCCGCGAGGGCCAGCACCGGAAACACCAGCCCGCCCGGGGCCGGAAACAGCATCCATCCCGCACCGAGCCCAAAACCGCCCAGGCCCGCCGCCATCAGCCCGGCCAGCAGAATGTTCGGCGCCGCATGGCCAGCGGCGGCGGCCAGCCAGGTCCCGGCCCGTTCCTGCAGGGTGGTGAGGAGTTCGCGGTAGATCAGGCAAGAGACGACGAAGGCTGCGATCATCGCCGGCGGCCCGGCTTCCAGGTCCGGGAACAGGCCGACCCGGAACCACACCGGGATGAGGTGCCACGCGGCCCAGACGAGACCCAGCAGCAAGACGCCCCACCGGCGGCCATGCGCGCGGGTCGCCAGGGCGACGCCAGCGGCCGCCCAGCCCAGTTCTTCCAGCAGGCTGGTCAGCGCCGAGATCACCGCAGCCAGCGCCACCGCCCCGGGGGTCGTTGCAGCCGCCTGGAACTGGGCGGCGCCGAAAACCAGGGCGACGGCCACTGCCCCGGTCGCCACCAGCACCGTCACCGCGGCCGCGACTCCGACGCGGCCCCAGTTCGCGGCACCCCGGCCCCGGTCGTCTACGCCCATGTTGAGCGCAAGGCCGAATGCCGCCGGTCCAAGTATCAGGGCCAGCTTTCCAAGGTCGGTCGCGTGCGGGTCTCCGGCGGCCATCAGCAGCGCGGGCGCGCCCAGCACCAAGACCACGAACACCCAGAACCTGATCCCCGCCCACCCCATGGCGCCAAGCTCCACCTTCCGCGCCGGCCGTCAAGCGGAAGGCCTTAGGCAGTGCGGCGGCGACGGGATCGGTATCGCCCGCCCGACCGCATGACGTCTCTACATGCGCGTCGGCGGCCGCCGCCTGGCGGAGCGGGTGGGCCTCGTCCGGACACCGCTCCACCCCGGGCCAAGGTCTTCTACCCACCCGACTCCGCGTTCCGACGTCTGCTAGTCGGCTCAGATGCTAGCTTGACCGTCGAACGGCTGCTCGGCGCCACTTCCGGACATCGCCGCAGCGCCGGCAAGCAGACCTTGCGTGTGACGGCGCCCCAGATCCTCAGACCCATGAGCGGGACGGCCTACATCCCCACGACACACCGGAAGCTGCTGGCCAGCATCGGATCACCCCGCCCATCGTAGCGCGGCCATGTTCCATATTCGCAGAGCGGCCGGCTTCGGGCCTTGGGGCCGACATCGGCGATGGTCTGGGGACCCGGCGAGACCCCCTCCTCGACCCACGCCTCAAGCACGCCTATCGCGTCCCAGGCGGGGTTGAACGCACTCAGGCCTGCCGGGCCGTGCCCATAACCAGGAATGACGTAGAACCTCGCGAACCCTCCGACAGCGTCGGTCCCCATGACCGTCTGAAGCCGGTTCCAATAGGCCGCCGTAGACCGGGGACTGACGATGGGATCGGCCAGGCCATGATAGAGGATCAGCCTCCCACCCCGGGCCTTGAACCGGGTGAGATCCACGGAATCGGCGTCCAGGAGATCGACCACCTGGTTGATCCGGCCAACGCGCCGTCCGGGATGCTCTGGATCGAGCGCCAAGGGATTGAAACCGGCATCCCGGGCGATGACGAAGCGTGCGAATTGATCCCAGAAATGGGCGATGACCGGCATGGTGGCGACGGCGGGGTGAGCGGGCAGCGTCGAGGCCATCTGCTGGTCACCGCGCAGATCCGCCCCGGCGAACACCGGAAACCCTGGATAGGACCTCTCCCGCCCCCGCGTCCGATACGGGTAGCTGATCTTCGCGTCGTACCTGCGCAGGGCCAAGATTTGTGGATCCGACAGGCAGGTGTCTTTCGCCGGTCCAGCACATCTGAGCACGGAAGGGTCGAAGTCGCAGGCGTCGACATTGGCGATCAGGCCGTCTTTGAGCCCATCGAGGCCGTCGCACCTGGCCATGACCGCGTCGAACAGGAGGGCCTGCCCGGCCGGCGGCAGATAGGCGCCGGGCGCGGCGAAGCCGTTCATCACGGCCCCGAACGTCAGGGCCGTCGTACCGGCGTTCCAGAAGGGAAAGGCGACGATGACGCCATCGAAGTCATCGGGCCAACGCTGGGCCACCAGCAACCCCTCACGACCACCGTTGGAGCCGCCCGCAAAATAGGTGCGGTCCGGGGTCTGGCCGTAGGCCCGCGCCATAAGCTTGATGGCGACATCGCGGGTCTTCTTCAGGGCCGCCCCGCCGAAATTGGCCAGGGCCTCGTCATTCACCGCAAAGGCGGCGTCGACGGCGGGAATAGGTGCGGCGCCGGGAACCGCCTGGTGTCCGGAGTCGCTGGCGAAGACCGCGTAGCCCCGCAGCAATGGCGGAACCACGTGGTCGAACGGCTCGCCCAGCATTGGACCGCCGGTGTCAGGGATCACCCCGTCGAAGCCGCCGCCGCCCATCATTAGGGCCTTGTGGTTCCAGGCCACGGGAAGGTCGAGCGCGAAGCGGATCTGCGGCGCGGCGTCATCCACCGGATCAATGGCGCCGCGCACCTCGCAGTACGCCGGCGTCGCCCGACCACGCGCGCCGCGGGCCCTGACCATCCTGGCCGAGATCACGCGGGCGCCCCTGGTGGGCAGGCCGATCTGGTCGGCCGCAACGGTTTGCCCCAGCAGAGCCTCGCAGATTGCCGGTGGCGAGGCCGCCGACGTACCCGCAGCTAGGAACATGCCCAGACCGAAGGCTGCAAATCCCAACCAAGCGCGGCCTGAAGGCCCTCTAGCGGGCGCCATCAGAATTGCGCCCGCAGCTCGACGCCCACCTGACGCGGGGTCCCGAACGACCCTGCGCGAGCTCCAAACCCATCAACGGCGAGCATCGAGGTCCAGTAGCCCTTGTCGAACAGATTATTGGCAAACACCCTCACCCGGTAGGCTTGGTCTGGGCTGTCCCAGATTAGGTTGGCGTTGACGATCGCATAGGCGGCTTGGGATTCTTCCGAACGATTGAACTCTCGGAAGTAGATCTTGGATCGCGCCGTGATGTCCGCGCGCGCTGTAAGGCGGCCAGACTCGGTTTCGTCGGTCCGATAGGCGACGCCGATGTTTCCGGAGACCTTCGGCGAGTTGGCGAGATAGCGACCCTTGAGGTTCTGAGGGCCCAAGGTCGCGTTCAGGGAATCGGTATTGCTGAAGGAGCCGAACGTCGCCTCGAGCAGCGCAAGGCTGCCGTTGAGCGACCAGTGATCGTCCGGGCTCCAGACAGTTTCCAGTTCAAGCCCCTTGACCCGGGCGGAGGCCGCGTTGGTGATCCTCCCGGAGATCCCCACCACCTGGGTGAGCTGGAAGTCGGAATAGTCGTACCAGAACGCCGAGGCGTTCAGGGTCAGCCGATTGTCGAGGAACCGTCCCTTGAAGCCGCCCTCGTAGGAGGTGATGTCCTCCGGATTGAAGGCGTTGTTGCAGCCCGAGAAGTTGACGCCGCCCGATTTGAAGCCCGTTGAGGTGGTCGCATAGATGTTCTTGTTGTCGGACAGCTCGTACTGGCCGCCCAGACGATAGGTCAGGGAGTCCCATTCCAGCTCGTCGCGCTGGATCGGACAGGTCTCCAAAAGCGCCGCCCCCGTGAGCATGTTGCCGACATAGTTGCGGTGGATGACCGTCGTCTTGTCACTCGAGTAGCGCAGTCCCCCGATCAGGCGGAGCCGATCGCTGAGCCGCCAGGTGACGTCGCCGAAACCGGCATAGGCCTCGGTATGATACCTGGGCATGTTCTGGACCAGGTAGAAGTTCGGGGGCAGGGGGGTGAAGCCCAGCTTGAAGGCGTAGTAGGTCGTCTGAGCATGCTTGTCGTTCATGTAGTAGAGCCCGCCCACCCAATCGAATGGGCCGGTCGTGCCGGAGATGTCGACCTCCTGGGAAAAGGTGCTGGAGTTCTCGTCGGCGTGGGCGTCGACCACCGCGAGATCCACACCATCCCGGTCCATGTCCCACTTGTTGTCCATCCGCTGGTAGGCGGTAATCGACTTCACATCGAAGCCGTCGAGCCGCCAGTTCAGGGTGGCGCTGAGGGAGGAGAAATCCCTCTCGCTGTCTGTGGGCCCCTTGGCGCTGGTCCGCCAGTACTGAAGCGGCACATTGGCGTTGACGATATAGGGATTGAGCGCCACGCCGGCCGCGCTCGGCGGGCTGGTAAGCACATAATAGTCGCCCGCCCCGCCTCCGCGGAAGGCGTTGAAGTTCAGGTCCAGATCGAGGTGGTCGGTCAAATCGACGCCCACCCGCAGACGCCCAGCCAGGGTGTCGACTGTGTCGAGATCGGCTCCGCCGGCGACATTCTTCACGAAGCCGGTTTCACGCCGATTGTAGTCGATAGCCAAGCGCGTGCGGACCCGATTGTTGATCGGTAGGTTGAGGGCGCTTTGGAGGCGATACTCGTCATAGGTGGCGTAGCTGGCTTGGACGTAACCGCCGAACTCGGCGGTGGGGGCCTGGGTGATGAAGTTCACCGCTCCGCCATTGGCATTGCGGCCATAGAGGGTTCCCTGCGGCCCTCGGAGCACCTCGACCCTGTCGAGGTCGGACTGGCCGACCACCATGGGGGTGTTCCGCGGCTGGTAGACCCCGTCGATGTTGATGGCGACACCCGGCTGGCCGACGCTGCGCCCCACGCCGCGGATGGCGATCTGAGTGACCCCGAGGCTTCTGCCCAGGGTTAGGCTCGGAACCGCGAACTGCAGCGTGCCGACATCGGTGATGCCGCGTTGCTGCATGATCGCCTGATTGACGGCGGTGATGGCGGCCGGAACCTGCTGCACGGACTCCGAGCGACGCTGCGCGGTGACGATCACCTCGTCGAGCGCAGAGGGCGCCTCCTGCGCGACGGCCACGCCGGCCAGGCAGCTCGAGGCCAGCAGCGCCGACAGGTGAAGATGCGGGCGCCAAGCGCCCTGCGGAATTAGTGTGGACTTGGTTTGCACGACGACGTTTCCCCCAGTTTTATCGTTGGGGGGACCTAACCGTCGCGACCGGCCGACTAGAAGGTCAGGACAAGACGCCCTGGGGGGACCAATTCGGACATCGGCGCCGGGCCTAGAGCTCCATCTTGCGGGTCAGGGCGTGAATGCGCGATCTCACCGCCTCATCCGAGGTGCGCGGAGCCCGGGCCCCGGCTCGGCGAATCTGAGCGGGCGTTCGACCCACACGATTGCGCAGGAAACGCCGGAAACTGCGTTCCTCCGCATAGCCAAGCTGGGCTCCGATCTCATCAATCGGCACGTCAGTCGTCTGCAGCAGCCGCGTGGCGACGTCGACCAGCGCATCGGCCCGAAGATCGCGAAAGGTCGCACCGTACTCGGCCTTGATGCGGCGGCTCATTTGGCGTTCGCCGACACCCTGATCGAAGGCGTCGTCCAACCTCAGTCCAGCGGGCGTCTCGAACCGGCTGAAGACGGAGCGAAGGCCCGTCTGAGCATGCGGCCGGACATCGTCGTCCATCCAGAAGCGAAGGGCCTCCCACACCGGCTCCTCGACGTCCTCCACCTGTCGCCGCCACTGGAGGCAGGCGCGGGGCAACAGGAGCGAGCTGACCTCTCCCCGGGTAAGCGGCGCGCCGGCGGCCCAGTGTACCCGGTGCGCCGAAGGATGGTCGAGCCGAGCCACGGTGGCCGCCACCACCGGCAGCCGCCGCCCCACGAACCAGCTCATGAAGGCGTAGAGCGCGTTGAACCAAATCTCCTCAAGCACCTCGCAGCGCGCCTCGTCGCGACCTTCCGCACGAAGGGAGACTTCCACGAAATCGCCGCGAGACTCGATGCGCATGCGGAGCACCGAAGAACAGGTCGTGAAGTAGCGGGTGAGCACCCCGAGAGCGGACCCCAGAGTCGAGGTGCTGAGCATGGTCCGAAGGCCCAGGGAGGCGAAACCGTGGTTCAGACGCCCGGCCCCAAGGGCGTGAGCCTCGTCCCCGGTCATATCGATGCTGTTGAGCATCAGCAGGGTGTGTTGGTCGGAGGTGACAAAGGTCGCGTCAGGCGCCACGAGCGACCGGCTGAGCAGGGTGTCCAGATCCAGCCCGCCGAGCACAAGCGCACCTGCGCCCCGGGCGCCCGCGAGCAGAGGTATCCTGGCCCTTGTCGGACTGGCGTCCACGTGTCTCCCCCAGAGGCGCAGCCTGTGCTCTCGCCCGCGGGAAAACATTTCAGGCTTGGCGATTGCCGTCAAACACGGGAACATGACCACCTTCCCTGCCCTCCAACGTCAGATGCCATCCAAACAGTTCCGACGCCGGCCGAGATAGCCGCTGTGCCCCATCAATGGACATGGGCCCGGAGCGTCAGCCTATCGAGCGCTCGGGAATGGCGCTGCTAGCGAAGCCCCAGACGATCGGCCAAGCCGATGCGCTGCAGCTTGCCCGTAGGACCCTTGGGAAGCTCATCTAAGAACATGATGCGGCCGGGAACCTTGAACGCCGCCAAGCGCCGCGCCACAAATGCAACGATTTCGCGCTCGGTGACCATGGCCCCGGTCTGGAGAACCACAAGGGCAGCGACCGTCTCGCCAAGCAAGTCATGCGGCAGAGCAAAGGTCAGCGCCTCCGCTACAGCTGGATGGTCAAGCAATGCCTCGTCCACCTCGCGGGGCGAGATCATGATGAGGTTGGCCCCGGCATCCTGAGCGCCCCTGCGTCAGGGCCACGCCCCTAATAGTTTGAGTTCCCGATCACTTCAAACAGCATGGTTCTTCAGGGGGTCGGAAGCGGACATTCTCAAGGGCTGCGAAGCGCCCTAAGCAGAAGTCGAGCGTTCAAACCCTTCACTAGCCGCCAATTCGAACTTCGCACGCGATGGGTCGCCCAAGCCGCTCGGCACGTTTCCAGCAAGCGTCCAGGACGCGGCGGTTCTGAACCACGATGTCCTCGCCCAGACGCAGGCGTCGCCAGCTGGCGTCATCGGCCCCGCGCATCAACCGGGCCCCCGCGGCCCATCGATCCTGCCCCAGCGCCGCGGCCGCGACGCGTTCCGGAACCTTCCACCTCGCTGGAAGCGCTCGCGAGATGGGCCCGGACAGGGCCACCCACGCGAGGAGCCCGACGGCGCTCCCCGCAAGGGCGGCTTGAACCAGCCGGCGCCGTTGAGCTTCACCAGTCCGCACCAGTCCGGCAGTCTTTGTCATCAAGCTTGTAGCCTGGATCAATCCGCTAAGGGCCTGGGCCAGCTCAAGGCGCACTTCGGCGCGCGCTTCGGCCGCGTGGCTTAGAAGCTGCGACGCGACAGTCTCCGGCGTGAGAGCAAGCGCCGGGCTCTCCGCCAACTGCCCGACGTGCTCCTCAAGGCCTCCCATGGCCCTCTGGAGTTTGGCCAGGGTTGGGCCATAATCCGGCGTCGGCTCGGGCTGTTGGGCCGACAGCCCCTCGATGGCCCGTCGCAGTAACGCCACCTCGGAGCGGAGATGCTCGAAGGCGACGGTGGCGGGGTCATCGTTCATCGCTCCCATCCCCGGCCGAGTCCGCGTCCCCTCGTCGGCGGTGGTAGCTCGTGACCCAGGGCCCGCTCCCGTTCAGGTCCCTGCTTGAGCCCTATCTGGCCTTGGATCGCGGCGCCCAAGCGGTCGTGCTCGGCGCTTCGCAGCAGCGCGTGCGTTTCACCGCGGCGAGCCTGGTCAACCATCTTGGGATCGCCCCGAAGGCTGCGATCCACCGCGTCAGCCAGCCCAGGTCGGACCTCCTCCAGCATCCGGCCCGCCTGCTCGAGCGCGACGCTCTGGTGTTCGAGGACCGAGAGGCCCAGCCCCCTCATTCGCTCGGCGTCGCTCCAGGCCCGGGCGTAAGCCTGGGCTGCGGTACCGAGGTCTGAGCCAGCCTCCGGACCCGGTGCGCGCGGGCTCGGTCGGAAAGCCGCGAACAAGCCTGACCGGGGCGCCGACACGCCGCCCTCGGCGCCCGCATCCGGTGGCGCTGGCGCCTGTGCCCCATAGTCCAGCGTCGTATCCTTCGCCCGATCCCGCGACAGCGCCCGGACCAGGTCGCGGTCCTGCGCGAAGGTCTCACGGTCGTAGTGCAGGTCCGCACGCGCCCGATGCCGCGATAGCGCTACATAGGCTGCATGCCGGTCCAAATGCCCGCTGGCCAGCACGTGGGCACGATCGACGGTGACGCCCTGCGACTTGTGGATGGTCGAGGCGTAGCCGTAGTCCAGATCGGCGTAGTCCTTCAGGTCGAACGCCACGGCGCGCCCATCGTCCAGCCGCACGCTCATGTCTGTCGCCGAAACGGCGACAATCTCGCCCAAGGTGCCGTTCTTGACGCCCAGGGAGCGCTCGTTGCGCAGGAACATGACGCGGTCGCCGGCGGCGAAGTCCCGCGCGCCGCGCATGGTCGTCACGGCCTGGTCCTCGCCGAGCTGGCCGGCCTCGCGCATGCGATCGCGCGCCATGCGATTGAGCTCGGCGACATCGGCGCGCAGGTAGGCCAGCATCACCTGTGAGCTACGAGGCTCAGCGCCGCGGGCGTCGGCCCAACGCGCAACAACCGCGGCGCGCGCGGCATCCAAGTCTTCGTGCACATGCACCATGCCGGCCTGCCGATAGGCGCCCAGCGCCTCGGCCGTGCGGCCCGTGGCCAGTTGCCGGGTGGCGTCGCGTTGCCACCCCTCGCCCTGCCGCCGCACTTCGGTGAGTTCCACCGCACCGTGGCGCTCGCTGAGCGCTCGGAACGCGGCCCCCGCCTCGATCGCCTGCAGCTGTTCCGGATCGCCCACGAGCACCACCTTGGCGCCGGCGGCCTCCGCCTTGCCAAGCACACGCTCGAGCTGTCGGGATCCAACCAATCCTGCCTCGTCGATCACCAGCACATCGCGCGATGTCAGCTGGTCGCGACCGCGCTCCCAGGCATGCTCGTAGCTGGCCAGGGTGCGCGACGGGATCGCCGAGCCGCCCTCAAGACTCTCCGCGGCAATGCCGGAGAGCGCCGCGCCCTGCACCCTGAAGCCCTGCCCTTCCCAGGCCTCCCGGGCGACACCCAGCAGGGCGCTCTTGCCGGTGCCGGCATAGCCGATGACCAGGGCCAGATCCGATCCGCCGGTGACGTGGCGGACAGCCCGGGTTTGTTCGTCCGAGAGGACGAGGCCACGCCTCGCGGCAGCGAAATGGGCGAGATTTTCGCCCAAGGCCGAGACGCGATGATCCGTGCGCCGCGATAGACGATCCGCGGCCGCCGCCAGGCGCTGTTCGGTCGACAGCATCTCGCGGCTGGTGAAGCGTTCCCGGCCCTTGCCGTCGCGTCCCAGGCTGATGATCTCGGGCGCGCTTCGCACAGCCGCCAGGGCTCGATCGAACTGTTCCTTCCCATCTGTGTGCCGATGGACGAAGCGCGCCAGGTCGTGGTCGGTGAAGGTCGCCTGCTGGCGGGTGATGGCGTTCAGCGCGACGGTCGGCTCGGCGATGATCCGTTCGCCGTTGCGCAGCGCGATCTGTCGATGTTGCTCGGCGCGGGCGGAATACTCCTGGCGCCCCTCCTTCGCCGCCGCGGCGGGCCCGATCTTGCCCTGCGGCTCCAGGTCGATGCCCTGGTCCTTGAAGGATCGATGATCGACCCGGACCTCGATGCCGAGTTGCGCCAGCCTGCGGTTGACGTCGCGGCTCCAGTCGCGGCGCCACTGGCCCAGCGCATTCACACGGTTCCAGTCGCGCACCTTGGCGCCGAAGCCGTTGGGCGTGGCTTCGCGCAAGGTGAGCATGACGTGGGCATGCGGCTTGGGCTCGCCGTCCTTGCCGATGTCCCAGTGCACATTGAGGTCTGCGACCATGCCCTTGGATACGAACTCGCGCTGCACGAAGGCGCGCGCCAGCGCCAGGCCGTCCTTCTGCGAGAGCTCCTTGGGGATCGCGAATTCCACCTCGCGGGCGAGTTGGGCGTCACGCCGGTTCTCCGCCGCCTCGACCTCGTTCCACAGCGTCTGCCGGTCGGCCCATCGCTCCGGCGCGCCCTCCGGAAGCAGCACCTCGGAATGCTCGACGCCGGCCTTGTTGGAGAAGTTGTGCGAGCGGGCGATCCGCTCGTCGAACAGCTTCGAAGCCGAGCGATAGGCCGCTGCGGCCACCGCGCTTGAGCCCCGGCCGCGGCCGATGACTTTGGCCGAGAAATGGTAGATCGCCACGGTCGCCCTCCAAGCGACGCGCAACGTCGACACGACGTATAAGCGCGCACTCCGACTTTTAGGTCGTCGTGACTGGTTCCACCCATCCGTAAGTTTACGGAGTGGCCCACACACCCATAGCGGGTCAGGCTGACCGCTCCATCCACCTAAAAAAGGAGGCGTCCCGATGCGACGTCCGCGCGATCTCGACGCCGAACTCCGCGGGCTCGCGGAGAAGGCCAAGGGCCTGAAAGACCGAAAGACCCGCCAGCTCGGCGAGCTGGTGGAAGCCACCGGCGCCGACCAGGTCCCGGTCGAGGTGCTGGCCGGGGCGCTGCTGGAGGCTGCCCGCAGCGACAACGCCCAGGCCAAGGCCGCCTGGCGCGCCAGGGGCGAGGCGTTTTTTCGCCAAGGCGGCAAGGGCGTGGCGCAGGGCTCATGACCAGACGCAGCAAGGCTTTCGCGCGGCGCGCGCGGCGCTCCACCGCGCCGAACGGGTCCGCGCGCGCCATGACCACCGGAGCTGGGTGATGGAGCGCCGGGAGCGGACCCGACAGCTGATCGGGCTTGGCGGGCTGGTGCAGAAGGCGGGGCTTGTCGAGCTCACCGGCGACGATCGCGCCGCGATCTACGGGGCGTTACTGAGCCTGACCGACGGGGTGGAGCCCTTTGAGTACGCCGCGGTCACCAATCTCTGGCGACGGCGGGGCAAGCGGGCGTTCGAAGCCGAGCAGGCCGATCGGACGGCGCAGGAGGCGGCGAGAACGTCGCCCGAACCATGAGCCGCACGCTGGACCTCATGAAGTCGCTGGCTGGCGGCTTCTTCGCCGGCGTCCTGCTCGGCACGGGCTGCGTCATCGCCGTCGACGTCAGCGACGCCGTGGTCGACGAGACCCTGCGCACCATCCTGCCCAACGCCACGGGTTGGCTGGGCGCGGTTGTCGGCTTCGGCGGCTGGTGGGCGCGGGGCGAGACGCGACCGTCCGACGTGCACGGCTCGGCCAGGTTCGGGCAGGAGGCCGCCAGCACATTGACCGACCCCAACGGCTTGATCGTGGCCCGCTCTAGCCAGGGCCGGCTCATGCGCTACGGGGGCCCGGCCCACCTGCTGACCATCGCGCCCACCCGCTCGGGCAAGGGCGTGGGCGCGATCATCCCCAACCTGCTGACCGCCAACCGCTCGGTGATCTGCATCGACCCCAAGGGCGAGAACACAAGGGCCGCCTTCCGCGCGCGGGCCGCCTTCGGACCCGTCCACGTGCTCGACCCGTTCGGGCTCACCGCGCGGCGGAGCGCGGCGTTCAATCCCCTGGCCCATCTCGACCCGTGGTCGCAGGACCTGGCGGAGGACGCCGCGCTGATCGCCGAGACCTTGGTCTATGACCCGCCTGGCCAGGTGGGTGAGGCGCACTGGAACGAGGAGGCCAAGGCGCTGATCGCCGGGCTGATCCTGCACGTGGTCGCCACCGAACCACCCGCCTCTCGCTCGCTCGCCAAGGTGCGCGAGATCCTGACCACCGCGCCGAAGGACTTCGAGGCGCGGCTGGAGGCCATGCAAACAAGCGGCGCGGCGGGCGGACTTGTCGCCCGCGCCGCCAACCGCCATCTGGGCAAGAGCGACCGCGAGGCGACCGGGGTGCTCTCCTCGGCCCAGCGCCACACCCACTTCCTGGACAGTCCGCGGATGGTCTCCGTGCTCGGCCGTTCGGACTTCGGCTTCGCCGACCTCAAGGCCCGCGCGACGACGATCTTTCTGGTGCTGCCGCCCGACCGGCTGGCCACCCATGCGCGCTGGCTGCGGCTGATGGTGGGCCAGGCGATCAACGCCCTGGCGCGCCAGCCCACGCCTCAGGCCGCGACGCCGGTGCTGTTCCTGCTGGACGAGTTCGCCGCGCTGGGACGGCTGGAAGCCATCGAGCGCGGCTTCGGACTGATGGCGGGCTACGGCCTGCAGCTCTGGGCGATCCTGCAGGACATCCACCAGCTCAGGAGTCTCTATGGGCAGAGCGCCGGCACCTTCCTCTCCAACGCCGGCCTGATCCAGATCTTCAACGTCGCCGACATCGACACCGCGAGCTGGGTCTCACGCACGCTCGGCACGGCGACTGAGAGCTATGAGACCACCTCGACCAGCGTCTCGACCTCGCCGACCCAGCCGGGCTCGACCCATGGGTCGTCGACCAGCCCGCACCATGTGGCGCGGCCGCTGATGACGCCCGACGAGGTGATGCGGGTCAACCATGACCGGCTGTTGCTGCTGCGGCCCGGCCAAGAGCCCCTGGCCCCCTGGAAGGTGCGCTATTACCGCGACCCGGAATTCCAGGGGCTGTTCGATGCCTGACCGCACCAGCCCGGCCGCCCTCACGGCGACGCTCTTGTCAGACACCCCGACGCGGGCGACACAAAGATGATGCGGACCGATCTCGATCACCTGCCCGACGCCAAGCGACGCGAGCTCGTGCGCGTGGTGCAGATCCTGTTCGAGGAATTCGAGGCGGCCACCGAGACCAAGAGCCACGCCCACCGCCGCAACGGCCAGATCCTCAAGATCATTCTCTACGGATCGCACGCCCGCGGCGACTGGGTGGCCGACCCGGTGGGCGGCTACTTCTCCGACTACGACCTGCTGGTGGTGGTCGACCACGAGGACCTCACCGACGTCCAGGACTACTGGGCCAAGGCCGACGAGCGCCTCACCCGCGAAGTCACCATCGCCAGGCGCGTCTCCGCCCCGGTCAACTTCATCGTCCACAGCCTGGCCGACGTGAACAAGAAGCTCCGACTCGGCCGCTACTTCTTCATCGACATCCTGCGCGACGGCATCGCCCTCTACGAGAGCCAGGGCCACCCCTTCGACACGCCCGAAAAGCTCTCACCGGAAGCCGCATTGGCTGAGGCGCAGGGGTACTTTGATGAGTGGTGTTCAAGCGCAGAGGCCTTCGCGCGTGGTGCTGATTTCTACATCTCGAACGGTCGTCCTAAAGAGGCCGCCTTTAGCCTCCACCAAGCGACTGAGCGGCTCTACGCGTGCCTACTATTGGTCCTCACGCTCTACAGTCCCAAATCCCACAAGCTCAATTTCCTGCGGTCGCAGGCTGAGCAGCTTGCGCCGACACTGGCTGCTGCTTGGCCGAGGGCTACAAAGTTCGAACAGCGGTGTTTTGAGCTTCTTCGGCGCGCCTATGTCGATGCGCGATACTCGCCTCACTACAAGATCACGGCCGAGGAATTGGCTTGGATAAGCGGGCGTGTGGCCGCTCTGCAGAGTTTGGTGCTAGCGGCCTCCCAGGAACGTCTGGCGGCGTTGCACGCGGCGGCTTGAGGTCCGCTCTAAGCGGTCGTGCGGAACGTCCGCTTCAAATGGGCAGGCGTGGCCGTGCAGGCCGGGCGGAACGGCCGGAGCGGGATCGCCCAACCTGCACAAGCTCAGGGGCCTTGCTTCCGCGTCACCATGGCGAGCGCGGAAGGCTGGGGAGACCAGTCGCCCAGCGCCGGAAGGCGGCACGCACCCAGACGGCCGCGAGGCGCGGCCCCCTTACGGACGGGACCTGGGCGGAACCGAGAGCGAAGCGATCACGTCAGAGCCTATCCTTGCAAAGACTTGGGCGAATGCGAGATGGTTGTGGACGACCTGCAAGTCAACGCACGCGGCCGGGATGGGCCGCACGGTGCTTTCCATCCGCATCTGGTGCGGCCGCCGGTCGGCGACCACCACATCTAGCAACTATGGTTACCCACAGAGGCGAATCGTGTAAGCTGGGTGATAGGTTAATTTTTGCTTTGCGGCGAGCTCCGACTCGGCCGATACCTGCCGTGTCGGGGTCGGCGGGCAAACCTAACCTGCTCCCTAGAAATCAAAATCGCGCGAGTCAAATGGCTGTGCGCGTCGACCAAGCATTCGCGGGCCGTAGTGCGCGTAACAGCCGAATGGCTGCTGATCGAAGAGGCGACCGCGCAGACTTGCCGGTACCGGCGGCCGCCTCCCCACTTCAACCGACTCGCTGAGCCGGTCGAACGATCCTTAGGCGGCGTGCGTCCGACGCACAACCGTCAGAACGGTCGATCGACCGCCGTTGGCGAGCCTGCCCAAGAGGCGAGCCATGAGCCACAACTGGAACCATGAGCGGGCGACCGCTCACATCTCGAAAAAGTTGAAGGAAGTGAGCGCGGTCGAGATCCTCGACTACAAGCGCGACACCTCGCTTGAGAACATCCCGGTCAATCGGGCCTATCGCGTGATGGCGGCGCATCTCTACGCCGACATCCTCAATCTAGACGAGATGCTGAACGTCACCGATGTGGAGGGGGTGACCTGCCATAGGCGGACCCTGCGCTTCCTCAACCTTCACTATCGCGCGGCGGCGCGCATCTTGGCGCAAAGCGATATTCGCCGCGTCGACTTCCATAACCAGCGCCTGCACGGCCTAGTCGCCAAGCCCTATGGGGATGAGCAGGAAGCCACTCGAGTTCACCGGGCCGTGGCCACGGCGCAGCTGCTCATCGACGTCCTGGCCGAAACCGGGGACGACGACGAGCAGATCCCGAACGCCCTCGTTCGGGTTGGCATCGACACGGGCGAGGCGCTCGCCGTCAACAATGGCCGGCGGGGCGGACGGGAGCCCCTCTTCCTCGGCGAACCGGCGAACATGGCGGCGAAGTTCGCGGCGGGCGGCACGAAGGGCATCTTCCTCACCGCGGCGGCGCGTGCAGCCATCGGCCTCAAGGCGGTGAGCGATCCGAAGTCCACGGCGCTGACGACCGCCGACGTGGCGGCTTCCCAGGAGGCTGCGCAGCTCAGCTGCGACAAGGATCAGATTGTCCGCCAGTGGCGCGACGACCTTGCGGCCAACCCGATCGGGGCCTTCGAATTTTCCGGCCACACCCCGCCGCTCAGCGGCCTCGACATCTCGGCGCTGACGCCGAAGAACTCGCGACGGCAGGACGCGCTGTCGCTCTATGCGGACCTGGACGGGTTCACTGCGTTCGTCAATCGCCATGTCGCCGACCGCCCCGGTGACGTGATCAAGACCCTGCACGTCATTCGCGCTGAGATGGACCGGGTGCTCACCACGGACTTCGGCGGCCGTAAGGTGCGGTTCATTGGCGACTGCGCCCATGGTCTGCTCTGCGAGGGCACAGCCCAGACCACCGACGCCGCGGAGACCGTCAGCACTGGCATCCTTTGCGCCGGCGCGCTGCGCTCCAGCTTCGAGCTTTCTCTTGAGGCGTTGGAGGAGGCTGACATCGACATCGAAGGCCTGGGACTGCAGATCGGCATGGACTACGGGCCGGTGACGATCACCCGGCTCGGCTTGCACGGGGATCGGGTGCGCTGTTCCGTGAGCCGTGCCGTCCGAAGCTCCGAGGCCGAGCAGCTCCGCTGCGGCGCAGAGGAGACGGCCCTCGGCCAGGAAGCATTCGACAACGGCCGGCAGGCGGTCCGCGACCTCTTCGGCGACACCCGAAAGGTCGCCAACCTCGACTACAACGAGGCCGTGGAGGGATTGGCCGAACGCGAGGACGCCACCGCCAGCGCGGCGAAGGCGGCGGCGTTCAGCGTGGCGGCGCCGGCCGTGGCGCGGTCTACGCGCGTTGAGGTCAAGCCCTATGCCCAGGCGAAATGATGCGCGCCTGGGCGCCGCAGAGCTGATCGCGGCCGAGGCCGAGGCGCACGAGGCCTCGGTGCTGGCCTGCGCTGACGGCCAGTTGCTGCTTGGCCTTCGGCTTCGGCGCGTCGATGGGTTCATTGCGCGGTACACGCTGAAGGTCGACGCCCGCGCGCCGCAGGTTTCCGCGCGCGAGGAGGCGCCAGATCGCCTCCCGGCGTTCTGCCCCGAGCGCCACATCAATGACGATGGCTCCTTCTGCATGACCTGGCAGGCGGCCGAACAGCTGCTGGTCACCGATACGGAGAGCGCCGTCCGCTGGTGGGGCACGTTGCTGCAGTATCTTCGCCTGCAGGAACGCGCCACGCGGCTCGGGCGATGGCCAAACCACTCCGCCTGGGCGCACGGCGACGCCGCCCGGCATCAATTGATCGCCGAGGCCTCCGCTCGCGGACTAACGGCGTCCTTTGAAGAGGCTCTCAAACGGCGCGCGCTCACCGCCATCACCTCGCGCAGAGGCTCCGGTCGCTTCCTGGAGCTGCGCCGCGAGGGTCGCCGAATTCTGTCGGTGTGGGTCGAGGGCCAACGCATCGCGACGCGGCGACAGGCCTGCCTCTGCGGCTCAGGGCGCCCGATGGGCTGGTGCGGCGCTCACGCGAGAGAGGCCGCGGCTCTAACGAAGGCCCTGTGGGATTGGCAGAAGGCCGAGGAGGCGTTCTGGCGAACCTTCAAGGACCGCACCTGCTGCGGCTCGGTAGCCGGCTGCCCCCTGGCGGGAAGGGCGGCCCCGGCTCTCGTCCGGCGAAGAAGCGCCCCTGCCCCACGGCTACGCGCTGACCCGCCGGAGCGGCGCCCCACGGCCGCGGCGAGACGTCGCCAGATGAACCGGACCACCCCATCCCTGCGGCCCTCGGCGGAGGCTGGCGGCCTCTAAGAGGCCGACGACTTATCGGAGAAGATCATGATCGAACGTTTTCAAGGCGGCCAAGGGAGCCGGCGCCTACTTGAGGTCCTCGCGGGCCAGAAGCTGCTGGGGGCGGAGAAGACCCTGGTGAGCGAAGTCGCCGAACGAGGCGAGCTGGTCGAGTATCCCGCAGGCTCGGTCATCATCGAACAGGGAGATGTGACGAACGACGTCTTCCTGCTTGTGGCGGGAACCTGCAACGTAGTCGTCAATGGCCGCCAGGTGGCTGTCCGCGGGCCTGGCGACCACGTCGGCGAGATGGCCGCCATCCAGTCGGCGCAACCCCGGGCGGCGACCGTGATCGCCAACGAAACGGTTGTCGTCGTCAAGCTCTCAGAGGAGGCCTTCGCCGATATCGGCGGTCGCCACCCCTTCGTCTACAAGGCGATCGCCCAGGAGCTCGCCCGACGCCTCCTCCATCGGAACACCACCATCGGGGCGTTCCGCGAGAAGGTGCGGGTGTTCATCATCAGCTCGGTGGAGGCGCTGCCAATCGCGCGAATCCTAGAAAACGCGTTCGAACATGACGCCTTCAGCGTCGAACTCTGGAACGAGGGCTGCTTCAAGGTCGCCAACTACACCCTCGACGACCTCGAGGCCGCGGTCGACAATTCCGACTTCGCGATCGCCATCGCCCATGCCGACGACGTGACCGAGAGTCGATCCGAGAACTGGCCAGCCCCGCGCGACAACGTCATCTTCGAACTCGGCCTGTTCATGGGCCGACTTGGCCGGACCCGCGCGATCCTCATGGAGCCGCGGGAAAAGGACCTGAAGTTGCCCAGCGACCTCGCTGGGGTCACGACAATCGCCTACCAGTTCGAGAAGGGCGGCGAGAACGCCCGACTGATGGGACCGGCCTGCAACAAGCTCCGGGAGCACATCAAGCGGCATGGCGCCAACAACGGTTAGCCGAGGGAGCCCACCTCGAGGCGCCTTGGCGCTGACCCCGACCGGAAACCTTAGTCGCCACGGGTTTCCACCCCGCCATGGCGCTCCGGCAGCGCCTCTACCCGGGCGCACGCCGTCTCCAAGAGCTGGCGGTCGTCCGCGAACGACGCCGCAGCGGTGACCGGCGCCCGGGTAAGCGTGGCTCCTGCTCAGTCCCTCGCCTCCCGCGCCTGGTTGGCAGGCGCCGAGCATCCGTTTCGCCGTACGGCGCGCCGGCTGTAGCGTTGGCAGCGTCTCGTGATTGGGTTGAACCTAGCCTTGCGTTGGTGGGTTTTGGCCGGGTTGCGGCACTCGTCAGCAGTTTGTTTAGCGACGAGCCCCATATGATGATGCTCAACGTGCCGTGGCTTCGAGGCTTGATGTGCCTGAGGCGAGGTCTTAGGTTTGCGCTATCAAGGGCGGGACTCTTAGACGCTCTGGAAGGACCGGGTATGCTGGAATACGGACGGAGCTATCTTGAGGAGAACAAGCGCTCCTACGACGCTCTGGCGCGCACGCTCGATCCAGAAGCTGTTCAGGTCGCGCTGACTATCTTCCCCATGCAGTCAGACGAGGACGAACGCCAGGCGGAACCGAACCTGGTCGCGGCCTGACTTAGTCGGACCATCCCTCGGCTGGCCATCGGCCGCCTAGAACCACGCTCGCTTCATAGCTGGACGTGTCGATGCTGACCGGACTTAGCCCCGTCAGCCGCCAAGACTGCGCTACGTTCCGGTCCGAGCGCCCGTCGAGGGTATGCTCGGTCAAAGGGGTGGGCTGTAAGGTCAGACACATGGCCTGTGCGTCCACCGGCATATCGATCTCGACGGTCCTTCCAGAGTCGTCCCGCCAAAGACCTACCTTTCGTGACTTCGGGAACTGACCCGTATCGTTGGCCCGCTCTATGAGCCCCAGCGACGTGAACGTCAGCACCGAGGATCCAGGATCATCCGCAAGAACCGTGGCGTACCGACCGGACCAGCGATCTTTGAGCTGCGCGCTGTCCATTAGAAGGGCAAACAGCAGGTTAGGGCCGATCCCGCGAACCAGTTCCTGGCAGGGGTCATGGCGCGCCAGGTCTTCACAAATGAGAGTTGTCACAGTGGCCTCGCCCCGGATGGTGAAGATGTCCAAACTGCGGCTCAGAATATCGATCTTTTCCCACCATCCCCGGTTAGCGTCTAAGGACGCGCCGAGGGCATAGGTCTCAATCTGACTGCGGTCTAGCCGCCAGCGGTGATGCTTCTCCCGGACTGAGGTTGTGTAGGTCTTGTCTTGTCCGCCATTGGGAGCGAACTGCGCCATCGCGGCGAAATTGCCTTCGCGCGGCGTCTCGCCATCAACTGCCGCATCGAATAGCCCCGAAACCAGGAGTTCAAACCCATCCCTGCGCGATAAGTGGCCTGCAATGCTCAGGAAAGCCCTATGGCTCAACGCGAGCTCGGGGAAGACGAGACAGTGAACCTCGCCCACATCGCGGGCCGCGCGGTCTAGGACCGCGTCCAGAAATCGCAAGAAGGCCGGCATTCCTTCATCGACAGATTTCTCGTCACTCCCCGGACACCAGTGAGGAGTGACACGAAACCAACCCCAGTTCGGTTGATCGGCTTCTGAGCCGCCGAACGCCGTAGCGCGGATCCGGAAAGGCAACGGAACCGTCACAACGTTGAAAGCGGCTGGCGACGCACTCTCGGCCGGCCCTTCCAGGGAAAGGGCCGCTGATGGCACCCAGTAGGCCTTTGCCAGGCCTCGCGGCGGCAAGAGCGAGAGGTGATGCGACAGGGATCGTAAGGTGCATCCAACGCGAGGTGTTCGGCTCTTGGGCAAAACGCAGACGTGATCCGGGTCCGCCGCAGAGAGTGTCTGCACCTTATGACCACGACTGATCAGACCGCGCATCGCGAGCTCGGCCGATGCGGCCTGGGCTGACTTCGCTGTGCCGATGTCGAAGCCAATGTTGAGGGCGGCCTCGTCGGCCATCGCCATCAGCGCGAGGGCCGGTCGCCACCAGGCGGGAGGCTCCCCTGACAGGGGGATCGACTTATATACGGGAGCGAGCGGATTGGCCCACAGCTCCTTCCATGCGTCCAGAAGCGGTTTTGGGTGCGGCAACAGCGTGCGCTCACCATCTCCGCGCCAGTCGCCACCAGCAATGATCCACCGGTCACGTTCGACCTCGCTTACAGTGATCGTTCGCGCGCCCGGTACGCCACCGATCTCTGGTGAAATGTGATGATAGGCTCCACTCCTCAGGAGCAATGACGCCGCAATAGCGAATAGGTCGGCAGCAAGTATGGGCGGTTGGCGAAGGTCAAGCCGTCTGGATGGCATTTGGGGCGAGCGCCCCTGTCGCGCCGCATCGATCGCGCGTCTGTACTGGGGATAGGTGATGTAGCCGCGAGGAAAGATCGTCCGGGCGAGCTGCGAAATGTCCATTGACGCACCTAAATCCGGTTTGTGAGCCAGCGCAACTTGCACGAGAAGGCCTCCGTGCTGGCATCAACTTCCACTCGCCGCAGGGCGGCTTGAACTCCTCACCCAAGGGGACCTTGCGCGTCCGGCGGGAGTCACCCGTAGTGCCGAGCCCCTCGGTTCCAGTCCCTCTCATCGACGGGACTCGAAAGCCGCCAATCGCTTGTGGGCCACGCTCCGCGCTCTGACGCAGAGCGGACCCTTTGAAGATCGCCTACCCGCCCAAGGCTAACCGTCCGACTCCCTCCGCCCCAAAGGATTGGAACATTCGACACCGACGTCTACGGGGCGTTGCGGGGTGTCCCCGCAGAAGGGGTCGGCCGGGACCCTGGCCCGGCCGCAGGGGAAGGCCTTCCCCTCACTGGCTGACGGCGTCAGCTGCCATGGCCTAAGCGGCGCGGGCTCCCACCAAATCGTCTTGACCTGCAAGGCTTGTGACGCGGATTCCACCACGGCTTTCCCATATTCCTGCGCTGCCATTGGAACGTCGCCCCTGCAAACTCATTGGATGGCGATGACTCATGCGGGATCACTCCAAGACCCTTGCCCCGAGCCGCTGGAAGTGACGGCGGTTCCCGGCGCCGTCGTTCTGACAGGTCCGGACGGAATCTGCATCGCCCTCACCGTGGAAGCCGCTGAGGCCTCGGTTGGCCTTCTTCAGGCGGCCGCCGATGCGGCAAGGAAAGGCTCCGCATTTGACGACGCGACGTCCGGTTCGTCGGAGTTTCTGTAACTCGCGTCCGAAACGGGGAGCGCCGCGCCTGAGTGTGTAGAGTCGCGACAGATCAGCCGCGGTCGGCCTGGAGCCGTCAGCGAGCCGCGGACGGAAGCCGCCGCCCCCTGCATCACCCCGACCTGAACGTGTAGCGCACCGCGAGCGCCGCTTGCGCGCCGCCAATCGCGATCGGCCTCGGACCTCGCATCTGCTCCCCGGGGCGTTGCGGGGTGTCCCTGCAGAAGGGGTCGGCCGGGACGTTGGCCCGGCCGTAGGGGAAGGCCTTGTATGGGGAATTCTCCGTCAAGCCCCTGCGAGCAGACATTCCGGAGTTCCGAGAAGGGTGGGGAGCGGACAATCGGACGGGACCGGAACCTAAGAAGGGGCGACGTGTTTGTGGCAGATCAAGGATGCCGGGGACAGGTCGGTGAATACTGCGCTGATCGGATCTGCCTGATCCAGAAAGCCAAACGCCATGCCCATGTCCTTCAAGTCCCTGCTGCTCGCCGCCGCCCTCGGGTTGGGCGCCCCGGCCTACGCCGCCGAACAGCCCGCGCCACCCCACGACCACAGCCACGCGCCTGACCAGGCCGCCGCGCCCGCCACGCCCGCCGCGAAGGGCGGCATGATGGCCAAAGGCGGGATGAAGGGGGGCATGATGGAGATGGCGCCTATGCATTGCATGGGCCTGTCCGAGGCGCGTCTGTCAGGTCTGAAGGCCGAGCTCAACATCACCGACCGGCAGCTCACAGCGTGGAACACCTTTGCGGAGGCCGCGAAGGCCGATCCCCGCCCAATGCCCGCCGGCATGACCATGCCGATGGCCAAGAAGCCCGGCGACATGCCGATGCCTATGAAGTCCGACGCCAAGCCGGGCGGCGACGGCATGATGGCGATGATGATGGCCAAGCCGCTCCCCGAACGCCTCGCACACCACGAAACGATGATGAAGGCGCACCTCGAGGCGCTCCACAACTCTCGGACGGCGGTCCTGGGCCTCTACGGCGTCCTGACTCCCGAGCAGCGCCTCATGGCCGACAAAAGCCTTTGCGGTATGCCGTGACCGGCGAAGCCTCGGCCTGATTCAGCCACAGCTCCGTCGGGCAGCTGTTCATGGGATATTCCACCGCGCAACCGTCTTGCGGATCATTGAGGAGTTGGCGGCTGGGAGATCGAGCGTGAAACGGGTGCCGATTGTCTATTTCTCCGATCTGCTGTGCCTTTGGGCGCATATTTCGGAGCTGCGCGTGGACGCGGCCAGGGCGACCTACGGCGAACAGGTCCGGTTCGAATACCGGTTCTGCTCGGTGTTCGGCGACACCGCCCGCAAGATCGCCGACGGCTGGGGCGACAGGGGCGGATACGCGGGCTTCAATGAACATCTGCGGCGCGCCGCCTCAGACTATCCCGAGGTTCAGGTGAACCCGGACATCTGGCTGACCGTGCGGCCCGCCTCCTCCACAGGCGCACATCTGCTCCTCAAGGCGGTTCATCTGGACGAGGCCGCCGGGGGCTGTGCGCCGCAAACCTATGAGAGAACCGTCCGCGGACTGCGTAGGGCATTTTTCGAGTCGGCGCAGGATATCGCGCGCTGGGAGGTCCAGTGCGCGGTCGGCCGGAGCTGCGGCGTCGACGTCGGCCGTATCGAGGCGTTGATTGACGATGGAGCCGCCTTCGCGGCCCTAGCCTCGGACTATAAGGACGCCGCCGCCATGGGCATCCAGGGCAGCCCAAGCTTCGTGCTCAACGAGGGTCGGCAGAAGCTGTTTGGCAACGTCGGCTTCAGGATCCTCGACGCCAACATCCAGGAACTTCTGCGCGCGCGCCAGACGGAACAGGCCAGCTGGTGCTGACCGCTACGACGGGCCGTATTGAAGGTCCGCATGGTCGGCATGGGTCGGACTCGATCATTGCTGCCCTGCTCAAAAGCAGCTGCTCTTCAGAGTCCGCTTGTGGGCGAGTGCCTAACTTCCGGAAATGGCGCCAACCGGACATTTCTGACCGTTAGGCATAAAGGTCGGAAATCGGACCCCATTCAGAGCCTCTGCGGCGTCAAACGCTTCGATTTGGTCGGCGTGGCGTGCATCGTACACGTGCGACCGAATGGTGAAGAGAGCCGACGGTTCGACGCCATCGCTCACCCAGAGAAATCGCTCCGATTCGCCAGGTTCGCGAGCGCCACCACGACCTGGGCCGCCGCGAACGGCTTGCTGATCATCACACTCCCGGGGACGCCGTGGGCCGGCCAATCCGCCGAGCTATCAGCGCTCACATAGACGATGGCGACGGCTGAGTTGAGTTCCCGTGCGCGGGTGGCTACAGCCCAACCGTCAGGGCCGACCCCGAGCCGTATGTCGGTCACCACGCCCGACAGCTGACCACTCAGAGGACCGTCGATCTGAGCGATCGCCTCAGCGCCGTCGTTGGCGATGATCGTCTGGAAGCCGCCCTCCTGAAGCGCATCGACGAGGAGGTCCTGGATCAACACCTCGTCCTCGACGACGAGAACCAGCGCGCTCTGTGGTTCCATGGTCATGACTTCCCCCTTACGCGTAACGGTCGACAGCCCGACATAAACCCGCGCCGCATAATCACCGTTCCGCGAGGGCGAGATTTGCATTGGCGCCGGCTCCGCGGCCGCCGCGGATCTGCTGACGACGCGCCTCTGGCGTCGGCAGACTGAGAGCGAGAATTTGATGCTCGCGCTCATGGTGACTGGAGCCGTTACATTTTGGCGTGACTGACGCCGAGCCAGCAAAACGTGACGTGAGCGATCCTAGCCGGGACTCTCCCCGGGCCGAAAGATTCTGCGATGATAGCGGCGACGTCTGCTTTCGGCGGGGTTCTCAATGTCTGCAGGTGGCGCTAGCCTGACGCGTCCAGCCTCTCCACAAGCTGGCAGGTAGATGTTGGCGGCTGGTCTTCTCGTGCTCGGTAGCACTAGCGCGGCCAGTTTCCCGGAATTGCGACCTCATTCGAACTCTCAATCCATGAGGGTGGCCAGCGGGAAGCGGGGAAGTCGGCCTTCCGGCTCGTAGAGCGGATGTCCGAGGCCTCGAGTACGTGGCTCAGGGTCGATTGTGCTTCAGATAGGCGATGGCGACCTCCGCGGTCGTTTCGAGGTAGGGGTCATCATCCGAGCCATCGTCGTTGATCCCGGGCTCCTGCCACCACTTCTCGATGACGCCGTCGTTCACAATCATCATGTACCGCCAACTGCGGTAGCCGAAGCCCAGGTGGTCCTTGTTGATGAGCATGCCCATGCGACGGGTGAAATGACCCGAGCCGTCTGGCAGAAGCCTGACCCTCGAGACGCCCAAGTGCTTGCCCCACTGGTACATGACAAAGGCGTCGTTCACGCCAATGCAGACCACCTCGTCGATCCCGTAGCGCAGAACCTCTTCGTAGGAACGCTCGAACGCCGGACACTGCTCGTTTGAGCAGGTCGGGGTGAACGCGCCGGGGAGGGAAAAGACCAGCACCCGTCGGCCCCCGAACAGCTCCTGGCTGGTCAGGTCCTGCCAGCGGAATGGATTGTCGCCGCCGATGCTTTGATCTCTGACGCGCGTCCTGAAGACGACGTCGGGCACATGGCGTCCTTCCATGTCGTGGGTCTCCCGTTGAGTGTCTGTGGCTCCCCAACGGGGCCAACAAGGGACGGTTCCTGAAACAGCACGACACAGGGCGGCCAGCCTGGCTGGCGGCGTAAGGCGGCTATGCATTCCGAGGTTCACTTCCCTCCGGCGCACACGGAATGAATATTCGAACTGCGCCATTGATCAGCCGGACAAGCCGCAGGGGACTCCCCGGACGGCCGTTCGCGACAACCGTGCTAAAGACGCCCATGGCTGCGGCTTACCTAACGGGACTAATCTATTTCGCGCTGGTCTTTAGCCTGGCCTTCGCGACCGGGGCTGCCCGCGTGCTTGTCGTCGCCCCGCGGGTTGGTCCGACCGCTGCGGTGCTGCTGGAAGTCCCGTTAATCATTCTGGCAAGCTGGGCCATCGCTCGCCGTCTGCTGCGCGACCGAGACTTCACCGCCCCCCAGCGTGTCGCGATTGGAGGGACGGCTTTCACCTTGACCATGGCCGCTGAAGCGGGGCTGGCGGGGATCATGCAAGGTCAAAGTCTAGAGGATTGGGCGATGACCGTCGCCACCCCGATCGGGCTGGTGGGACTGGCTGGACAGACCGCCTTCGCCGCGATGCCGCTCTTGGTCGGTCATGATCGAAGGCGGCCACGCGCTCAAGGTGATCGAGATCCTACCGCCGGCTGACGTTGGGTGTTAGATCGCCTAGTCACTCTGAAACCCGCCCTGGCGTCGCCGCAGCAATCCCGCCCGAAGCTCAGCCCTAACCGTTGAGGAACTCCCTACGCACGACCACAGAGTCTCTGCAGGGTGACCCTGCGGCATAGCGCCCGCCAGCCCGATAGTCCGACGCATTAGTACGAATAAGCGTATCTTCCTTTTCTGGCCTAGGAGGGCCGTCGCATTGACGCCCACCGAGCTGCGGAAATCCAACATCGAACTCTTTCGGGCGCTCCTTGAACGGACGTGCGACCCCAGTGAGCGCTTGCGGATCGAACGGCTGCGCGACGAGGAGCGGCTGAAACCGGACGACGCCTATCCGCTGTCGACAGATAAACGAAGTCCGCGCCCGCCCGTTGTCGGAAATTGATGCGGCCGAGCCTCGCGCGGTCCAGCCTGCGCGATGCATGGCCAGGCCGGGGACAATGGCGCCGACCTTTATCTGCTACCGTCATGACAGGCGTTCGGCCGGCTCGGCGCTGTCCCTCAAGCGCACCGGATACTCATCCCGCACCTCCCAGAACCTATTGATTTTGCGCCGCGCCCGTCAGGACGCTATCCCTGGCAACCTCTTTGGGCGTGCGCAGTTCTAAAGCCCAAGCAGTTGCCTGAAAGGCCCGATCTATGATCACGGTAAGAGCTATGGTCGCCTTGGCCTCGGTCGGCCTGGCGTGGTCAGTCACAGGTGCGGCCTCCGCACAAACGCCGCGCACCTATGGGCAAGCCCCGTCCTATGGCGGCGTGCCGGCCTCCTGCCGCAACGCGCAGACCCTGCCGGACGGGTCAATCTCAGCAGATTGCCAAGGCAGCGCTGGTTATCGCACAAGCACGATCCGCGCCGCCGATTGCCGTAGCACCCTGGTCAACCGCGATGGCGTCCTCAGCTGCGTCGGGGCGACGGCGACGGTTGGCGTCCCCAGCCGGGCGGACATCGTGGGAACGTTGCTCGGCGCTCTGTTCGGCGCGCCCACGACCGCGGCGCAGACACTGGAAAACGACTGGAGCGGCGGCCGCAGGCCGCTGAGCGAGCGCCGCGTCGCGCTCGACGCCCGGATCGACGCAGGTGTTCGCAACGGTTCCCTCACCCGGCGTGAGGCGGAACGGCTTCGCGACGAATATGACGAGTTGGTTGAAGCCGAGGCTCGGTACGCGGCGGACGGTCGCCTGACGAGCCAGGAACGCGCCGATCTTCGCACCCGATTTGACGACTTGTCGGAGCGTGTCCGCGAGGAGCGACGTGACGACGATCAGCGCTGGCGACCCTTGTCGGAACGCCGCGCAGAGTTCGAAGCCCAGGTCGAGGCCGCGCTACGAGACCGCACTCTGAACCGCATGCAATCGACTCGCCTGCGCTCCGACTTCCAAGTCCTGGTGCAGTTGGAGGCGGGCTATGCCCGCAACGGCATCGATGCGCGGGAAGAAGCCGACCTCACGGCTCGATACGACGACCTTCGCCAACGTCTGGGCGACGATGCGGACGATTACGATGACCGTCCGCAGGATCGCTGGCCCGGCATCGAACGTCGCATCGCCGCCGGCGAGCGGTCTGGCGCCATCGACACCCTTGAGGCGGCAAGGCTGAGGACCGAGCTCGGTGATCTCACGCGCCTGGATGCCGCCTACAACGCCAATGGCCTCAACGCCGAGGAACGCGACTATCTCACGCGTCGCTTCGGTGAACTGAGCGCGCGGGTGCGAACCACGCGCAGGTAGGACATGGGAGGCCCGAACAAGGCGGCAAGGAGCAGCGGCCCGCGCGCGGGATCGGCTATCGCGACTCGCCACTTGTCAGGCCTCAAAAGTCAAGCCGCTGGCCAAGTTGGAAATCTGCACACCCTGCAGGATCCTGCATCCGGCCCACAAACGCTGATGACCGTGTAGAGTCCGACCCGGGCCACGTTTTGGAGTTGGCGGATGGAGGCCGGTTCAGCCGAGGGCGAGATACCGGCCTCGCCATGGATGAGCTTGGTGAGTGTAGGGCCGCGCAGGTTGCCGAGCTGATCGATCAGAAGCAGACGCTCCCCTACCCAAAGAGCCCAGAGCCGCCGATTCGACTCCCCTCCACCAACAGGGTTCGGACGTCCGACGCCGACATCTCCCCGGGGCGTTGCGGGGCGTCCCCGCAGACGGGTCGGCCGCGACTTCCGGCGCGCCGCAGGGGAAACCCTTCCCCCACAAGCACTCCCAAGCCACACCCCTCACTCAAAGCTTTCGAACTCGAGTCCGAGCTCAACCCAGCCGCCGCGCGATCGATGTCAGGTCAGCATCAGCCCCCGGACCGCGCAATCCGGCTCTCTACGTAGCGCTACCTATGTAGCGCCCCTGAGTTGCTGCTGGCCCCGGCTCCCGCCTAAGGTGAAACTGCGGCGGGGGATCGGCTCACGCTGCGCGAGCGGACGGGTCGAGTATGCCAGAGCCTCTTCGAGTGCTGATCGCCGACGACCACCCGATCAACCGCCTGGTCTTCCAAGAGATGTTTCGACACCTCGGCTGCACGGTGGACGTCGTGGAGGACGGGGAGCAGGCGCTTCTGGTGGCGGCGACCGCCTGCTTCGACCTTATCTGCCTGGACCGGCACATGCCGGGCTTCTCGGGCGACGAGGTCGCGGCCCTGCTGCCCAGCGAGCAGTTTGTCGTCGCCTGGTCGACGGACCTCATGGACCTGCCCGCCCGGTTCAACAGTGTTCTTTCCAAGCCGCTCACGGCCGAGTCCGCAGTCAGAGTCATTTCAATGGCGCGCGCGTGGCGCGACGAGGCGCTTGGCCTCGTACCGCCGCCGGCTTACCCGCGGCTGCGCCGTCAGGCACGCTAGGCGCGGGCGGCCCTTCGCCAATGGCCAGAGTGGTTGCGAGGAGCGCCGCCCTCCACGCCGGGCTTATGCGCGCACCGTGAACATGTGGGTCCCCAGTCGGCGCACCTCGATGGAAATAAGTTTGCGTTCTTCAAGAATGAGACGGACGTGCGTGAACAGGTCGGCGTCAGGCGGGCACGTAAGGGCCTCAAACCGAGGCGGCTCCACGCCATCACTCAGGTACAGCTCGTAGGTCTCGTGCAGAGGTTTCGTCATCACGATTCAACAACGGGCGCGCCGGGGGCGGCGAGCGTAGCCGTAGTGGATAGCCAGCAGCGATGCGGTCCACACCTTGTGGAAGATACGTAGTCCGCTCGGAGCGTCCCGTCGGCTAGGCGCGCCCCACCCTTATCAGAAACGCCACTCTCCCCGCTGCGGCGCTTTTCAACGCAGCCGGAGGCGTATTCGGCCTGGGTTGAGCGCCTTAACCCGTCTCGACCACCACCCGAGCCTTGGAGTGATGCGCCACGAGGTCGTCATGCTCGGCTTCGCGGGTCGCCCGGGCCACATTGAGCCGGGTGTAGACGCGCTCGCCGCCTTTGGCGCCGGCCGCCGACCGGGCCTGGGAGAGGTCGCCTGTCACACCGATCACCAGGACATTCACCGGGAACCTGGTCTCCCCAATCACCACGAAGTTGCCGGCGACCGGCACATGGCTCCGGCTGTCCGGCCAGGCCCGGAAACGGTAGGTCGCGCCTGAAGCTCCAGAAACATCGATGAAATCCATGGGAGAGACTCATGCGTTAGGAGGCGAGGGCTGTCGCTTGATCGAGCGGGTCGAGGCGATAGCAATAACCACAGCGAAAAGCCAAGGAGACCGCGGTTCATGCCGCATATCGACCGGTTCCTGAACCACCGCCCGTCCATCCAGGTTCACCGGCCGCTCGGGCTGGGCTACAGTCTGGTGCGCGAGACCTGGGCCATCACCGCCGATCCCAAGAGCGTCCCGCCCCGCGTGGAGGTGATCGCCAGCCGCCGCAGCGCCTCCGACGCCGCCGACCTCGGGAGGACCTCGGCCAAGGCTTTTGAACGACACGGTTTCCACAAAGCCTCCGGGGCCTGGTGGGCCGCGGAGGAGGGTCTATTCCATCGTTTCGCCGTTCGGCCGCGACACCGGCCCCGCGCCGTGCTCGCGCTCGGTCTGGGCGTGGCTGGTCTAGCGGCTCTGGGCTTGGCGAAGGCGACCCGCCGGCCCGGAGCATCAAAATCCCCATGAACGCAGAACACACCGCCGCCATCGCGAAGGCCAAGGCCATGACCCGCACCTTAGCGAGCGCGCCTGATCCGCGCGGCCGGGCCCGCTCTGTCTATACGGACCTGGCCCGCCTTGGGGGCTGGTCGAAGGCGCATGAGGCCGCCATGACGGCCTTCGGAGCGTGGCTTGCGACACGGCCGCCGCCCGGCGAGCTCAAGGCTCGCTGCCAAGCGCTATTGAAGCAGCTGGACTGACGCGACCCCTGCGAGACGGACGCCTGCCGTTCGTGCGCGGGTTGTTATCGCTGGACCGCCGTCCTCGCGCCGGATTCTCTTGTAGAGCGGACGAGCCCACTCTCCGCTGCGCCGCGATTGGCGCTCGAGAGCCCTGGACGTCCTCGAAACCGCCCGGGGCTTGCTCGCCTAGCTGTGAGGCTGCAGCCCGACCAGATAATCCGCCGCCTTCTGCGCGTGCGACGCGGCGCTGAAGATCGCCCGCTTGTCGGCCTTCAGGACCTGTAGCCAGCCCGCCAGATAGGCCGCATGGTCCTCACGGGGGCTAAGCTCCAGCCCCAGGTCGGCGCAAACGAAGGCTGCGCCGAGTTCGGCCACCAGCTCCTCGCGGGCATAGCCCGCGTCGCTCCAGCGCTTGCGGCCGAGGTCACGGTCCAGCCGGGAGGGATGCCGCGTCCAATGGGTGCATTCATGGGCGAGCGTCGCATAGTAGCTCTGCGGATCCACGAAGCTCTCGAAGAGCGGCATCTGCACCCGGTCCTCGCCGATCATATAGTAGGCCTGACCGCCGCCATGGCGGATGTCGGCCTTGAGGCTTGAGAAGAAGGCTTCGGCCGCTTCGATGCGGCGGGCCGGCAGCAACGCCGACGCCACCGTGGCGTAGAAGGGCTCGGGCAGGCCCTCCACCTGGTCGACATTGAACACCGTATAGGCCTTGAGGAACGGGATCTGACGCTCGACATCCTGGCCGTTCTCATCGGCCTCCGACCGGACAATCTGGTTGGCGTAGACCACCGTCGATCCGTGCTCGCCCTTCCGGACATGGCCACCCAGCTCAAGGGCTTGGCGAAAGGTCATCCAGATCGGGGCGGAGTACCCGCTGGCGCAGGCCTGCGCCCAGAGCAGCAGGACATTGATCCCGCTGTAGGGCTGCAGGTTGTGACGCAGCGGCCGGCTGACGGCGCCGGCCAGGTGCTCGGCGGACCAGGGTTTGGTCCAAGGGCGGACCCCGCGTTCGAGGTCGGCGAGGATGGCGTCGGTGACGCGGGCGTAGAGATCGGGACGTGTTTCGGCGGTGGGGCGCGACATGGCCGCCTCCTGTGCTTTTGGATTTTCGGGAGAGAGGGGCCCCGCCGGCGGCGGGGCGCTTGGCGGGCTCAGTCGCCGTTGCGGCGCGACCAGATCAGGCTGTAGCCGTCCTCGGCCTCGACCAGGGAGGCGTAGATCGGGGCCGGGAAGCTCGGGTCGTCGAGCTTGACCGAGAGGTAGTCGCGCTCCTCGCGGCTCTTCTTGCTCCAGGCGGCCCCGAACTCGACGGCGGCGTAGAAGATGCGGAAGTCGGGAGCCTGGTCGTTGGACTTCTCGCTGGGACGGATCACCGCGGACTTGACGTTGAGGGTGAGGGTCTTGATCGACCCGGCGTAGGAGCCGTCGGCCTGCTTGTGAAAGGCGCCGATGGTGGCCATGGGGAAGTCTCCTGTTGCTGCTCGGCCGCGCCTGCCGCGGCCTCGATGGCGATCAGGACGCAGGGGCGGTCGGACCCGCAGCTTTCAGCCCGCAGCGTGAGCGGAGGACGCCGGACCAGGGGTCTTTGCCTCGCGATGGAATGGCCGAAGGCCAGGGGAAAGACGCCGCTGGCCGGCGTTGCGGAGGACGGGCGGGGCGCAAGCCCGCACCCCTGCGAGGGGTCAGGCCAGGAGAGGCCGCGCGGCGGCGGCGATCAGCTCAGGATCGAAGATCACCTCTGGCGACCGAGCCCGCCTCACAGCAGACCGATGTCGCCGGTCCAAGAGTTTCAGACTCCACAGACGTCAAATGTTCTGCCTATGTTCCGGTTCGCTTGAGGTCCCGACCAATGCCCGACATCTTCATCTCCGGCGTGCCGTTCATCGCGCTCGGGCACCGGGACGGAGGTTTCGCGCGCGCGCCCGGCCTCTTCGCGTTTAGCCGCCGCGATCTCAACGGCGTCCACACCGTCCTGCACTTCGAGATGGCTGCCCTGATCAGCCAGCGGGCCGCTCCAAGCCACCCGCGCTGGGCCTGGGCGCTCGGAGAGGGCATGGACAGTCTGCTCATCCATATGTTCGGCCGGCCGCCGCTCCCGAGCGCCAGGAAGCCTTCGACACCGTTCTCTGGAGCCCGGAGGCGGAGATCGTGTTCCTGGACGCCGACCTCGCAGATCCGGGCCCGGAGATCGATGTGGCGAGTTCGATCACCTGCGCCCTGGAAGCGCGGCGGGGACGCTAGTCCGTTGGCCTTGATCGTGAAGACACCGGGCGTGGCCAGCCACCCGAAGGTCTGGCGCGATCCCCTTTGAGCCAGCGTCAGGCGAGGTTCCAGAATACGAGGGCCGCATTGCGAGAGGCGAACACCCTTTCCTCGGCCACCCCAGGATGCAAGCCTGCGCCGGTGGGCTCGGATATGAACTCGGATTGTGGTCTTGTGGAGCTAGGCGCTAGGCCCTCATTTCGTCCTTGGGGGCGAGAGACGCTGCTACTCCTGGCGCTCGTCGCTGGCCTATCCGCGCCATCGCTCGCCACAGCTCACGGCGGCGGCCTCAACGCCGAGGGCTGCCACAACAATCGCAAGACCGGGGATTACCATTGCCACCGGGCGCGAGGCGCAGCATCCGGCGCGCAGGCGCCGTCCCGGCCGTCTTCGTCTCAGCCCCTCGGCTTCAGTTCTCGGCCTGTTGGCGGCGCCTACGCCAATTGCACAGCCGCGCGTGCAGCGGGGGCGGCGCCCATTCGTCGCGGCGAGCCCGGCTATGGCCCTCATCTCGACCGCGACAATGATGGCGTGGCTTGCGAGCCCTACCGGGGGCGCTAGGCCTCGGCGCCGAAGTATCTGAATGTCGCCACGAGGGTCTGTGCTCGGTCGTGGATCAGGACCTGGGCGTCCTGGCCGGCGTCGGCGAACCGTTTGCCGAGCGCCTTGGCTTCGGCCTCCGCCTTCGCGCCCGACAGGAACATCAGCGGCGCGCCCGAAAGCGCGGTGCGGATACTCCAGCCGCCTTCGACCGGAATAACGGCGATGCGATTGTCGGGAATTGCGTCCCAGGTCTGGTGAGCCGTCATCGTAGCCGAGCTCCTTGTCCGACCGATATATGGCGCTCCAATCTTGTCGCTCGCCACGCACAGTGAGTTGATGACGCAAGACGCAGGGCAGACAGCAATTCGCCCGCGCGGGCGGACGCGCGGGCGAAGGGACTTTGGGATGTAAAGGCGACCGCCTACGCGCCGTTTATTCCGTCGCCGGGGGCCACGACCCTTTATCACCAGCGCCGCTGGACGCGGGCTCTGTCCGCAGCAGAGGCGGCAGCCACCCCGTCCCGGCGAGCGCCTCTTCGGCGGCGGCGACCATCTCGGGCTTCTTCAAGCCCTCCAGGCGCTGGGCCGCTTCCACCGAAACGCCTTCAGCGACCGCCGCCACGATCCGCGCCTTGGTGACGCGGCTCAGATAGCTCGTGGCGTTGGCCCGCCAATAGGCGGTCATGTCGAGCCCCGCTGCATGGGCCAGGGCCTCGGCCTGGGCGAGCGCCATCGGCCTGCGGTCGAAGGGGCTGCGGACAGCGTTGAGGCTCAAGGCCGCGCAATGGGCCAGGAGCGCCAGCAGCTCATCCCCGTCCAGCGTCTCCACGAACGACCACAGGGCTGCGACGTCGCGCGGAATCCGCTGGCCCCAGGCGGTGTGGCGCGCGGCGAGCGCCAACCCCGCCGGGCTGTCCTCAACCCCCGGCGCATGCCCCGAAAGCGGGGCCGAGGTCGCCTTGATCTCCAGGCAGCTCGCCCGCTCATAGGGCGGGTAGAAGGCGCCGAGCGCCAGGGCATGAGTGACCGCGCTCAGCGCCAGGGTCGGATGCTCGCCCAGCACCACCCGCAGGGCGCAGGTCTTGTGCGCCGTCAGGTCCTGGACAAGGCGATCAGGGAGGGGAGCGCCCGCATCCTCGGCGGGTTCGTCGTCCTCCCGGTCCGAGTCCGCCGCACCGCCGCCGCCGTTGTCGGCTTCATCGCCTTCACCGTCCCGGCCGTGCTCCACCTCTGCGGCCTCGTCTTCCGGCTGCCGCGCCTGATCCTCGGGCCGGATGAGACCGCGCTCGATGCGGGGCGCTCCGTCATGTCCCAGGACCACGAACACCCCGCCGCGCGCCAGATCGTCAGGGTCGTAGGCGAAGCTGTCGCCCGCCGCCTTCAAGGCCGCGTCGATCTCGGCGAAGCGCGCCTCGATCTCGGGCGGAAGCTCCTCGACGCTGTCCAATTGGTCGACCAGGGCGTCGTACTCTTCGGAGAGCGCGGCGAGCCGCGCCTTGTCTTCGTCGGAGCGTGCGACGGCGTAGGCGTAGACGCGGGAGAAGCCGTGGGCGTGGGGATAGTCCAGGTGCCCTTCCGCCCATTTCCATCCCTCGTGGTTGCGGATGTCGATGGCGAGACCGGCGAGCTTCTCGGCGACCAGCCGGTCGAGCAGACCCACATCCTCCAGCCAGCCGCCGCCATCCTCGGTGAAGAGGTCGCGAAGGATCGTCCCGCCCGCCTGCGCATAGGCCTCGAGCCCCACGAACCGGGCGCGCCGGTCGCGAGCCTCCACCTTGGTCTCCGTCATCGCCGAGCGAATGAAGTGAGCCGAGCGGTTGTAGGAGAGGCATTCGAAGACCTGCTCCTGGCGCACGTGGTCCTCGCTGACCGCGAAGGCCATCAACTGGTCTAGGGTCAGGCCGTCTTCGCGGTAGATGGCCAGCAGCCTGGGGCTCACCGCCCCCAGCCGCAGGCGCTGGCGCACCACATGGGCGCTGACCCCGAACCGGGCGGCGATCTCCTCGGCGCCCAGGCCCCTCCGCTCGGCTTGATCGCGGAAGGCCTCGAACTGATCGGCGGGATGCATGGCCGAGCGGGTGATGTTCTCATCCAGGCTGATCTCCTGGGCATCGAGGTCGACCTCGATCATGCAGCTGACCGGATAGCTCTTCTTGATGACCTTGCGCTTGGCGAGCAGCTTGAGCGCCTGACGCCGCCCCTCGCCGATAGTGACCAGCCAATAGCCGGTCATAGCGCCCTCGGCGTCGCGCTCGGGCTCCACCACCGGCTTTTGCAGCATCCGCTTGGCGGCGATGCTGGCGGCGAGCGCCTCAATGGCCTCGGACGTGTGGGGGACCTTGCGCGCATTGCGCGGCGAGGCCTTGAGCCGGTCCAGCGGGATGTCGATCTCCGCGCCGCTGGCGATCTCGGTCGCGGTCTGCGCCGCCGCGCGCGCGGCCGCGTCGAACCTGGTGTGGGCGTTCATGTCTTGCCTCCTTTTGGGCCTGGCTGTCAGGCGCAATGCGCGCCTGCAGCCCTGCCCGTCGGCGAGACCGGGTGTGCAAGCGGAGGCGGCGCCTTCGCGGGGACCCGGCTGGCAGGGCCCCTTTGCGCGCCCTGCCGGTCCTGCTCCCATGACAAGGGGCCCGAAGCTGGGCGGAAGGCGCTCCGAAGCGCGCCGAGGGCGGGACGCCCTAAGCCACGCCGCCGCGTTCCGCGGCGGCCAAGAGACATGAAGGCTGCACAGGAGCCGCGCGATCCGCGCGGCGGGCGGCGCCGTCGAGCGGCCGGCGGCGGCCCAAGGCCGCCTCTTCGGGCGCGCCCGAGGGAGCCGCGGCACGCGGCGGGACCGAGCGCGACCGCCGGGCGCTTTCGAAACCTCTGGTTGGCGCCGTCTTGCCAATTTCCGGGATTGGCCGAAAGTCGAGGCGAGGGACGTCGAGACCGGACGGAGGTCATGAACACCGAGCAGGCGCCGACGCCACCGCCGGGCAGCGTCGTCATCCCCTTCCGCCATGGCGAGCCGGACGGGCCCACGGCCGTGGTGATCGGCGCCGGCCACGCGCCGTACTATCTGTTCCGGGATGGCCGGACCCAGTCGACCTCCTCAGCTGAGAGCGCGCCGGAGTCCACGAACTAGCCTGCCGGCATCCCTACTCCACTTGCGGGCGCGGCCAGGCTGGCGATCTGTCGGCGAAGGCTTGGCGGACGTTTCAGCGAAGGCCGCCGGTCTGCGTCAAAGGACGAGAGGCTACCGGGGCACTCAGCCCTTGGCGCGACCGCGCTTGGCGGCCGACGCGACTTTGCGGCCGAGACCGATCGACTTGGCCATCTGCGAGCGCGCCGCGCTGTAGCTCGGCGAGACCATCGGGTAGTCCCGGGGGAGGCCCCACTTCTCGCGGTACTGCTCCGGCGTCAGGCCCTTCACCGACAGATGGCGGCGCAGTGTCTTGTAACCGCGGCCGTCCTCGAAACTCAGCAGAGCCTCCGGGGTGATCGACTTGCGGATCTGGGCCGGCGTGAGCTTGGGCTGGGGCTCGGCCGGGGCCTCGGCCGGCTGGCGTGAGGGTTCAACGTCGGCGCGCACGGCCTGCAGGCTCGAGGCGATCTGCGAGATGACGTTGGGAATATCGGCGGCGACCACGTGTGTATTGGAGAAATAGGCCGCGGCGACATCAGCCACGAGTTCGCGAAGGTTATTGTTGTGGTCAGCCACAAGATCTCTCCGCGTGAATGTGCCGCATCGATAGAAATTTCAGACTGTGTTGGCAAGGCGACGTGACTGGACGCCGTGCGAAGTCTCGGGTGGGGCTGAATGGTCCAGGGAGCTGATCATCCGCAATGGGCGGCAATGATGCTCCGCCGATTGACCGAGTCACGGGGGGTGTGACTGTCGGAACTTGTCGCGCGCTGCGGAGTTAGTTCGATGAAACGGCCGTCAGAGGTTTTGGCGGCTGCAGCGGTCTGTAGAGATCGCTCTTCGGCGGGTAGGCTAGGTCCCCACGGGCTCACTCACCGATCCAAAGAGCCCGACCTTGCCACAGCAAGGCCGGGCTCTTGTCTATTGGGGGTTTGACGGATTCCCCCAGCCTTGTGGTCTCCAATGTCGCCGCCTATCAAGGCGGTGGCGGATGCCGCGTAATACAGCCCGGTCAAGAGCCAGGGGAGGCGCTTCGGCGGCTCGGCGGCGACCCGGTCGAATAGGCGGGCTCACACTGCTGAGATTCCAACATCCGCCCCCTTCATTTCTCAGCCGAGGGTTGCATTTTCCCGCCGGTTGATTCAGCCTCCGACTGCCGACGGCGCACCGTCGGCAGGGGCGTGGAATCCCCTCGGCAGTGATGAAGTCCGTTGGTGTCCCTGGAGACGCCGCGATCTCCTTCGATCACCCCGCGATCAACGGCGCGCCGGGCCGGTGCTTGCCGTCGCGTGAGGATTCCGCGTCTCCCGGAGAGGGAGAACGCGATGACCCGGGACCAACCAGCACGCGGCGCAGCAGCCGCGGGACGCATGGATATCGGCGCGCTCTACCGCCGGTACGCCGGATGGCTGAGGGCCACCCTGAGCAGGAGGTTCGGCCCGGACAAGGCCGACGACCTCGTCCAGGAGACCTATCTGCGCCTGCAGCGCTACGAGGGCCAGGTGATCGCCCATCCCACGGCCCTGCTGGGACGGGTGGCGCACAACCTCGCCGTCTCCGACCATCGCCGAGACCGGGCGCGCGGCGGCCTGCCGTTTCGACTGGAGGTGGTTGAGGACGGCCCGGAGATCGCGATCCCTCCCGACCAGGCCGAGCTCGTTCTCCTCAAGCAGATCATCCTCTCGATGCCGCAGACCTATCGCGACGTCTTCGTCCTCAACCGCTTCACCGGTCTCAGCTACCTTCAGATCGCCAAGGGCCTGGGGCTCTCGGTCAAGACGGTGGAGTGGCGGATGTCGAGGGCGCTCGCCCACTGCGCGGTGGAGTTGACCGGGGACGCCTAGGGCTCGGCTAGGATGCATCGGGTTGCGTCTTCGCAAGGAGGCGCCGCATTTGACGGAGCCGCTCCACGACAGAGGCGATTCACGTGGCTCCATCCAAGAAGACCGCGACCGGCCCCGACCCCATAGATATCCAGGTCGGGATGCAGATCCGCGCGCGGCGCAATTCCATCGGCTCCAGCCAGTCGGCCCTGGCCGAGGCGATCGGCGTCAGCTTCCAGCAGGTCCAGAAGTACGAGCGCGGCGCCAACCGGGTCTCGGCCTCGATGATGTCGCGGATCGCCGCGCACCTGGGCTGCAGGCCGGCAGATCTGCTGCCGTCCGGAGATGGGGGCGACGCCGTCCCGTTGGACTCGGAGTTCCTGAGCCAGGCCGGGGGCCCAGAACTCGCCAAGGCCTTCATGAGCCTCTCGCCCAGGCTCCGGCGCGCGATCGTAGACCTCGCCCTCTCGATGGCCGCCGCCCAGGCTCCTGAGGGCCATTCCTAGGCGACGATCTAAAGCGTTAGTGCGAGAGGGGGATGTCGGCTGAGACGCCGTCGCTACCAGACCTTGTTGCTGAACATCAGGGCGGGCCCCCGCCGGAGCTCTGGCCGACGCGCGCACCAGGGCTCACGCTTAGCTTTGAACCTGGGTTGCTTCAGCAAGCATCGAGCCAGAAAAGTCGGCGGGCCGACCTTGGCGAATAGCCGCATGCCGGACGCTCGCCGACGCTCCGTTCAGGCCTGGTGACCCGTTCCTGATCCGAGACCAGACGCTTCCTTCCACTCCATTGCCGCGTCCGGCTAGGTCGGCTTTGATGTAACCTTGCGCAGCTTGGCAGTCGAAGGAACGGTAGTGACGCCTCCCCCAAACCCTCTCGGCTTACCGCCTGTCGGTGTCTGGCGACTGTGGCGAGCGGAAATAGCCCTGGCGTGCCTCGCTTCGCTCACCTGGGTGTCGGCCGCCGCGATCGCGCACTGGCCCGCTCTTGATGGCTCAGCTCAGCGGCAGCGGCAGCGGCACAATCAGGAACGGCCGCTTTTCCGGATTGCAAAAGCCTCAAACGCCGCAACGAAAACGTCTTCTGGATATTCCTCGGGATCGGCAAAGTAGGCGGCCATGAGCCCTTCACCTAAGGCAGACAGCGCCTTGATCAGAGGCGTCGCTGGCATCGGCAATTCCTCCCCCGGATAGAGCCTCAACAACTCCTTGGCAGTATTCTCGACAATCTCCCGGCCTTGGATTGCAAGTCGCCGCCGGAGGGCCTCGTGACGGCGAACCTGCAGCTGGAATGACGCCGAATGCGCGGCCACCGGCGCGCGCGCTCGCGCGGCAGATGCGTAGGCACGCCCCAGTCGCCGCATGTGTTCGAGAAAGCTGGTCTCGGGCACATGCTCTGGCATCACTGGACTCCAACGGTCGAGCACTACCTCAGCAAACAGATCGTCGCGATTGGCGAAGTTGCCGTAGATCGCACCACGGGTCATTCCGGCTTTTGCGGCAATCGCCTCTAGCGTGGCCGCCTCGTACCCCTGATCTCGGATCAAATCGCCAGCAGCGGCAATGAGTGCTGCGCGCGTCCTCTCGCGCTTAGCGCCTCGCCGGCGGCGCACCGCCTTTTCGGAAACGATTCCGTCCATTGCTCAAAAGTACACATCATGCATTTTATGCACAGCGCATATTTTATTGGAACGAGAGCGGAGCTTCTGGGAATGACCTCCACCGAACACCTACCGAGCGGCGATGTACAAGGCGCGTTGATCCGTCCGGATACGTCCAATGGTCTGGGAGTGATGGTTCTCACAGGCTCAAGCGGCCGGGTGGATGCGGAGCGAGCCAAACGCTTCGCGAGTCTCGGCGCGACCTCTCTCGCTCTGCGTTGGTGGGGCGGCGAAGATCAGCCGCCAGGTATCAATCTCGTGCCGCTGGAAACCTTCGTGCGCGGCGTTGACCTCCTGCAAGCTGAAGGTTGCGACCGCATCGCTATCCTCGGCACATCGTTTGGAGCAACGGCGGCCCTGCTGGCGGCTGCGCGAGACCCCCGAGTCGACCACGTGATCGCGATCAGTCCCTCGGCCGTGGTCTGGCAGAATAATGGGCCGGGACAGGACGGCTCGGCCTGGCCGCCCCGCTCGTCCTTTACCTGGGGCGGCTCACCCCTTCCGTTCGTCGTCTGGGATCCTCGCGTCTGGCCGCCGTTCGGCACGCAGAATCCTGTCTTTCGGCCTATGTACGAACTCAGCCTGAGGACCTTTGAGGAAGATGTGCCAGCCGCATCGATTCCGGTGGAGCAAATCCAAGCCGAGATCATCCTGGTAGCGGGCAAGGCCGACGCTCTTTGGCCCTCCGACACCGCAGCGCGCAGGATCATAGAGCGCCTAGAACAGCATGGACGATCCGCCACGCTCGTTGAGCATCCCGACGCCGGTCATAGTCCCGCATTCCCTGGTGAAACCCAACTCGCAGCACCTGCCGAACGCGCCTGGGGCGGCGCTCCCGCCGCTGACCGCGAACTGGGTGCAGTCGCTTGGGATGTGATCGTCCGCCGCTTGCAGTCGGATGACAGACTCTCCGTCTAACGTGGAAGCACATTTCTCGTGCAGCTATCATGACGTGGGACGCAATGTCCGCTCGCCACCCGCATCGGCAGTTCGCCACGTCGGCTTTCGGGAGCTGAAGCCCTCAAGCCCTTCAATGGCCGCCTGGCGCCAACTGCAGAAGTTGGTGACCTGGCGGAGAGCGGACCTTCGTTGTCCGGTGGTGCATCGGCCGCGCTCTGCGGGTCGACAACCGAACCTCATCTTCGTGCCACGAGCTGAACTTGGGGACGGCGCCAGAAGCATCCTGTAGGGAACGCGCCTCGCCCAGGCCAAACGATCCGACTTGCCCTCCAAATCCGAGTTACCTGGCCTGCGCGACCGGCCCGCGGCTCGGTGGATTGGAACGTTGGCGAGTTTCTCAACTGGTCCAACGGCGACCGAGCTCGAGACCGTCAGGAGAGGCGATCGCGGAAGTCGCTGTAGTCGAATTGCTTCACCAACCTTAGGGCGTCGGTCTCGCTGTTCCAGAGCGCGATGGCCGGCAGTGGAACGCCGTTGAAGGTATTGGTCTTGACCATTGAGTAGTGCGCCTGATCCAGGAAGGCGATACGCGCGCCGATCTCGGGCGGCGCACGGAACACGTAGTCGCCGATGATGTCTCCGGCCAAGCAGGAGGGGCCGCCGAGCCTGACCGCGACGCCGCCTTCGCTCTCGTTCAGCATCGCGGGCCGATAGGGCGCCTCGATGACATCGGGCATATGGCAGGTCGCTGAGATATCCGTGATGGCCACGGTGAGCGAATTCTCGAAGGTGTCGAGAATCTCGCCGACCAGAATGCCGGCGTCGAGGGCGATGGCTTCCCCGGGTTCGAGATAGACTTGTAGTCCGTGGCGGCCCGAGATGTCCCGAAGCAGCGCGACCAGCTCGTCCGTGTGATAGTCGGCCCGCGTGATGTGGTGGCCGCCGCCGAGGTTCAGCCATTTCAGCCGCGGCAGGACATCGGCGATCTTCGGGCTAAGCGCGTCCCAGGTTCGGCGGAGCGGTTCGAAGCCCTGCTCGCACAGGACGTGGATGTGCAGACCGTCGACACCTTCCAGGTGTTCGGGCCGCAGCTGCGAAACCGGAAAGCCGAGCCGGGAACCGCCTTGGCATGGGTCGTACTTGGCCACCGCGCACTCGCTCTGCTCAGGGTTCAGACGCAGTCCGATCTGAAACCTCTCGCCCTGATCTCGCGCTCTTGAGATGACGTCGCTGAACCTGGCAAGTTGGGCGGGTGAGTTGAAGATCACCGTGTCGGACACCCGCAACAGTTCGGGCAGGTCGGCGGGCCGATACGCCGGAGAATAGGTCGTCAGCTCGCCCGTGTAGTGTTCTCGCGCCAGCCTCGCCTCCCAGAGGCCGGAGGCGCAGACGCCGTCGAGGTGCTCCCCGACGAGGCCGGCCAGCGACCACATGGAAAAGGCCTTGAGCGCGAGCAGCACCTTGGCCTCGCCCCTATCGCCCACATCCCTCAGGATGGCGAGGTTTCGCCGCACCATGACCTCATCGACCACAAAACAGGGCGACGGCACGCGGCGGAGGTCAAAATTCGCGAAGGCGCCTGGGCCGGCCGCGTGGGTTTCCATGTTCGGTTCCGTCAGAAGTCGAGCGGGGACGCCAGTTCCTGGACCTGCCAGGGGAGCCCGCGCTGGTTGAGCCTGTCCATGAACGGATCAGGATCGAGCTGTTCCATGTTGAACACGCCGGCCCCGTGCCATCGGCCGCTCAGCATCAGCGCCGCGCCGATCATGGCCGGGACGCCCGTCGTGTAGCTGACGGCCTGGGAACCGGTCTCCGCATAGGCGGCCTCGTGATCGCAGATGTTGCGCACATAGAAGGTCTTCGGCTCGCCGTTCTTCTCGCCGGACGCGATGACCCCGATATTGGTCTTGCCGCGCGTCACCGCGCCCAGGGACGATGGCTCGGGAAGCAAGGCCTTCAGGAACTGTAGCGGGACGATCTGGCGGCCCTCGAACATAATCGGCTCGATCCTGGTCAGGCCGACATTGCCGAGCACCTCCAGGTGCTTGAGGTAGGAGTCGCCGAACGTCATCCAGAAGCGGATGCGCTTGATTTCAGGATAGTACCTGACAAGGGATTCGAGCTCCTCATGGTACATGAGGTAGATATTGCGCGGCCCGACCTGCTCGAAGTCGAAGACCTGCTTGCGCCCCAGCGCCGGCCCCTCCACCCACGCGCCATCTTCCCAGTGTCGCGACGGCGCCGTCACCTCTCGGATGTTGATCTCGGGATTGAAATTGGTGGCGAACGGAAGACCGTTGTCGCCGCCGTTGCAATCCAGGATGTCCAGGCGATCAATGCGGTCGAGGAGGTGCTTGCGGATGTGGCCGGTGAACACCGACGTCACCCCCGGATCGAACCCGCAGCCGAGCAAGGCCATCAACCCGGCCGCTTCGAACCGTTCGTGGAACGCCCACTGCCACCCATATTCGAACTTGGCCTGATCGCGCGGCTCGTAGTTCGCCGTGTCGAGATAGCTCGCGCCGGCCTCGAGGCAGGCCTCCATGATGGACAGGTCCTGATAGGGCAGCGCGAGATTGACCACGACCCGGGGCTGCACCGCGGCGATGAGCGCCGTAGTAGCCCGGACGTCGTCGGCGTCGACCTCAGCGGTGGCGATGGTCACACCGGTTCGCTGCCTGACCGAAGCGGCGACGGCCTCGCACTTCTCGATCCTCCGGCTCGCCAGCGTGATGTGGGAGAACACCGCCGCATCCATCGCCATCTTGTGGACCGCGACCGAGCCCACGCCGCCGGCTCCGATGACCAGAACCCTACTCATTCGTGCCTCTCCTGACGCCTGACAAGCTCTGCAAGATGGCCGCCTGCACGTGGACGGGGGGTCCTATCACGCGCGCGACCGGCCCGCGAACCACCCCGTGGGAGCATCGGCGGACGACCTCGAGGAGGCATGACGTCGCGGCGACGACAGAGCCGATCGCGCTTCGCCTGAACACGACCAGGGCGCGTCGAAAGACTGGAACAGGTATGCAAGCTTGCCCTTGCAGGCTGGGGGTGACCGATCGTGGGCTTTTGCCCTGGGCGTCAGCGATTGAGAGATGTGAGTGCTCCCGCCTGACGTTGGAGCACCTCCATGGCGAAATACATTTTCGATATCACGGACGGCAAGATCGTCGTCGATATCAGCGGGCTCGACCTGCCGGATATCAATGCTGTCACCAGCCATGCCATCGGCCTCAGCAGCGCCCCTCCTCAGCTCCAACAGCCCGCCTTCTGGCGGGGTGAAGAGTGGCCGATCGAGGCGAAGGATATCGGCGTGGTGCTGTACACCCTGGCCTTCCGCGCCAGTGACAAACCCGTAGTCCGGCAGGAAGCCCGCGTGACGGTATAGGGGAAGCCCCCCTGGGCTCGACGCCCTCGGTCGCCTTGGACGGTGGCGGTGAGATTCGGGCGGGCGCCGAGCGCCGACACGGCCCTTCCGCGGGCGCGCCAAGACCCCAACCCATCGCGCGGGGCGGCGCATCCCTGGAACGATCCGGCGATGCTATAGCCGACCAGCTCAACACCAAAGAGGTCCGTCCATGCCTACAACCGAAGAAATCCACCTGGTCCGCCGTCCAAACGGCGTTCCCGCGCCGGCGGACTTCGCGCTCGTGGAGGCGCCGCTGGCCGACACCGAAGACGGGCAGGTCCTAGTTGAAGCCCTCTGGATGTCGGTTGATCCCTACATGCGCCCCCGGCTCGACGCCGATCAGCCCCTCAATGGGCCCCTGCTCGGCGGCGGCATCGGACGGGTGGTCCAATCGCGCAATACCAAGTTTCCGGAGGGCGCTCTCGTTCGTCACGGGGCGGGCTTTCGCAAACGCTTCGTCTCCAGCGGCAAGGGTCTTGCCGTCCTCACTCCTGACCCGGACCTGTCGCTCAGCGTCTATCTCCATGCCCTGGGCGGCACTGGCCTGACGGCCTACGGCGGCCTGCTCGAGACGGGCGCCCTGAAGGACGGCGAGCAGGTGTTCATCTCGACGGCCGCAGGCGCGGTCGGATCGGTGGCGGCGCAGATCGCCAAGATCAAGGGCTGCTATGTGGTCGGTTCCACCGGCTCGGCGGAGAAAGCGGCCTGGCTCCGGGACGAACTGAACCTGGACGCGGTGATAAACTACAAAACCGAGCCGCTCGCGGAGCGCCTGGCGCAGGTCACGCCCAACGGCATAGATCTCTATTTCGAGAATGTCGGCGGCGGCCATCTCGACGCGGCCCTGCCACGCATGAATGTCCGCGGCCGCATCCCAGTCTGCGGCATGATCTCCACCTACAACGGCGGCGGTGAAGGCGTGCGCAACCTCTTCGCCTTGATCTATGGCCGCATCCGCATGGAGGGGTTTGTCGCGAGCGACTTCGGCCATCTGAGCGCCGACTTCCTCCGCGAGATGACCGGCTGGGTGAAGTCGGGCCAGCTCAAGTACCAGGAGACCGTCCTGCAGGGTTTTGGGCGCGCGCCCGAGGGCCTGATCGGTCTCTTCAAAGGCGACAACCTCGGCAAGATGCTGATCCAGATCTCTGATTAGCGCCCTGGACGCGAGCCCGTATCGTCCCGCCGGGGGGCCGTTGACCGGGCTGCGGGTTTGCCGCACCACCGACCAATAACCGGGCTCTAAGCCCGCCCTATGAACTGCGCTAGAACCTGCCCTTCTTTCTGCCCGGTATGCGGACCTCGGGCTCCTTGAAAGGAGGACGACCGTGTGGAGGAACGGTCGTGACTTTCCCATGGTCGGGTGGAGCGAGGTCTTAAGGGATCGACGGGTCGCGGGCCGCTATCCGCCTTACTTCCTGTGCGATCTCTTCAGGCGAAAGAATGAAGTCGACGCAACCGGAGGCGATGGCGCTCTGCGGCATGTCAGGCTGAATAGCCGTCTCGAGCTTCTGGGCGATCGTGATGCCCCCAACGTCCCTTATACCGCACAACGCCGCCGCCCCGTCTCCATCATATCCAGAGACGATGACCGCGATCAGCTGGCCGGACCAGTTCTCAGTCAGTGAGCGCAGAAAGACTGTGATGACGTCAGGCCAACCCCTTGGCTTTGAGATCGGCTCAAGTCGAAACTCGCCGTCGAGGACATGGAGATCACGTTTTTCCGGAATGATGAAAACGCAATTCGGCCGGACGACCAGCCTGTCCGAAATCAACTCCACCGGCATGGGCGTGTAGTTCGGAAGAATATGGTGCAACCGCGTCGCGACGGTCCGGAGGTGATTTACGATGACGATCGCCACGCCTAGGTCGGCGGGCAAGTTTTTCAGGAGGCGTGTGTAAGCGTCGAGACCGCCAGCGGAGCCACCTACACAAACGATGGGGAAGTCTTTAGCCATGGCTGAGCCCATCTCTTAACCGGCAAGATAACCTTGCCGCGACCGCAATGGCTACGACAGATTATCTCGCTTCAAGGAACTGCCCGCGAGGCGTCCATCGATTTCGTAGCTCAATCAGCCTTCTACTGACTGCAGCTTATGGCCCGGGTGCATAAGTCCCGTATTTCCTTCTCGAGCTGTGCGGAGGTGAAGGGCTTGGGGAGGCGGGCTTCTTTGTGCAGTCGCTCTGGCAGGGAATGCTCGCCATAGCTACTCAATAGCAGCATCGGCAAGCCGCGTTTCCGGAGCATATCGGCCACCGGATAGGCATGGCCGCCACGGATGTTGATATCGAGGATCGCGCACTCCAGCGCCGCGTTCGACGCGATATCCAGAGCCTCATCGAGTTCGGCGATCGGGCCGACGACTTCATGACCCATCTCTTCGATTGCGTCCTCGATATCCATTCCAATCAGTGGCTCGTCTTCGACGACAAGCACTCTAAATTTCGTCACGTCGTTGCAAATCCTGAAGCGTCTCCGGATTTAGCGACAAGACGAATGCGACCAATGGTGTCGGTGAGCGGCACGGAAATCTCACATCGAACCCCTGTTTCCAGGAATTCACGGTTCACCTTAGCATTCAGTCCACGAACCAAGCTCAGCTCGATCAGCTTTGTCCCGAAGCCTCGGCGCGAGGGCGGCGCTACAGGCGGGCCGCCGGTTTCCAACCACATGACCTCAAGCTCCGATTCTGCGTCCGTTCCCCTAACGCACCAGGTGACTTCGAGATGCCCCTCCTCGGTCGAGAGGGAGCCATACTTGGCGGAATTGGTCGCTAACTCGTGGACGGCCAAAGCCATGCTCAAGTTGGCGTTTGATGAGAGAATGACATCGTCGCCCGACATCGTGACGTTCGCGCGATGCTCATAAGGGCGTAGCTCCGTCGCGACCAGTTCGCGCAAGGAACCTTCGACGCCGCCGAGTTCGGTCAAGAGCGCATGCGCGCGCGAAATTGCCTGAATCCGCCCCTCGATCTCGGCCCGAGCCGTCTCGACTGTCCCGCCCGCCTTGAGCGTTTGGGTCACCACTGACGAGACCACGGCCAGGATGTTTTTCACCCGGTGATCGAGTTCGGCCATCAGCATCTTGGCCCGCTCTTCCGCGAGTTTTCGCATGGCGATGTCGCGCGCGACGGCCGAGGCTCCAATGATGACGCCTTGCGCATCGCGCATCGGTGAAATGTTCAGGGAGACGTAGATCACCCGGTCGCCCTTAGTGACCCGGCTGATGTCGATGTCGGTGATCGGCTCCCCCTGCCGCAGGCGGGCCAGATTTTCCGGCCATTCGTCGATCTGCACGTCATCCAGCAGGGTCGACATCGGCTGCCCGATCATTTCGCTCGCCGTATAGCCGTAGATCTTCTCCGCGCCGGCGTTCCAGCTTGTGATCGTACCCTCAAGATCGTGGCTGACGATCGCGTCCTCGGACGAAGCGACAATGGCGGCAAGGTGGGCTTGGTCGCGCTCCAGCGTCTTGCGTTCCGAAATGTCGATCAGCGTGATGACGACGCCGTCGATCACATTGTTGAGGTCGCGGTATGGCTTCACACGGACCAGATAGGTCGCGGCGCCATCCTCGGACTCCGCTTCGCGTTCGATCGAACCCAAGTCACGCAGCACCGTGGCGATGTCCTGAGTCAGGGCCGAGCCGGCAAGGCGGGATGAGAAATCGCTGATGAGGCGACCTTCATCCCCTTCACGAACGTTGAAAATCTCGGTGATCGCCGGGGTAAATCTCCGAATATGTGATCCGTTGTCGAGAAATAGTGTCGCGATGGACGTACTGTCGAAGAGGTTGGTGAGGTCGCTATTGGACCGTACAAGACTATCCGCCCGATTATTCAGCTCAGCGTTGACGGTTTGGAGCTCTTCATTGATAGAAGACAGCTCTTCCTTCGAAGTCTCAAGCTCCTCAACCGTCGAGTGCAGTTCCTCGTTGACGGATTGAAACTCCTCGTTGGAGCTCTGCAATTCCTCGTTTGCCGTCTCGAGTTCCTCGGTGATGGTCTGAAGCTTCTCGCGCGCCGCGAGCAGTTCGCCGTGATCGGGATCTACAGAAGCGATGGTGTGATCAGGCTTTTCGAGAACGACTGATGAGGCGGTTGAGTGCAGCTCCTGAAACGCAAGCAGTAGACAGCGCTGCCCCCCAACCGGCTCCGCCATCGGTTCGGCGATGAGGTTTATGGTGTGCGCTTGGCCGGCGACCTGAAAGGTGACGAGCTCCCGGGCCGGCTGTCCCTGCTCAAGGGCTTTGCGAACGAGGTTACGTACGGGCGACCGCAACTAGGCGTGCAGCATCCGAAAGAGGTTCAGGCTGGCGCTACCGCTTACTGGCTGCATGAATTTCTCGACCGGTCCCGAGAACCTCTGAATCTCGTGCTGGCCGTCGAAAACGATATAGGCCGGCGCGTACTGCGCCATCATCCGTGTGGCTTGGGCATCGATGCTGTCGGCATCAGCGCTTCGCGGGGCGGCAGAGGCCGCGATCATTCGGCTGCTTGACCTGGGCCGCGGGATTCCTGCGGCGACGTCGAGCCGCCTGAAAATCCTGCTACTCTTGTCAAACGCTTTAAACAGGCGCCCACTTGCGGCGATTGTCTCAGATGGACCGAGCCAAAGTAGACCATTGGCTTTGAGCCCATAGTGGAAGGTTGACATAACCCGTTGTTGCAGTGGGGATTCAAAATAGATTAGCAAGTTTCGACACGACACCATGTCAAGTCTCGAGAAGGGCGGATCTTTGATGAGATCGTGGGCTGAGAAAACACACATGTCGCGAATGTGTTTAGCGACCCGATATCGTTGACCCTCTTTGCAGAAGTGCTGCTCTAGCCGGACGGCCGTGGTATCCGCCTCAATTGTATCGGTGTAGAGGCCGGCTCGGGCGAACGTGATTGCACGATCATCAATATCGGTGGCGAAGATCGTGACCTTCCGAGGGGATTCCGCTTGCGACAGCGCTTCTCGGAACAGGATGGCGAGGGAATAGGCCTCCTCGCCCGTCGCGCAGCCGGCAACCCACACGCGGATTGGTTCGTCGGCCCCGCCCTTGGCGATCAAATCCGGCAAGACGGTCGCGGCCAAGGCATCAAACATGGCGGGGTCGCGGAAAAAACGGGTCACGCCGATTAGGATTTCCCGGAACAGGAGGTCAGGTTCATTCGGTAGACTGCGTAGCTGGGCGATATATTCCGCGGGGTCCTCGATATGGAGCACCTGCATTCGCCGACGAACGCGACGCATCAGCGTGCTGGACTTGTATTGCGCAAAATCGCGGCCCAGGCGGCTATTCAGCACCGCGCAAATGTTCAACAGGTGATTGACCCGGCCTGGCTCGGCGGTTTCCGCCAAGCCTTGGATCGAATTTTTGGCTTTGAAGTCACGGTACTCCAACAGCCGTGCCGGCATCTCCCGGGGCTGGAGGACGTAGTCGACGAAGCCGCCGGCGGTGGCGCTCTGCGGCATGCCGAACTTTGCGCGGTGGTCGAACGTGGCTTCGCTGAGCGTTAGCCCTCCGCCTTCCTTAATTGCTTCGATCCCGAGCGTCCCGTCGTTCCCAAAGCCCGACAGGATGATCCCGACGGCGTTTTCACCCTGATCTTCGGCCAGCGACACAAGAAAGGTGTCGATGGATAATCGCCGTGCCGTCGGCGTCTCCGGGAGAGCGACACGCAACACGCCCCCCTCGATCTTCAGGATGGCGTTTTGAGGAATGACGGCGACGGTGTTCGGAGCGGCGATGGTTCCGTCGGTGGCCTTCACCACGGGCATCGCAGTGCATTCGCCAATGATTTCGGCCAGGGCGCTTTTGTAGTCCGGGTCCAGATGCTGGACCAACACGAAGGCCATACCGCTATCAGTCGGCATCTCAGAAAAGAACGACCGGAAGGCGTCGAGGCCGCCGGCCGAGGCGCCGATTCCTACGATCAGATGGCGAACACGTCCTGGGTCGCTATCGATCCGACCGCCGCCCGACGGGGCCTTTGCGGCCAACGGGCGAGCCCCCGCAGCTTGGCCGCGTGAAGTTGATCGTGGCTTGGCCATGGCTATCAATCGGCCCGTATTGTTCTCAGCGCAATGACCTCGTTCAGACTGCTCTGAAACGCCCGATCTTTAACAAGGGCTGTCGACTGGAAGCGGACGTCCGCAAGGTCCCACTTGAGCCGAAATCAGTCGTTGAACACATGGTGCGGGCGGCCGGGGTCGAACCGGCACGAGCCTCTCGGCCCTACGGATTTTCGTACCACTTCGGCTTTGGCCGCCGGCTCCGTCGTGAGAAGCCGTTCGTGGTCTGGACTATCCCTTCGCCATAGCCTGAGAAGCCTTAGGCGCCGCCCGTCTAGTCTCTACACCTTCCCCGGGATGGGGCTTGGCTCGGGATCGCCATCTGACAGGGTTCCCCGAATTTGAGCGGTTCTACATCCGGGATTTCCCCCGGCGCACTCAATCGTCGGCTTAAGTCCGTTGCGTCTACCAGTTCCGCCACGCCCGCATTGCCGTGCCGGCTGTATAGCCATCCCGGCTCCGATCTCCAAGGCGCGGGTCAGGCGGCGTGCGCCGCCCTGCCCTCGCGCGCCGGCCGTTTGGCCGGCTTGGGTTTGCGCACGTTGATCGCCGCCGCGTCGAGGCGGTTCTTGATATGCGCGGCGTAGAACCGCTCGATCATCTCGACGCTGGTCCGGCAGTTCTTGGCGATCTGGTAGATGTCGGCGCCTTCCATCAGTCGCATGCAGATGTAGGTGTGCCGAAGGCTGTAGGCGGTGCGCAGAGCGCCATCCCGATCGTGTTTGAGGCCAAGTTCGCCGAGCACGGCATTGAGCAATTCCCGCTGCACTCGGCCAAAGACCAGATCGGTGGGTTGTCCCGCGTTACGCTTCATCACGCGCTGGAACGGCAGCACCGCGCCGGTCATGCTCTTGCAATAGCCGACGCCCCGCTTCCCGCGGACCTCGATCTCCAGGATCCGTTGGCCAGTCGCCTCGTCGACCACGACGGAAACGTCGCGAAATTGAAGCCGCGAAGCTTCATCTGGTCGCAGACCGGTGTTGACCATGAAGAGCACATAGTCGTGGAAGGTCTCGCATTCGCCGCGCCAGCGCTCGCTCTTCGGCGACTTGGCGCGGGCGCGCGTGGCTTCGTAGAGTAGCTTGTACTCCTCCGGCGAGAACCAGGCCCGATGGGTGACTTTCCCGGATGTCATGTAGGGCGTCGACATGTCGGGAAGCGCTTCGATCCAGCCCTTGCGATTGGCCGTCTTCAACACCTGCCGCAGGACGACGATCTCCTTGTGCAGCGTACTTCTTGAGGGCCGCATCGGTTTGCCGTCCCGGTCCAGCCGGGAGGTCATCCGGTGGACGCGGTACTCTTGAATGAGCCCGGCCGTCACACGTTTGATCGGCTTGTCGCCAAAGAAGGGCAGCAGATGCACCCGAAGCTGCAGCGCCTTGCCATCCACATATTTCTCATTGCGTTCGCCAAGCGTCATCACCGGGAATTCTGCGAGGAACACTTCGGCGGCTTGCCGGAAGGTCGGCCCTGAAACCCGACTGGGCGGCGACACCTTCGCGCCGACCACCGCATCCTCGCCGCCGCCGGCCTCGGCCGCGGCACCCCGTCGTCTAAGTCGGTCCTCAGCGTAGAGATCCATGTACCAGTCGCGAGCGAAGGCTTGGGCGAGATGCAGATTTTCGTGCTTCGTCGAGACGCGGTGGTTGTACCCGCTCAGGTATGTGGCGCACTGCCAGAAGCGGCTGTTCGCTCGCCGATAGACGTGAACCTTGCCGTCCACGAGGGTGATTTTCTGGTCAGCCATGCTCTCAACGCCACCTGCGTCGGCCGGATTCTGACCGCGAAAATCTCAACCCTCACGTGAAATTTAACCAACCCACACGTTATGGTCGGCTAGGCGCTGGCTGAACGTTAATCGTCGCGAAAAAGCCTCGCTTTCAAGGCAGTGTGCATCAAAATGTGCAAGGACAATTTAGGTCTAACCTACTGATCTATCAAAAGAATAATCAGACATTTCGTCCGATTTTCCAGCGAAAAGTCCGATTTTGGAGGGCCTTTCCTTGCCTCGACGGCCTCCGCCGGGAATCCAGCCGAATTGTGCTAGCAGTGTGTAAAGGCCAGAATTCCATTACGTTATTGATTTTATTGGACTTTTTTGGCGGCTTTTCGCTTTTAAGTCCGGTGCGTCTACCAGTTCCGCCACGCCCGCTGACCGCCTTGGCTCTATAGCCGCCCGGCGCCGCCAAGGCGACCCGGCCCGGTGTTTGCTCGCTTCAGCCTTCGCGGTCCCGTTCTGATACGGGCCGACGGGGTGACCGGAGGGGAATATGGGCGACCCGATGCTGGCCTACGCCATCGACCAGGCCGACACCGACTGGCGCTGGCGGGTGTTCGACGCCGACGGCGAACTGGTGGCCGGCGGCTTCGCCCCCTCCCGTCCCGAGGCCGAGTCCGCCGCCATCCATGTTTTCGCGGTGGCCCCCCGCCAGCGGCGGGGAACCGCCGGCACGGCCTAGGCCGTCTCGGACGCCTTGGTCTCGGCGGCCTGGGCCTTGGCCGCCATCTTGGCGATCAGGGCGCGGCGCTCCTCCAGCCCGCGATGCAGCTCCACCAGGGTGCGGGCGGCGTGCTCGTTCTTCGAGATCGCGGCCCAGTAGGCCGCAACCTTGGGCGAGCCGGGGATCGGGTTCTCCACCCCCACCGTCGGGATCACGTTCTCCACCAGGAACAGGGCCGGGACCAGGGTGCAGTCGGCCAGGGTCAGCCGCCCCGAGACCGCGAAGCCGTCGGTCCCGATATAGTGCTCCAGCGCCTTGATCCCGCGGAGCACCTGGCCGCTCAGCAGGTCGACGACCCCCTGGTCGCGGGTGGACTTGCGGCCCTGCCCGGCCAGCATGAACATGTTGTTCATCAGGTAGATGTCGGCGATCCGCGAGACCGTGCGGATGGCCGCCGTCTCCCGCGGGGTGGCGCCCAGCAGCCGCGGCGTCGGGTGGGTCTCCTCGATATATTCGCTGATGACCTCCGATTCCGGGATCACGTCCCCGCCCAGGTCCAGCACCGGGATACGCGCCAGCGGCGAGACCTTGTGGAACTCCCCGGTCAGGAAACCTGGCGGCAGTTCGATCTCGATGTCGGAGATCCCCTTGGCGTAGATCTGCATCCGCACCTTGGCGGAATACGGGCTCAAGTCTCCGGAATAGAGCTTCATTTCAAATGCTTCCCTGAAAAACCTTCAGCGCCTCAGGCGTAATTCGCCAGCGCGTTGCCCGAAGCATCGCCCACCCCGCTGCCCCCGTCCACCGGCACGATGGCGCCGTTGACGTAGCGGGCCTGGTCCGACGACAGGAACAGCGCCATGTCGGCGATCTCGTCCTTGGTGCCGTAGCGGCGCATCGGGTTGCGCTCCTTCACCCGCGCCTCGGCCTCCGGCGTGGAGGCCAGCCGCGCCATGCCCTCGGTGTCGGCGATGGGCCCGGGCGAGATGGCGTTCACCCGCACCCCGGCCGGTCCCCACTCCAGGGCCAGGCACTTGGTCAGCATGTTGATCCCGGCCTTGGCGGCGCAGACATGGGCCTGGAACAGGCTGGCGCGCTCGGCCTGTCCCGCGGTGATCGAGATCAGCGAGGCGCCGGGCCGGCGCAGGAACTCGAACGAGGCGCGCAGCACGTTGAAGGTGCCGATCAGGTCGATGTCGACCACGGTCTTGAAGCCGTTGGCGCTCATGCCCAGCGCCGGGGCGACGAAATTCCCCGCCGCGCCCGACAGCACGATGTCGATGGGGCCGAACTCGTCGAAGGTGCGCTTCAGCGCGGCCTCGACGGCGGCGTAGTCGCGCACGTCGGCGGCGATGCCGATGGCGGGCTTGCCGAAGGTGGAGACCTCCTTGGCGGCGGCCTCGATTTTTTCCGGGCTGCGGCTGATCAGCACCACATTGGCCCCGGCCGCGGCGAACCGCTTGGCGATCCCCAGATTGATCCCGCTGGAGCCGCCGGCGACGAAGGCGGTCTTGCCCGCCAGTTGGGTGTCCTGAGCCATGGTGTTCCTCTCCCTTGTTGGAGAGGACCCTAGTCCCCGTGACCCCGGGAGAGGAAGGCTGACGCCACGTCGCCCGGCCTTTCGGCCAATTCCTATCCCTTGGGCAGGGCCGCCACGGCCTCGCGCAGGGCCTTCAGCCGCGCGGCGTCGGCCGGATGGGTCGACAGCACCTCGGGCGGCTGCGGCCGGCTGGCGCTGGTCTCCGCCATCCGCCCGAAGAACCGCAGCGCGCCACCGGGATCCATCCCCGCCTGCTGCATGAGGTCCAGCCCGACGCGGTCGGCCTCCAGCTCGTGCTTGCGCGAATAGGGCAGGATCACCCCGTACATGGCCCCCATGCCCAGGGCGCCGGCGATATCCCCCGCATGCTCGGCGTAGTCGCCGTTGGCCAGCACCGCCTGGACCAGCCCGACCCCCACCTCGACCGCCAATTGCTGGCTGACCCGCTCGGCGGGGTGTCGGGCGATGACATGGCCGATCTCGTGGCCGATCACCGCGCCCAGCTCGTCATCGTCCCTGGTGAACTCCATCAGGCCGCGGAAGGTCCCCACCTTGCCGTTGGGCAGGACGAAGGCGTTGACCTCCGGCCGGTCGAACACCGTGAATTCCCAGGCCAGGTCGGCGCGGCGGCTGGCCTTGGCGAGCTTGGTTCCCACCCGCGCCAGGCGCGCCTGGGACGCCGCGTCGGCCAGCACCGGCGCCTCGGCGCGCACCTGCGCCCAGGCCTGGTCGGCCATCAGGGAGAGCTGGTCGTCGGGCACCGGCGCGAACTGGCGGCGCCCGGTGGCCGCGTTCTCCGAACAGCCGGCGACCAGCACCCCGCAGGTCAGCCCCGCGAGCAGGCCGCGCCGGGTGGCGCAGGCGCAGGTCATTCGCCCGCCTTGGCCGCGGCTTCCCATTCCAGGAACTCCGGGGTGGCCAGCAGCCGGGTCATGTAGGTCCCGCAGCGCCCGTCGTCGCCATAGTCGCTCAGGTGCACGCCATAGGTCCGGAATCGGGTCGCCACCGGGGCGTAGAAGGCGTCGGCTATGCTCCACTCGCCGGCCAGGAACGGTCCGCCCGAGCGGGTCAGCAGCTCCGACCACAGGGCGACGATCCGCCGGATATTCTTCTGGGTGGCCTCCGACAGGGTCGCCACCTTCGGCGCCGTCTCCAGCGCCATCGGGCATTCGCCGCGCAGGGACTGGAATCCCGAATGCATCTCGCTCGCCGCCGCCCGCGCCAGCGCGCGCAAGGCCGGATCGGCCGGCCACAGCCGCGCCGCCGGGAATTTCTCGCCCAGGTATTCGCAGATCGCCAGCGAGTCCCAGACCAGCAGGTCGCCGTCCTTAAGCGCTGGCACCATGCCCGAAGGCGAGTGCGGCAGGATGGCCGCCTCGGTCTGGTGGTCGGCCTGGCGCAGGGCGATCAGGGTCTCGGTGAACGGCGCCCCGGTCCTCTTCAGCGCCAGCCACGGGCGCAGCGACCAGGTCGACCACCGCTTGGTTCCAATCACGAGTTCCATGGCCGCTCCATTTCCTAAGGGTCAGCCTATTGCCCAATGAGGGGGGCGATCGGCTACAGTGGCTTCAACAATAAGAATTCCAGTTCGTCATTTCCGAGGAAACGCTTTCATGACCGAGACCGCCGCACCGTCGGCCGAACCGATTGTTCCCCCCGCCACGTCCACGGTCACCTCCTCTCCGTTTTCGCCTGCCTATACGCGCTACGCGATGTTCCTGCTGCTGGGCATCTACACCATCAATTTCCTCGATCGCGCCGTGATCAATATTCTGGCCGAGCCGATCAAGAACGAACTTCACCTCGCCGATTGGCAGCTCGGCCTGATGAGCGGCCTGGCCTTCGCGATCTTCTACACCGTGCTGGGTATCCCCATCGCCCGCATGGCGGAGCGCAAGAACCGCCCGATGATCATCGGCACCGCGGTGGCGGTCTGGTCGGGCTTCACCGCCCTTTCGGGCGCCGCCAACAGCTTCGTGACCCTGGTCCTCTGCCGCATCGGCGTGGGCGTGGGCGAGGCCGGCTGCACGCCGCCCGCCCACTCGCTCATCGCCGACTACGTGCCCAAGGAAAAGCGCGCCTCGGCGCTGGCCTTCTATTCCATGGGCACGCCTCTGGGCGGCCTCTTGGGCCTTGTCATGGGCGGCCTCGTCGCCGACGCCTACGGCTGGCGCGCCGCCTTCCTGGTGGCGGGGGTCCCCGGCATCCTGTTCGCCTTCCTGTGCTGGTTCACGCTGAAAGAACCTCGCAAGATCATGGCCGCCCACAGCGCCTCGATCGTCGCATCCCAGGCCACCTTCGGTGAGACCCTGAAGTACCTCACCAAGAAGAAGACCTTCTGGCTGATCGCCTTCGGCGCCGCCATCAAGGCCTTCATCGGTTACGGCCATGCCCCCTTCACCGCTTCGTTCTTCATGCGTGTCCACGCCGAGGAAGTCGCCGGGCTGGCGTCGATGTTCAATCTGCAATCGCTGGGCTTCCTCGGCTTGGCGCTGGGCCTCATGGGCGGCACGGCCGGCGCGATCTCGTCGTGGATGGGCGGCCAGATCGCCGACAAGTACGCCAAGAGCGACCTGCGCGGCTATGTGGTGGTCCCCGCCTTCGCCTCGCTGCTCGCGGTTCCGATCTACATCATCGCCGTCAGCGTGCCGTCGGCCAGCGTCGCCCTCTGCATCCTGGTGATCAACGGCCTGCTCGGCTCGCTATGGTACGGCCCGGTCTACGCCATCGGCCAATCCATCGTGCCGCCCCACATGCGAGCCACCACCTCGGCCATCCTGCTCTTCACCATCAACCTGATCGGCCTGGGCCTCGGCCCGCTCGCCGTGGGCATCCTCTCCGACATCATGGCCAACGGCTTCGGCATGGGCTCCGCCCAGGGCGTGCGGTGGGCGCTGATGATCTCGACCTGCTTCGGCGTCCTGGCCTTCGCCCTCTTCTGGATCGCCCGCAAGACGATCCGCGAGGAGATGGTGTCCTAGGACCCTGTGACGGCGGGCCTTCGGGCCCGCCGGCTAGGCCCGCGTCCCGAGCCAGGCGGCCAGGGCGATGAACACGACCGCCCAGAACAGGTGCCGGCGGTTCGGTCGCTCGGTGACGGCGCGATAGAGGTAGATCGCGGCCAGCCACAGGCCGCCTCCCACCGCCAGCCAGCGGCCCGGGCCCTCGTCCACGAACACCGCGCCCAGGATCGCCGCCAGGCCGAGCGCGCGCAGCACAAGCTCCACGCTGGCCGGCATGCGGCGCTGTAGCGGGGTCGGTTGGTCGGGATTCATCGGGAACTCCGGCGGGGGCTGCTGTCGGGCGCAGCATCGCACAGGCGCGGCGTTCGGGCATAAAAACGCCGCCGGTGGGGGCCGGCGGCGCCTCAACGCTTACTGTTCATCGTGCGTGTCAGGCGGCCATCAAAGCCGCGGGACGACGACGACGGAGGGCGGAGCCCGCCAGGCCGAAGCCGGCGATCATCATGGCCCAGGTCGAGGGTTCCGGAATGCCGCCGCCGGTGGGCGGAGGCGTCACCGAGCCGAAGCCGTCGAGATAGACATAGCCCCAGTGGCCGGTCGGCTGACAGTCGGACCCGATCACGGAGAGCAGGAGATCGTGCCCGAGCGCCCCGCCGATCGCCAACTGTTCGATCTGCCAGTCCTTCGTGTAGTAGTTGCCACTGCCGTCGAGCGTGAACCGTGCGTCAACGCCACCGCCGCCAGAGGCCGCATTGTATTCGCGGCGGAGCAGCTCGGTGTTGGCCGTCAGGTCCTTCAGCACGATGATCATCGTCGCGGCGTCGTCGACACCGTGAGCGCCGAGCAGCACCGACTTCCAGGCGAAGAAGATGTTGGCGTCGGTGTAGTTGTTGACCTGTTGTTCGATCAACGAAGCGTAGCCGCCATAGGTGGTGTCTTCCACGCGGTAGCTGTAGTTGCCGCTGTAGACCGTGGAGCCGAGAGCGGCGCCGACGTTCGGGTCGATCGTGCCAGCGCTGATGATCGACGAATGCATACCGCTGCCGGTATTCGCCTTCACGAAGGCCGTCGTCAGGTTCGCGTTGTCGACGCTAGCGCGATAGGTGCTGGAGGATTCAGTCCATCCGGCGGCGGTGCCGGTCTCGAAAGCGCCGTTGACGAAGCCGGCGGCCGAAGCCGATCCAGCAATGCTGACGACGCCTAGCAGCGCCGCGGCGCCACATAGCAGTCTAGTCTTCATGTTAAGCCCCTTACCAAGTTCGCCCTCCACGCAGGTTTCCCCATCGTGGCAGGAATGCGGCAATTGGTCACTGGCCTTAACCTCTTGTCAACACTTTCAACGATTCGCGTTCTCTGATTCCCCGATTCCGAGACTAATTCCCCAGTTGTCCTGCGTCACAAACATGTCATCGCAACACGGGGTTGCCCCCAAGGCGACCGACGATTGACCGCTCATCTGACATTTATCAAGCATCCATAGTCCGTATGCACTACGGCAAGCTCCTACCAGCCACGCTTACTGGCAGATGTAGCTTGCCGGGGTGGTCGCGACTTGGGCGGCGGCGACGGTCTGGGTCGCAGAGCGCAATCCGTTAACCAGCAAGGGTTTCAAGCTTAACCATCTGGGGCGGTCCTTCACAGCAAAGCGCGCTCGCCGCCGCCGCATACTCAACGTGATCTGCTCGCGCCGGGAGACTTGGCTCGGCCGTTAACCATACCGTCGACGGGAACCCGAGTTGCTTCATTCGAGCCCAAGTCGACTCGATCGTTACTCTTGAAGCTCCACCAATTGGAATGGTGGAATTGGTCGCCTGCCGGCGCCGCCGCGCCGCTGGCGTGGACCTGCACCAGATCTGCACGGGGTCGGGTCGCCGCCTGCACGCAGAGCCCCCGCCCGCCTGGACCCGGCGCGGGCAGAACCGGGTCTCCATTCGCCGGGGACCCACCACATGCCGCGCCGCTTGAGCTTCCACATCAAGCTGATCCTCGCCGCCGCCTTGGTGGCGCTGGCCGACCTGCTGTTCCTGGACCGGGGAAAGAGCCTCGGGGGCGCCGTCGGGGCCTTCGCCCTGGCCTGGCTCGCCGCGGCCCTCGTCGCCCATCCCGCCCTGCGGCGCGACGCCCGCGCCCGCACCGCAGCCGCCGTGGCCGCCGCCTTCGGCCTGCTGCTCATCGAGACCTTCACCCTCCTCGGCTGGCTGCTCTACTGCACGGCGCTCGGGGTGGCGGTGCTCTCCCCCCGGGCGGGGCGCCTCGACGACGCCTGGCGCTGGTTCCAGCGGCTGGCCTTCCAAGGCCTGGCCGGCCTGGTAGGGCCTGCCGCCGATTGGCTGGCCCTGCGCAAGGTCCGCCGCCGCTCGCCGCCGCGGCGGCTCACCGCCGGCCTCGGCCTGGTCGCCATGCCCATCCTGGGCGGTCTCGTCTTCTTCGGGCTGTTCGCCTTCGCCAACCCGGTGATCTCCCAGGCTCTGGCGCGCCTCAGCATCCCGCCGCCAAACTTCGGCCGGGGCGTCTTCTGGCTGTTCGTCGCGGTCCCCGTCTGGGGCGCCCTGCGGCCTCGCTTCCTGCGCCGGCCCCTGGCCCTCCCTCGACTCGGGACGACCGAGGCGCCCGGCCTAAGCGCCGCCTCGACCATCCTCTCCCTGGCGGTGTTCAACCTGCTTTTCGCCGGCCAGAACGCCCTGGACCTCGCCTTCCTGTGGAGTGGCGCGCCCCTCCCCGAGGGCGTGACCCTGGCCGAATACGCCCACCGCGGCGCCTACCCGCTGATCGTCACCGCCCTGCTGGCCGGCCTCTTCGTCCTGGTCGCGCTGCGCCCGGGCAGCAGGACCGCCGAGCGTCCCCTGGTCCGCTGGCTGGTGATCGCCTGGATCGCCCAGAACCTGTTCCTGGTCGCCTCGACGATGCTGCGCACCCTGGACTATGTGGAGGCCTATTCCCTGACGCGCCTGCGGATCGCCGCCCTGGCCTGGATGGTGCTGGTGGCCGTCGGGCTGGTCCTGATCTGCTGGCGGATGCTGAAGAACCGGGGCGCGGCCTGGCTGATCAACGCCAATGTCCTCTGCGCCGGCCTGGTCCTGACTCTGGCCAGCATTGTCGACGAGGGCGCCTTGGCCGCTGCCTGGAACGTCCGCCACGCCCGGGAGGTCGGGGGCCGCGGCGCGGAACTCGACCTCTGCTACCTGCGCGGCCTGCAAGGCGCCTCGCTGATCCCGCTCACCGAACTCGCTCAGGCGAAAGCCCTCCCCCCGGCCTTCCGTGATCGCGTCGCCTTCGTGCGCGGCGAACTTGCCGGTGAACTGGACGACCGCCAGTCCCAATGGCGATCCTGGACCTGGCGCGGCCAGCGCCGCCTGGACCGCGCCGAGCGCCTGCTGGCCGCCCGGCCAATCCCCCCCGCCCTGCCCGGCGCGCGCGACGATTGCGGCGTCCTCCAGCCTCCGCCCAAGCCGGTCCAGACGGGGGCTACGCCATTGACCGCGCCTCCGGCAGACTGAACATGCGCCCCATGGACCGCACGATCCTGATCGTCGACGACGACCCGCACATCCGCCAGCTCCTGGCCTTCGCCTTCGCCAAGGCGGGCCTGGCGACCCGCGAGGCGCCGGACGGCGAGGCCGCGCTCGCCGCCGTCGCCGCCGATCCTCCCGACCTGGTGGTGCTCGACATCAACATGCCCCGCCTCAACGGCCTGGACGTCTGCCGCCGCCTGCGCGCCCAGGGCGACCTGCCGATCCTCTTCCTGTCCTCCCGCGACGACGAGATCGACCGGGTGCTGGGCATCGAGCTCGGCGCCGACGACTATGTGGTCAAGCCCTTCAGCCCCCGCGAGGTGGTGGCCCGGGTCCAGGCCATCCTGCGGCGCGCCGGCGCGCCGCGTCCGCCGGCCGAGCCCGACGCCGGCCTCTCCCGCGGCCGCCTGCGGCTTGATCCCGAGAGCTGGAGCGCGTGGTGGGGCGAGGCCGAGGCCCCGCTCACCGTCACCGAGTTCGGCATCCTGCGCGCCCTGGCCTCGGCGCCCACCAAGGTCTTCACCCGCGACGCCATCATCGACCGCCTGCACGGCCCCGGCTTCGCCATCACCGACCGCACCATCGACAGCCACATCCGCAACCTGCGCGCCAAGTTCGCGGGCCTGGGCGGCCATGACGTGATCGAGACCCGCCCCGGCGTCGGCTACCGCCTGGGACCTTGCCGCGGCCCGGCGGCGTGATCGGCGCGCTGAAGGATTTCGCCAAGCGCCATTGGCCCGCCCTGCGCCTGCGCACCATCCTGCTCTCGGTGCTGCTGTTCGCCGCCGCCCTGCCCGGGCTCGGGGCCATCGGCCTGCGGGTCTATGAGAACGCCCTGGTGCGCCAGACCGAGGCCGAGCTGGTGGCCCAGGGCGCGGCCCTGGCCGCGGTGGCCGGCGCCGGCTGGCCGGGCGCACGGCCGCCCACGGCCAACGCCCTTCCCGGCGACCATCACCGGCCCGAGCCCACCAGCATCGACCTCTACGCCTCGCCGATCCTGGCCGAGCGCCCCGCCCCGGCCCCTGGCGCCGCGCCCGACCTCCGCGCCGTGGCCATCGCCGCACGGCTCGCCCCGGTGATCGCCGAGACCACCCGCACGACCCTGGCCTCGGTCATCCTGCTGGACGGCCGGGGCGCCATCGCCGACGCCCGTCCCGGCGGCGGAAGCCTCGCGGCCCTGCCTGAGGTCCAGGCCGCCCTGGCCGGCGCCGCGCGCACCGTCATCCGCCGCAACGGCGACTACCACCCGGTCTATTCCTTCGAATGGCTGAGCCGCGCCTCCGCCGTGCGCCTGCACCACGCCCGCCCGGTGGTCGCGAACGGCCAGGTGGTGGGCGTCATGCTGCTCTCGCGCTCGCCTCGCGCCTTGTTCCGCGGCCTCTACGAGGACCGGGGCAAGATCGCCGTCGGGGTCGCCGGCATCTTCGGCATGCTGATCGTGCTGTCGGGCCTGGTCTCGCGCGGCGTCACCCGGCCGATCGAGGCGCTCAGCGCCGCCTCCCGCGAGGTCGCCGCCGGGCGCGGCGGCATGCCCGCCACGCCGACCACCGCCGCCATCGAGATCCGCGCCCTCTACGAGGACTTCCGCGCCATGAGCGAGGCCATCGACCGCCGGTCGGGCTATCTGCGCGACTTCGCCGCCGCCGTCAGCCATGAGTTCAAGACCCCCCTGGCCGGCATCGGCGGGGCCGTCGAGCTGCTGCAGGACCACGCCGAGACCATGAGCCCGGAGGAGCGTCGCGGCTTCCTGGACAATATCGCCGCCGACAACGCCCGGCTCTCGCGCCTGGTCACCCGCCTGCTGGACCTGGCCCGCGCCGACATGGCCCAGCCCCCGGCCGACGCCGCCCTCGACCTCGCCGCCCCGGTCCGCCGTGTCGCCGACGGCTTCGCGAACGAGGCCTTCGCCGTCCGGATCGACCTGCCGCCCGCCCTGCCCCGGGTGGCCGTCCCAGAGGCGACGCTGGAGACCGTGCTCGCCGCCCTGCTTCAGAACAGCCGCCAGGCCGGCGCCCGCCAGGCGACCCTCGCCGCCACGGTCACCGAGCACTTCGTCACGGTCACCCTCGCCGACGACGGACCCGGCGTCCCCGCCGCCGACCGCGAGCGCCTGTTCGAGCCCTTCTTCACCAGCCGCAGGGCCGAGGGCGGCACGGGCCTGGGCCTGCCCATCGCCCGCTCCCTGCTCGCCGCCAGCCACGGCCGCCTGGAACTCGTCCCCTCACCCGCCGGCGCCCGGTTCGAGATCGTCCTGCCCCGGGTCCAGGCCTGAGCACCTGCACCGCATCTCCACATCGCCGCCGTCACCGCTCCACGCGGCGGCCCCATGCTGTCCCCATGCAAGACGTCCCCGAAGGCTATGAGATCCTGCTGACCGTCCAGGGCCGAACCTGGACCTGGACCCTGCGCCGCCCGGCCGGGATCGCCGCCAGCGGTCAAGCCCCCGACCCCGAGGCCGCCCGCCGCAGCGGCCTCTTCGCCGCCTTCGCGCTCAGCGCCCTGGCCCGCGTCGGCGCGCGGCGGTTCTAGTCGGCCAGCGCGGACCAGATGCTCCCCCTCTGGGGGAGCTGTCGGCGAAGCCGACTGAGGGGGACGTTGACTCGCCTTCGCGCGCTTCAACCCCCTCCGTCTCGTCGCCAAGAGGCGACGATCCACCTCCCCCAAACCGCGCTGCGCGCTTGGGGAGGACCCTGTGTTCAACTCCCAGGGATCGCGGCCATTGCCACCCCGCCCCCCCGCTGTAATCTCCCGCCATGTCGCACCGATCCCTCCGCCGCCTGGCCCTGCGCGCCTTCGCCGCCGCGGCCCTGCTCGCCGCCACCCCGGCCCTCGCCCAGACCCCCCCCGCGCCGCCGCCGGCCGCCACCGTCAAGGTGACCCTCACCACCTCCGAGGGCCCCATCGTCCTGGAACTGCAGAAGGACAAGGCCCCGATCACCACGGCCAACTTCCTCCGCTACGTCGACCAGAAGCGCTATGACGGCGTGACCTTCTACCGGGCGTCCAAGACCCCCAACGCCCCGGAGTTCGGCCTCATCCAGGGCGGCGCACAGAACGATCCGGCCCGGGTGCTGAAGCCTATCGCCCACGAGCCCACCACCAAGACCGGCCTCTCCCACACCGACGGCGCCATCTCCATGGGCCGCTTCGATCCGGGCAGCGCCACCTCCGACTTCTTCATCGTGGTGGGCGACATGACCTATATGGACGCCAACCCCGCCCTGCCCGGCGACAACCTCGGCTTCGCGGTGTTCGGCAAGGTCGTCGACGGCATGGACACCGTCCGCAAGATCCTCGCCGCCCCCACCTCCCCCACCAAGGGCGAGGGCGTCATGAAGGGCGAGATCCTCGCCAAGCCCGTCAAGATCATCACGGCGCGCCGGGCGGGCTAGGCCCGCAATCCTGGAACGTGCCAGATACCGCTCAAGCTTGACCCGAGGGACGCTCGCCTTGAAATCCGTCTGCATCGCCGCCGCGCTCGCGGCCCTGTTCCTCGCGCCCGCCGCCCTGGCCCAGGACGCGCCCAAGCCGGAGACCAAGGCCGAGGCCCCGATCCCGCCGCCCAACGTCTCGGTCACCAGCCACTCAGGCCGGTTCGGCGGCGTCGCCATCGATTATGTGGCCACCACCGGCGAGACCTACCTCACCGACAAGGACGGCAAGCCCACCGCGGCGATCTTCTCGACCTCCTACGTCAAGGCCGGCAAGCCTGACCCAAACCGCCCCGTCACCTTCCTGTTCAACGGCGGCCCCGGCTCCGGCTCGGTGTGGCTGCACATGGGCGCCTTCGGGCCCAAGCGCGTGGTGGTGCCCTCCGACGCCAAGGACGACGCGGCCCCGCCCTATCCCATCGTCGACAATCCGATGAGCCTGCTCGACGTCACCGACATCGTCTTCATCGATCCGGTCGGCACCGGCTTCTCCAAGGCGCTCGGCAAGACCGACCCGAAGGAGTTCTGGGGCCTCACCGCCGACGCCCGCTCGGTGGCCCAGTTCATCCGCATCTGGCTGCGCGAGAACGGCCGCTGGAATTCGCCCAAATACCTGGGCGGAGAGAGCTACGGCACCACTCGGTCGGCCGCCGTGGTCGACCAGTTGGAGGGCGCCTACAACGACGTCTCGCTGAACGGAATCCTCCTGATCTCGACCATCCTCGACTTCGGCGCCCAGGCCGAGTCCCCCGGCAACGAGATGGCCTACGTGGTGACCCTGCCCTCGATGGCGGCCACCGCCTGGTATCACGGCAAGCTGGCCGACAAGCCCCCCGGCGTAGAGGCCTTCGTCGAGGAGGCCCGCGCCTTCGCCGTCGGCGAGTACGCCGGCGCCCTGCTCAAGGGCAATCGCCTGAAGGACCCGGAGCGCGCCGCCGTCAGAGCCAAGCTCTCGCGCTTCACCGGCCTGTCGGAGGCCTATCTCGACCGCGCCGAGCTGCGCGTGACGGCCGGGCGCTTCTACAAGGAGCTGCTGCGCGACCGCGGCCTGACCGTGGGTCGGCTCGATAGCCGCTACACCGGCGTCGACTACGACAGCGCCGGCGAGGAGCCCGACAACGATCCCAGCTTCTACGGCATCGACGGCGCCTATACCGCGGCCATCAACGACTATGTCCGCCGCGACCTGAAGCTGAAGATGGACCGGGAATACGTCACCATCGGCCCGGTCGGCCCCTGGGACTGGCGGATGGGCGGCGACCGAGACCTGGACGCCTATCTCAACGTCACGCCCTACATCGCCAAGGCCATGCGCGAGAACAGCAGCCTGCGCGTCTTCGTCGGCCAGGGGTGGTACGACTTTGCCACCCCCTTCTTCGGCGCGGAATACGCCCTGTCGCGCACCGGCGTTCCCGCCGACCGCGTCTCGTTCCGCTACTACGACGCCGGCCACATGATGTACGTGCGCGAGGCAGACCTGGCCAAGCTCTCCACCGACATCCGCGCCTTCATCCGCGCCGGCGCTAAGTAGGGGCCGCACACGGCGCCGCTCCTCGCCTGCCCCGTCTGCGCCCAGCCGCTCGCGCGGGAGGGGGCCGCCTTCCGCTGCGAGGCGGGCCACGCCTATGACGTCGCGCGCTCGGGCTATGTGAACCTGCTGCTGGCCAACCAGCGCCGCTCGAAGGACCCCGGCGACGACAAGGCCATGATGGCCGCGCGCGCCGCTTTCCTCGACGCCGGCTGGTACGCCCCGGTGGCCGACGCCCTGGCCGACGCCGTCCTCGCCGACCCGACCGCCCGGCGCATCGTCGATGTGGGCTGCGGCGAGGGCCACTACCTGCGCCGCCTGGCCGAGCGGGCCGACCGGCCCCTCGACCGCCACGGCCTCGACATCTCCCGCCACGCCGTCGAGGCGGCCGCCAGGCGCGATCCGGCCGGCCTCTACGCCGTGGCCGGCGCTCACCGCCTACCGCTCATCACCGGCGCCGTCGACGCGCTCGTCTCCCACTTCGCGCCGCTGGAGATCGCCGAGGCCCACCGGGCCCTGCGCCCCGCCGGCCGGCTGATCGTCGGCGCCGCCGGGCCGCGCCACCTCTTCGGCCTGCGGACCCTGATCTACGAGACCCCCACCGAGCATCCGGGCGTCCCGCCGCTCACCGAGGGCTTCGCGCTCATCGCCGAGGCCCGCGTCCGCTACGACCTCGAACTCCGCGACGCCGCGGCCATCGCCGCCCTGATCGGCATGACCCCCTACGCCTGGGCCGCCGACGCCCGCGAGCGCCTCGCCGGCCTCGACCACCTCGAAACCGAGGTCGACGTCATCATCCGCACCTATGAAAGACTCCCCTAGATGCTCCCCCACTGGGGGAGCTCCCGGCCGCATGGCCGGGTGAGGGGGACTTTGACCAATGACGGTGCGCTTCAACCCCCTCCGGCTCTCCGCTTCGCTCCGATCCACCTCCCCCAGACCGCGCTTCGCGCTGGGGGAGGATCTGGTCACCACCAACCTAGATGCCCACTGGGGGAGCTGGCGGCGAAGCCGACTGAGGGGGACTTTGACTCCTTGCTGCATTAGAAGGTCGGTCCGCCCACCGACCTGAGATCCCATGGCCTGGACCCGCCTCTATGACGAACCCGAGCCCCAGCGCGTAAACCGCTGGCTCGCGCAGAACGGCGTCTGCTCGCGCCGTGAGGCCGAGGGCCTGATCGCACAGGGCCTGGTCTCCATCGACGGCCAGCGGGTCGACGACGTCGGCCGCAAGATCGAGCCCGGCCAGACCCTCACCCTGGCCGACGTCGCCCAGGCGGCGCTGGAATCCTCGATGACGGTGATCGTCCACAAGCCTGTGGGGGTGGTCTCCTCCCAGCCCGACCCGGGCCAGGTCCCCGCCGTGCGCCTGCTGACCCGCGAGGCGCTCTACGGCCCGGCGGCGACCATCCCCGACTGGGATTCCCGCCTCGCCCCCGTGGGCCGCCTGGACATGGACTCGCGCGGCCTGCTGATCCTCTCCGAGGACGGGGTGGTGGCCAAGGCGGTCATCGGCCCCGACTCCAACCTGGAGAAGGAATACATGGTCCGGGTCACCGGCCAGATCACCGAGAAGAAGCTGACCATGCTGCGCCACGGCCTGCAGCTCGACGGCCGCCAGCTCCGCTACGCCAAGGTCAAGGTGGTGGAGGGCCAGCTCCTGCGCTTCGTGCTCAAGGAAGGCCGCAACCGCCAGATCCGCCGGATGTGCGAGATGGTCGAGCTCAATGTCGTCGACCTGTTCCGCGTCCGCATCGGGACCCTGCGCCTGGCCGACCTTCCCGAGGGCCGCTGGCGACACATCACCCCGGCCGAGCGCACCGCCTTGATCAGCCCGCCCCAGCGCGCGCCCGCCACAACCTGAGCTGGCCTGCAGCCTGTGGGTGCGGCAGCGGGCCGCAGGCCCGTTCATCATTTCAGAAGCCCCTGGAGTCACCCTCGACATCCGGCGCGCAGCGTCCCGGATTTGAGCGCAGGACAGTACCTTGACGACGACCTCGGAACCCGCGGATGGCCTGATCGCCTCGCCCGGGCTTTGCCAGACCCTGATCCAGTCCAGCCCCGACGCCATCACCACCCTCACCCTCTGCGGCGCGCTGGAGTCCATGAACGACAGCGGGCTGCGTCTGTTGGAGATCGCCGATCTGTCGCGCGTGGCGGGCTGCGAATGGGCCGCCCTCTGGCCCGCCGACATGCGGGCGCGGATCCGCGCCGCGGTCGCCCGGGCCCGCACTGGCCCCACCGCCCGTTTCCGGGCCAGCCGCCCGGCCGCCGACGGCGGGCTCCGCTGGTGGGACGTCATCATGTCCGCGGTTCACGACGCATCCGGCGCGCCCTGCCGCCTCGCCGCGGTCTGCCGCGACATCACCGAGTTCCAGGCCGCCTTCGAGGCTGTCGCCGCCGACGAGGCGCGCTTCCGGCTGATGGCGGAGAACACCACCGACATCATCGTCCGCACCGACACCACCGGCATCGTGCGGTACGTCTCGCCGTCCTGCCGGGCCTACGGCTACGAGCCTGGCGAGTTGATCGGCCATGCGCCCTTCGAGTATGTTCATCCCGAGGACCTCACACGCTTCACGGCCAACAGCGCGCCGCTGCTCGCCGGCGGCGTCATCGACCAGAACGCCGATCGGGTGCATCGTTTCCGCACCAAGGCCGGCGAGTGGGTCTGGCTGGAGGGCCGGCCGCGGATCATCCGCGACGCCGAGGGCGACGCCGTCGAGATCCTCAATGTGTTCCGTGACGTCACCGAGCGTAAGGCCCAGGAGGCGCTGTTCGAGAACGCCTTCCGCCACGCGGCGATCGGCATGGCCCTGGTCGGCCTCGACGGAAGCTTCCTGAAGATCAACAGCGCCTTCTGCGACATCGTCGGTTACGCCGAGCCGGCGATGCTGGGGCTCGACTTCCAGACCATCACCCATCCGGACGATCTCGAGGCCGACCTCGACCTGCTGGAACGCCTGCTGGCCGGCGAGATCCCCGGCTACCAGATGGACAAGCGCTACCTGCGGGCCGACGGCGGTATCGTCTGGGTGCGGCTCTCTGTGTCGCTGGTGCTGGAGACCGACGGCCGGCCGAAGTATTTCGTCGCCCAGGTCCAGGACCAGACCGCCTACCGCCAGGCCGAGGACCGCTACAGGTTGCTCGCCGAGGCGGCCACCGACGTGGTGGTGAAGATCGACCTCGCCAACGTCATCCAGTACGTCTCGCCCTCGGTCCGCCGCTACGGCCACGCGCCCGACAAGATGGTCGGCCAGTCGGGCGCGCTCTTCATCCACCCGGACGACGTCCCGAAGGTTGCGGCCAATATCGGCCTCATGGTGGCCGGCTCCCCGGTCGAGGCTGCGGCCGACCGCAGCTACCGCATCCGCACCGCCGATGGTGACTACGCATGGGTCGAGGGGAGTTCCAGCCTCATCCGGGATGACGCCGGGGCGCCCATGGCCGTGGTGTCCCAGCTGCGCGACATCTCCGAACGGCGGGCGGCGATGGCGACGCTCGAGCAGAAGACGCTGGACCTGGAGGCCGTCCAGTCCGTCGCCCTGACGGCCAACAAGCTGATGAGGGCGGCCGAGGCGATCGCCAAGCTGGGCTACTGGACCTGGGACCTCGCCACCGGGGAGACCGTCTGGTCCGACGAGATCTGGCGCGTTCTCGACATCGAGCCCGGCGACGAGGCGCTCAGCTTCGAGCGAATCCAGGAGCTGCGGCATCCGGACGACCGCGACCGCGCCACCGAGATATTCCACGCGGCCATGGTCAGCGGCGAGGAGTTCAACGACGACTACCGCATCGTCCTGCCGAGCGGCGAGATCCGCCACATCCTGTCGCGTGGACGCTTCACCCTGGAGAATGGCCGGACGCGGAGCGCCTTCGGCGTTCTGATGGACATCACCCATCTGAAGCGGGCGGAGGCGGCGGTCCACGAAAGCACCGCGCGCTATCGCCTGATCGCCGAAAACAGCACCGACATGATCGTCACCACCGACGTCACCGGCAGGATGACCTTCGTCACCCCTTCATGCCTCGAGGTCACCGGCCACCCGCCCGAGGAATTGCTCGGCAGACGGACGGTCGACTTCACCCACCCCGACGACATGGCGCAGGTGACCCAGACCTTCACCGATCTGGCCAATGGCGTCACCGGCCAGCGCGTGCGCTGGCGGGGCAAGCACAAGTCGGACGGCCGCTGGGTCTGGCTGGAGTCCAACCCCGCCCTGCTCGGCTCCGGGCTGGACTCCGAATACGGCTTCTTCGTCGACGTGATCCGCGACGTCACCGCCCAGGTCGCTCAGGAAGAGGCCCTGGCCCAGGCCACCGTCGCCGCCGAGGCGGCCACGGCGGTGAAGTCGGAATTCCTCGCCAATATGAGCCACGAGATCCGCACGCCGCTCACCGCGGTGATCGGCTTCACGGGCCTGCTCGCCGAGCGCCAGGACCTGGACGACGACGCGCGCACCCAGGTCCAGCGGGTGGTCTCGGCCAGCCGCGCCCTGCTCTCCATCGTCAACGACATCCTGGACTTCTCCAAGCTGGAGGCGGGCCAGTACGAGATCGTGCCCAGGCCGACCTCCCCGATCGAATGCGCCCGCGCCGCCCTGCTGATGTTCGAGCCCCAGGCCGACGCCAAGGGCCTGGTCCTGGAGTTCGTCGCCGAGGGCGAACCCCCGGCCGCCGTCGCCCTCGATCCCGACCGCTTCCGGCAGATCCTGCTCAACCTGGTGGGCAACGCCATCAAGTTCACCGAGCGCGGCTCGGTCCGCCTGCGCCTCCGCTACGAGGCCGCCCGTCTTCATGTCAGCGTCGAGGACACCGGCGCCGGCCTCACCGTCGGCCAGCGCCGCCACCTCTTCCAGCGCTTCTCCCAGGTCGACGCCTCGTCCACTCGCCGCCATGGGGGCACCGGCCTGGGCCTGGCCATCTGCAAGGGCCTCGTGGAGGCCATGGGCGGCGAGATCGGCGTCCGCTCGCGGCCCGGCCGCGGTTCGACCTTCTTCTTCAGCATCGACGCCCCCGAGGCCGTGGCCGCTATCGAGCCCGGCGAGGCCGATACCGAGGCCTTCTCGCTCGACGGCGTCCGCGTCCTGGTGGTCGATGACAACGCGCTCAACCGCGAACTGGCCCGCGCCATCCTGCAGCACCTGAACGCCGAGGTCTCCGACGCCGCCGACGGCCTGGCCGGCCTCCAGGCGGCCCAGGCCCTGCCCTACGACGTCATCCTGCTGGACATCCGCATGCCCGGGCTCGACGGCCCGGCGACGCTGGCCCGCATCCGCGCCGAGCCGGGGCCGAACCAGGATGTCCCCGTCCTCGCCTTCTCCGCCGACGCCGAACTGGAACGCTTCACGCGGCTCGGCTTCGACGGCGTCGTCGCCAAGCCGATCGACCCGATGACCCTGATCACCGCCATCGCCGCGGCGCTCCGGTGGGATGGCGAGGCCGGGCAAAACGACGATACGCGGGTCGCCTGAGGCGTCGCGCCGTCGCATCCCGCCGCGCTCCGGTTCACGTATTTTGAAGGTCTGCGGGCGAAACTGAGGCCTGGGCGCCCACCATCCATGGGCTCACGCGAGAGACCAGGCCTTGCCGAACGCCACCGACCGTGCCCATCCGGCGAACAGCGCAGAAGCGCTGTATTGGCTCCTGGCGGAACACACCACCGACATCATCGTACGCGCGGGCATGGACGGTGCGCTGCTCTATGTCTCGCCATCATGTCGCGCCCTGGGCTACAGCCCCGAGGACCTGATCGGCCGTCCCTTCGCTCCGCTGGTGCACCCCGACGATCAGGCCCGCTTCGCGGCGAACAACGCAGCGCTCTTCAGCGGTGAGCCCATCGACCGCGCCGGCGACAGGGTGATCCGCTATCGCGCCAAGGACGGCCAATGGATCTGGCTGGAGGGCAATCCGCAGCTCATCCGCGACGAGGTCGGCCGACCCATCGAGATCCTCAACGCCTTGCGCAATGTGACCGAGCGCAAGCGCGCCGAACTGGCCCTCGAACAGGCCCATGCCCGCGAGCGGCGCCAGGCCGATCGGATGGCCCTGGCCATCGACGCCGCCGAGGTCGGCATCTGGGAATGGGACATGGTCGCCGGCGCCCTGGTGTGGGACGCCCGGATGTACGAACTCTACGGTTGGCCCGCGGACGAAGCCCCTCCATCCTACGCCCTGTTCGAGGCCGCGCTGCACCCGGACGACCGCGAGCGCGTGCTGAGCGAGCGCCGCGCGGCGTTGGCCGGCGAGGCCGACTTCGACACCGATTTCCGCATCATCGCCCGTGGCGGCGCCATTCGCCACCTGCGCGCGCGCGCCAGAATGGTCCGCGGCCCCGACGGCGCGCCCGTCTCCGTGGTGGGCGTCAACTGGGACATCACCGCCACCCGCACACTGGAAGCCTCGCTGCGAGCCAGCAAGACGCGGATGCGCAATGTCATCGACAACGCCAACGAGGCGATCGTGTCGTTCGACCAGACCGGCCTGGTCATCGGCTGGAACCGTCACGCGGAGATCATCTTCGGCTGGACGGCCGCCGAGGCGCTCGGCAACTCCATCGCAGCCCTAATCATTCCGCCCCGCGACCATCCCGCGCTCCGGGAGCGGCTGGCGGGCTTTCTCGGCCGCAGCGACGGCACGATCCTCGATCAGCGTCTCGAACTGACCGCCCTGCGCAAGACCGGCGAGGAATTCTCCATCGAACTGGCGGCCAGCGCCATCGCCGGCCAGGCGGGGTGGGAGATCACCGCCCTGATGCACGACATCAGCGCCCGCCGGGCGGGCGAATCCGCCCTCGCCGAGGCCGAGGCCCGCTATCGCCTGCTCGCCGAAAACGCCAGCGACATGATCAGTTTGCAGGGCGCTGACGGACGCTGCCTCTACATGTCGCCGTCGTCGCTCCAGATGCTGGGTTATCCCGCCGACGAGCTGATCGGCACGACCATGCTCGACCTCACGCCGCCCGAGGAACATGCCGCCCTGCTGCATACGCGCGCGCGCTTGATCGCGGCGCCCGAGGGCGTTCCCGTCGAGCTGCTCACGCGGATGCGGCGCAAGGACGGGAGCTACGTCTGGGTCGAGGTTCACGCCCGGCTCGCCGAGATCGAGGGCGGGCGGGTCGTGGTGGCGGTGACCCGCGACGTCAGCGCCCGCGTGCTCCAGGACGCCGAACTGCGCGCCGCCCGCGACGCCGCCGAGGCCGGGGCCGCGGCGAAGTCCGACTTCATGGCCAATATGAGCCACGAGATCCGGACGCCGCTCACCGCCATCCTTGGCTTCACCAAGCTTCTTTCCAGCCGCGACGACCTCGAGGCCGCCGCCGCCACGCACGTTCAGCGGATCGCCGGCGCGAGCCAGGCCCTGCTCTCCATCGTCAACGACATCCTCGACTTCTCCAAGCTGGAGGCCGGGCAGGTCGAGATCGCTTCGCGTCCCGTGGATCCGGCCGAGGTGCTTCGCCAATCCCTGCTGCTGTTCTCGCCCCAGGCCGACGCCAAGGGCCTTGCGCTGCGGTTCGCGGAAGGCAACCTGCCCGACTGCGTTCAGATCGACCCCGACCGCTTGCGCCAGGTCCTGCTGAACCTGATCGGCAACGCCGTCAAATTCACCGAGACCGGCGGCGTGCGGCTGGCCGCCGCCTACGACGACGACGCCCAGCAGCTCTCGGTCCGCATCGAGGACACCGGGCCGGGCCTAGGCGACGCCGAGCAGCACAAGCTCTTCCAGCGCTTTTCCCAGGTCGACGCCTCCTCGACCCGCCGCCACGGCGGCACCGGCCTTGGCCTGGCGATCTGCAAGGGTCTGGTCGAGGCCATGGGCGGCGAAATCGGCGTCAGCTCCATCCCGGGAGAGGGATCGTGCTTCTTCTTCAGCCTCCACGCCCCGCGCGCGGCGGCCGTCGGACGGCCGGACCGTGACACCGCCGCCGCGACATCGCTCGACGGGGTGCGGGTCCTGGTCGTCGACGACAATCCGATGAACCGCGAACTCGCCCGCGCGATCCTCGGACAGATGGGCGCCGAGGTGTCTGAGGCGGCCGACGGCCTCGCCGCCGTCGAGGCGGCCCAGGCCCTGCCCTACGACGTCATCCTGCTGGATATCCGCATGCCCGGCCTCGACGGTCCGGCCACCCTGGCGCGCATCCGCGAGGAGCCGGGTCCCAATCAGGACGTGCCGATCCTCGCCTTCTCCGCCGACGCCGGCCTGGAGCATTTCGCGGCCCATGGCTTCGACGATGTGGTGTCCAAACCGCTGGAGGCCGGCGCCCTAGTGGCGGCCGTCGCCCGCGCCGTCCACTGGGACCACGAAGACCTGGAGGTCGCCGATGCAAGGGTCGCCTGACCCCTCGCGCCACCGCATCCTGGTGGTCGAGGACGAGCCCATGGTGCTGGAGCTGATCACCACCCGTCTGCAGCTCGCCGGTTACCAGACCTTCTACGCTCGGGACGGCTACGAGGGCTTGGCCCGGCTCAACGAGGTGCGGCCCAACGCCATGATCCTCGACATCAACATGCCCCGCCTCGATGGCTTCGACGTGCTGCGCAAGATGAGGGAAAACGGCCAGATTCTCCGCGTGCCGGTCATGGTTCTGACCGCCCGCAACCAGGCCGACGACGTGCAGACCGCCATCAGGCTGGGCGCCCGCGACTTCCTCTCCAAGCCGTTCAACGACGACCAGGTCCTGGCCCGCGTCGCCCGCCTGGTCCGCCGCGCCCCCGCCCGCCCGAAGCCCCCGGCCAAGCCCCCATCGGTGCTGGAGCTTTAGACAGGGTCGCTCGCCCTTCCGAATCGAAAGGGCGGCCCCGCCCCCCCGGACCGGACCGCCCCGCTCAGGCGCTCGCGGCCTACTTCTTCGCGCGCGCCGCCTGGACCTCGATCTCGGCCAGCATGCCCGGCGCCACCAGGCCGGAGATCTGCATGGTGATCCGCGCCGGCCTGTTCGGCTGGGTCGCCGTGCCGAAGGACTCCTTGTAGGATTCCATCATCCCCGCGAAATCCATCTTGCCGCCCTTGGCCGGGTCGCCGACCAGGAACACCCGCATCATCACCACGTCGCCGAACGAGTAGCCCTGGGCCTTCAGGATGCCGTCGATGCGCTTCAGGATGCCGGCCACCTGGGTCTTGGTGTCGCCGAACTCCGGCGGCGTGCCGGCGGGCGCGCCCTCGTTGAGCACCGGCGGGGTGATGCCGCTGACATAGAGGGTCTCGGAACCGGCCGGGACCAGCACGGCCGAGGAGATCGCCGAGGTCGGCGCCCCGATGTGGGTGTTCTGCGCCAGGGCCGGGGCGGCGAGGCCCGCCAGGGCGAGGCCGGCGATCAGGGCCGGGATGAAGGTCTTGCGCATGGATGTCTCCGGTCGATGGGTCAGGCCGCGGCCGCGGCGGGCGTCTTGGACTTGGGCGTCACGGCTATGCTTTGTCCCACCCGGTTGGCGATGAAGCCGATGGTCCGGTGGGCGGAAAGCACGGCGCCCTCCTGCCAGCCAGGCATCTGGCTGAGATGGGCGCCGGAAAAATAGACGCGGCCCTTGGGCTCCTTGTTGAGGAGGACATAGGCGGGGTCTTCGTTACGCCCCTCCTGCCCCCCGCGGCCGCCATATGCCGGCCACGGTCCCAGATTGAACGGTATCTTGCTCCAGTTGACCACCACCGGTTTCTCCAGCTCCGCCTCGTGGCCGGGATGCAGCCCGGCGATCACGCCCTTGGCCACGGCGATCTGGTCGCTCAGCGGCTTGGTGGCGAAGGCCTTGGCTCGGGGACCCGAGCCGTAGCAGGCCAGCAGCATGCCGCGCTCGGTATGCAGGCCGTTGGACGGATACCAGACCAGGTTGGTCTCCCCGCCAACGAAGGAGATGCCGCCGTAGATCTGCTCCTTCTCCCAGAACCGGGGGGCCTCGAAGCCGATCTTGTTGGAATAGTCGCCGGGCACGCTGGCGATCGCCGCCTTGATGTCGGGCGCGAAATTGGTGTCGATCCTGGCCAGCACGTTCAGCGGGATGGTGACGATGGCGAAGTCGGCCGACACCACCTGCCGCGTCCCGCTCAACCGGTCGCGATAGGCCACCGCCACCCCGCCACGCGTGTCGCGGATCTCCAGCACCTCGGCGTTCTTGATCACCGGGCTCTTGATCGCCCGCTCGAACCCGACGGCGATCTGGTCCATGCCCCCCACCGGCTGGAACATGGTGGCCTGCATGTAGATCTGGTCCTCGAACAGCGTCGAGCGGAGCTGCTCGTTGGACAGCAGGTCCGACAGCGGCAGGGGCGCGCCGTGCGTGCCGTACTGGGCGTCGGCGCCTGGGACCTGCACGAAGCCCGAGCGCTCGGTTCCCTTGAAGGTCATTCCCTCGTCCAGGTCGCCATAGGTCTTCAGGAACGGTAGCAGCTTTTCCTTGTCGGCGAGGCTCAGCTCCTGGTCCAGCGCGCCCTTGCTGACCGCCTTGGCCAGCAGTTCGGCGATGTGGCCGCGGGTGTCGTTCACCCCCTGACGCATGCGGATCGGCTTGGCGTCGGAGCCCTGGGGCCAGAAATAGGCGCTGCGGCTCGAATTGACCTCGACCTCCAGTTCGACGCCCAGCTTGCGGCAGTAGCCCAGCACCCCCTCGTGGTGGCTGGGCAGACGGGCGGGGCCGGCGTTCATGTAGACGCCCTCGGAGAAGCTCACCGTCTGGTCGGGCTCGCCCACCATCTCGATCTTCGAGCCGTTGCGCAGGGTCCAGTTGCGGCCGCCCAGGCGGTCGCGCGCCTCCAGCAGCGTCACCGCGAACCCCGCCCGCTCCAGCTCATAGGCGTTGACCAGGCCGGCGATGCCGCCGCCGAGGATCACCACGCTCTTGCCCGCTCCCAGGTCGGCCGCCATCACCGGGACCTGGCTGGCCGCGGCGGTGGGCAGCAGGCCCAGGGCCATCATCGCCGTATAGGCCGCGCCATAGCCTCCTGTGGCGCCGACCCGATGCAAGAAACTCCGGCGGCTGATCCCCATTTCACGCTCCGCTGACTGCCCGCGCCGCTGGACGTGCGGCGGGCTCAGAAGCGGGCGGCTCGCCCGCCCTTGGCAAGCGAGGCGCCGGGATTCCGCACAGGAACGCCGCCTCCAGTGCAAATAACGAGCGTACCTGATCAATTATCTGACAAACTGACACTGCTGTCAGTTTAGTATACACCTGCCAAATCGTGCAACTCCCGATTGTCGCAAGCTGTTTCCGAACATCTTTGCTTCTAAAATCTACACGATCTTCGTCGATTGTCCGATTTCCGCGCATGGCGGAGTCCTGACCACTAATACCGTTGACACCGATGGGCCGGGGCGTGGTCCTGTTACTCACATAGGGCGCGGCGGGCGCAGACGCCGAGATTCGATATCTCGGTGCGGCCGGTCACGCGGGGGCGTCGCACTTCGAAATACTGGAGAGCGAGAGCGTATGGCGACGCCTCGCAAAGAGAAGACGGGCCTGTGTGCCCGCGACTACGGGTGGAGGAAGCGTTCCGAAGGGCCTGACAACAGAACAAGAGGGGTCCTAAATGAAATCTGTATTTGCCGGGGTCAGCGCGCTTGCGCTCGCTTGTGGAATGGCCGGCGCCGCCGTGGCGCAGACGACCGACGAGGCGGCGGACGAACTCGACGTCCTCATCGTCACCGGCACGCGCATGACCGGCCTGCGGGCGGTCGATAGTCCGGCCCCGATCCAGGTGCTGGACGAGACGGCCCTGGCCCGCGTCGCCCAGAACGACCTCATCCAGGCCATCGCCCAGAACGTGCCGTCCTTCAACGCCCAGGCGTTCGGCGGCGACACGGCCAACCTGACGCTTTCGGCCAAGCTCCGCGGCCTCAGCCCCAACCACGCCCTGGTGCTGATCAACGGCAAGCGCCGGCACGGCACCTCCAACCTGGCGGTCCTGGGCGGTCCGTTCCAGGGCGGCGCCACCGCCGACCTCAACTTCATCCCCCTGGGCTCGGTCAGCCACATCGAGGTGCTGCAGGACGGGGCCGCGGCCCAGTACGGCACCGACGCCATCGCCGGGGTCATCAACATCATCCTGAAGGACCAGACCGAGGGCGGTTCGGTGGTGATCTCGGGCGGCAAGTATTTCGACGGCGGCGGCCTGACCGGCGACATCACCGCCAATATCGGCCTCTCGCCCATCGAGGGCGCCTATCTGAACATGACCCTCGAGAGCCGTTGGCACGATCACACCTTCCGCGGCGACGTCGACCCGCGGACCATCGACACCCCCTACAACACCGCCTCCAGCTCGCGCCTGTCGCGCTACCCGCAGATCGCGGGCCACCCGGACTACCCGTACATGAACCGCATCACCGGCGACGCGGAGTATCGACTGAACGTCTTTTCCTACAATTCCGGCTACGAGATCGGCCCCGACACCGAGGTCTACAGCTTCGGCACTTACGGCACGAAGTACGGCGCGGCCTATGAGAACTACCGCGTCCCCGGCCTGATCGTCGGCAAGGATGGGACCGTGGCCCGTCCATTCGGCTTCAGCCCCAAGGAAGCGATCCGCGAGACCGACTACGCCGCCAGCCTCGGGATCAAGGGCAAGGTCGCCGACTGGAACTGGGATCTGTCGACCACCTACGGCCGCGACGAGGCGGCCATCGACGTGCTCAACTCGCTGAACCGCTCGCTCTACATCGACACCTCGACGCTCACGACCAAGGGCTTCTCGCCCACCGACTTCCACGCCGGCGACTTCATGGCCAGCCAGTGGACCACCACCCTGGACGTGGCGCGTGGGTACGAGGTCGGGATGGCCACGCCGCTCAACGTCGCCCTCGGCGGCGAGTACCGGAAGGACAAGTACCAGATCAAGCCGGGCGACGAGGCCTCGCGCTACAAGGAAGGCTCCCAGTCCTATCCCGGCTTCGCGCTCACCGACGCCGGCTCGTACGAGCGCGAGAACTGGGCGGTCTACGCCAACCTCGCGGTCTCCCCGATCGAGGCGCTGAAGCTCGACGGCGCCGTCCGCTACGAGCATTTCAGCGACTTCGGCGACACCACCGTGGTCAAGGCCACCGCTCGCTACGACTTCAACGAGATGTTCGCCCTTCGCGGCACGGCCAGCACCGGCTTCCGCGCGCCCACCCTGGCGGAGTCCTTCTATTCGGCCACCAACGTCTCGCCGACCGCCGCCTTCGTCCAGCTCCCGCCCAATTCGCCGGCCGCCAAGCTGGTGGGGATCGACGGGCTGGACCCGGAGAAATCGACCAACTTCAGCATCGGCTTCGTCGCCCATCCCGGCGCCGGCGTCACCGCCACCTTCGACGCCTACCAGATCGAGGTGGAGGACCGCATCGTCGGCTCCGGCTCGCTGTTCGGCTCCGGCGGGGCCAAGAACATCCCGGCGGTCCTGGCCGCCATCCTGGCCAACGGCAATGTGCTGGATCCCACCGTCACCCAGACCGGGATCACCATCTTCACCAACGGCCTGGACACCCGCACCCGCGGCGCCGAACTGGTGGTCACCTACACCTCCGACCTGGCGGACTACGGGGCCATCAACTGGTCGCTGACCGCCAACTACAACGAGACCAAGGTCACCAAGATCGCCGCGCCGCCCGCCCAGCTCGCCGGCGCCTCGCTGTTCGACGCGGCCGCGCTCTCCGACCTGGAGGACTCCTCGCCCAAGTACCGCTTCGTGCTGGGCGGCCTGTGGACGTGGGACAAGCTCACCGTGAACCTGCGCGAGGCTCTCTACGGCCCCTCGTCCAACCTGCGTTCGCGGACCGGGGCGGTCTATTACAAGACCGAGATCGACGCGACCTTCATCACCGACCTGGAAGTCTCCTACAAGTTCACCGACTCGGTGAAGCTGGCGGTCGGCGCCAACAACCTGTTCAACACCTATCCGGACATGGTCAACGCCCAGCTGCGGGACGACTATTTCCGCAACAACAGCAACGCCTACGTCACCAAGTACCCGACCTTCTCGCCCTTCGGCATCAACGGCGGCTACTACTACTCGAAACTCAGCTTCACCTTCTGATCCGAAGCTGACAAACGGGCCGCGGCGGGACCTCTCACCGCCGCGGCCCAACTTGTTTGGGACCTCCAATCCTCCCCCAGCGCGCAGCGCGATTTGGGGGAGGTGGCTCGTCGCCTCTTCGCGACGAGACGGAGGGGGTTGAAGCCCACGAAAGCGAGTCAAAGTCCCCCTCAGTCACCTACGGTGACAGCTCCCCCAGAGGGGGAGCATCTAGGGTGCCTCACCCCAATCCCTCCAGCGCCCGGTGGTCGAGGATGTGGTCGGCCGCCCCGCCGAGCATGCGCATGAACATCTCGTCGCCGCGCGGGGTCTGCTCCACCACCATGGCCGCGAAGAAGGCGGTGAAGAAAAGCAGGAAGGCGCCGCTCCCATAGTGCCGCTTCAGGTCGGCGAAGGCGTAGTCCCGGACCCCCAGCGCGGCCAGCCGGGCGTGATAGAGCCGCAGCAGCTCGTCCTCGTGGTCGCGTCGCACGTCGGCCGGCAGGGCGCCGGCCAGGAAGTAGGCCACGTCCGTCGCACCCGCCCCATAGGCGAAGGACTGCCAGTCCAGCGTGGTCACCAGATAGCCGCCGGCCGCCGTACCGAACATCATGTTGTCTGGTCGGAAGTCGTTGTGGGTCAGGCAGCGCGGCCCATCGTGCAGCGCGCCCACCGCCCCGAAGCTGCCCGCCAGCATCTCGCCCACCTCCACCCAGTGCGGCTGGAGCCGCGCGTCATAGCGCGCCTTGAACCCCTGCCACATGGCCTGGACCAGTTCCGGCGTCGCCGCGCTGGGCGGCGCGGCCTTCGAGCCCGAGACCCAGGGCAACTCGTCCAGCCCGTCGTCGCCCCAGTGGCTGGCGTGCAGCTTGGCCGCCTCGCCGATCACCAGCCGCGCCTGGTCCAGGGTCACGCCCGCCAGCTGGTCGCCCTGCTCGGCCGGCGCCAAGTCCTCCATGATCAGCACGAACTCGCCGCCGTCGGCGTTGGTCTCCGCCATATAGGCCTTGGGCGTGTGGATCAGCGCCTTGGCCGCCAGGGTCCGGTAGAAGTTCACCTCGCGCAGGTAGTTGCCCAGCATGATCCCGGTCGCCCGGCTGGTGTCGTCGGCCGCCGGGAACTTGCCCACCACTGAGCGCGGGGCCTCCTCGCCGCCGCGCTCATAGTCCAGCACGAACCTCACGCTGTCGCCGATCTGCCCGGTGCCGACTCCCTTGGAGGTCAGGCCCCGCACCACCGCGTCGATCCCCGCCTGCTGCAGCATGGCGGTCATCCAGGCCGCGTCGATCTCGCCCGGCCGGCGGATGTCGGGCACGCTCACGCGCTCACCGTGTGCGTATAGACCTCGTTGAGCGCGATCAGCCCGTCCCTCAGGATCACCAGGTCGAAGCCGCGCAGCCGCGCTCCGCCTTCGATGTCGCAGTACCAGCGCCCGCAGAAGCCGCCGGGGATCGGCCACACCTCGTCGGGCGTGTAGGTCATGGCCGGGGTCGCCCCGAACAGCCCGGTCAGATAGCCGCCCAGGGCGTCGCGCCCGACCAGGCCGTCGGCCGTCTGCGGGTCCTTGTAGACGCAGTCGGCGGCGTAGAACTCCACCAGGCCCGGCACGTCCTTGGCGGTCCAGGCCGCCAGCCAGCGGGCGTTGAACAGTTCGATATCCAAGCTCACGCCTCCCCTAGGACCCGCGCCCGGTGCTCGGGCGTGAACATCTCGGCCGGAACCGCCTCCGGCCCGGCCATCACCGCCACCGCATGCAGCTTCAGGCTGGGATCGGCGGCCGCCCGCTCGAACAGGCTCAGCCGCCGCGCCGCCGCGGTCTCGCCGAACTCCATGTCGATCGTCGCCTGCAGGCTCGCGGTGAAGCGCAGCCGCCGCATCCGCTCGGCCCGCTCCTCGCCGTAGCTGGCGAAGGCCGCCGGGCTCCAGTCGTCGCCGGCCTTGAGGATGTCGCTGACGATCCGCACGTCGCGATAGGTGATCGACAGCCCCAGCCCGAGGATGGGGTCGTTCCAGCCCGCCGCGTCGCCCACCAGCACCACGCCCTCCGCATAGGGCGCGTCGGTCCAGGCGTCGGCGTTGAAATAGGAATAGAGCGGTCCCGCCGGCCGTCCGGCGACCAGATGCCGGTTCTCCGGGCTGCAGGTCATGGCGAAGGCGTCCAGGAAGCGCCGCGGCCCACCGGGACCCTTGAACCTCTGCGCCTGGTCCAGCGGATAGCCGCCATAGACCCGCACCTTGCCGCCCCCCTGCGGGAAGGCCAGGAAGCCGAATTCGCCCTCCGTGCCGATGGCCTGCATCTCCGGCCGCCAGCCGTCCGCCCCCTCGATCAGCAGCCCGGCGAACCAGTGGTGCGGCTTGTCCTGGTGCAGCACGATCCCGGCCGCCTCGCGCACCTGCGAGGTCCGGCCGTCGGCCCCGACGATCAGCCGCGCTGAGACATCCTCCCGCGTCCCGTCCTGCTCGAACGCCACCCGGGGCGCCTCCCCCGTCGTGACCTCGATCACCCGCACCCCGCGCCGGGTCTCCGCGCCCGCCGCGCCCGCCGCGTCGAACAGGGTCTGGCAGTGGTGAGGATGGCCCAGGCACAGCGGTCCCGGCACACCCTCGCGGAAGATCGACAGCGGCAGGGGCTCGGCCTCGGCCGCCACGGGGTCGCGCGTCTCGTCATAGGTGACGTGGTGGGTGATGTGGTGCCCGCCGGCCCCGACCAGCAGGTCGTAGATCCCCAGGCGCTTGACCTCGTCCACACCCCAGGGCGCGATCCACTCGCCGCGCACCTTGTCCTCATAGACCTCGGTCTGCTCCAGCAGCAGCACCGAGCGTCCGACCCGCGCCATGGTCAGCGCCAGGGCCGACCCGCCGATCCCGCCGCCCACGATCACCAGATCGAACGCCCGCATGGTCCCTCTCCTGCCGGCGGCGCTGTCCCCGCGCCGTCCGTCGACGGAAAGAAGTTCATCCCCGCCCTAGGGTCAGTCCAGGGGAAAAAGCGGTGGCGCGGCGCCCAGGGCTCGCGGACCCGGCGTCGTCGGCGCCGGCGACATTGCGCCGCCTAGGGCACGCCCATGGCGACCAGCGCAAGAGACATCAGAGTGAACCCGCTGGTCACCAGCAGCAGGCCCAAGGCCCAGACGGACGGTCGCCGCCGAGGCGTTGCAGTCGTCATGGCGCTTCCTCCTCTACGCCCTTGATCCGGGCCAGGCTGGAGTGCCGCCCTTGAACGACCGGTGAACGCCCCTGTCAGCTTGTTTGCCGAGCTCTTAACCGTGCCTGGAGCCCCGTCCGGGCGGTCCGTTGCCGCGCACTCCTCAAGAACCCTGGCCCGCCATCGCGCCGCCCGCCGAAAAATCGACGCCTCGTCCATGATGTTTCCGCAGTCGAACGCACTTATTACTGCAACGGTTCAGCAGATATCGTCGAACAAGCTCTAATGTTAAGATGTTTTCTTAACACCGCACGACGCCCTACCGAGAATGGTGCGATTGCCGATCTTCCTGTACTTTGGTGACGCCAAGCTAAACGCGGGTGGCGTCGATCATGACAGTTGCCGCCGAACGGTCCGAGGGGTCCGCCGCCCTCTCCCGGCTCCAATGCTGGGGCGCCTTCGCTCTCAGCGATGTGGCGAGCGGCGAGGATGTGCGGCCGAGCGGTCGCAAGGCGCGCGCCCTGCTGGCCTATATGGCGATGCACCCGGGCCGGTCGATCGGCCGCGAGCGCCTGACGGGGCTGCTCTGGGGCGACCGCGCCGAGGAACAGGCCCGCGCCAGCCTGCGCCAGGCGATCTTCGAGCTGAAAGCCTTCACCCATGGCGCGCGCGGGCTGCTGAGCGTCGAGCGCGACCACCTGGTGCTCAATCCTGCCGCCCTGGTCACCGACATCGATGAGCTGCACGATCGCGTGCGGAGCGGTGATCTGGCCGGATTCTTGGCCGCCCTGCCCGACCACGACGATCAGGTCTTCGCAGGCCTCGACGGCGTCGATCCCGACTTCGACGACTGGCTGAGGATTGAGCGCGCGCGCCAGCGGGAGGCCCTTATGGCCTTGATGGCGGAGGCTGCGGCCGCCGGCTTCGCCCGAGGCGACCATCGCCAGGCCCGCGCGCTCCTCGCGCGCCTGCATGAGTTCGATCCGCAGGACCTGACGCCGGACCTTTCCGTTCGCGACGCCCCGCCCGTCCGGCTGCCGGACGACGCCGCCGGGCCTGAGCAGAAGGCGCGGTGGCGTCCGCCGCGGCGCGCGCTGCTGGTGGGCCTGGCGGTCGGCGCCCTGGCGGCCACTGGCGCGACCCTGCGAGACCGGGGAGCCGACGCGCCCGTCTCCATCGCCGTCCTGCCGTTCGCCAATCTGTCGACCCACGGCGACGGCCACTTCGCCACGGGACTGTCGGAGGAGATCCTTGGGCGGCTGGCGCGCAACCCTCACTTCCGGGTCGTGGGCCCGCCCTCCACCGACCGCTACGCGACCCGCCAAGACGACGCCCAGACCATCGGCCGCAAGCTCGGCGTGGCCTATCTGCTGGACGGAAGCGTCCGCACCGCCGGCGACGAGCTCCGCGTCAATGTCGGCCTCATCCGCACCCGCGACGGCGTCCAGATCTGGGTCCAGAGGCATGATGGTCGCCTCGAGGATGTCCTGGTCGTCCAGGATCAGATCGCGCGCGCGGTCGAGGCCCGCCTCCGCGCCGACTTTGCCCCCAGAGCCAGCGCGGCGGGCTCCGCCACGCCAGATCAGACGATTTAACGATTCGTTGACCCTGTTTTCACGCTTCACCTAACGGCGTTCTCCCAAGGCTTGAGAGCACGCGGCGGGCTCGACGGCTCGCAGGCGGTTCAAGCGTTTCCAGGGAGGCTGAGTTGAGGTCCATTCTGCATGCGGCCGCTGCGGTCGCGGTCATCGGTTCCGGTCTTGGGTTTGGCGGCCCCGCCTCTGCGACGGTGCCGGTCACCGGCGATCCCGTCCTGTTCTGGAACGAGGTTCTGATCACCGGTCTCGCCGGCTCGCCCACGGTCACCTCGCGCGGCTACGCAATGGTCGACGTGGCCCTCCACGACGCCGTCAACGCCACGGTCGGCAAGCCGAACTTCAGCTACCTCGGCAATATCCCCACCTCAGGCGGTGACACCCGCGCGGCCGCCTCCGTCGCCGCGCGCGACGTCCTGGCCTATCTGAGCCCCGCCAAGGTCGCCGACTTCGACGCCGCCCTGGCCGCCAGCCTGGCCCTGATTCCCGACGGCCCGGCCAAGACCGCGGGCATGGCCACCGGCGCCGCGATCGCGCTCGCCACCATCGCCAACCGCGCCACCGACGGCTCCTCGGCCGTGGTGCCCTACACGCCCACCGGCCTGCCCGGCGACTACGCCCTGACCGGAGGCCCAGCCGCCGTGCCGCAATGGGCCTATGTCGACCCCTGGCACCTGACCTCCGTCGACCAGTACCGGCCCCCTGCTCCGCCCGCCCTGGACAGCGCGGAGTACGCCGCGGCTTTCAACCTGGTGAAGGACATCGGCGCCGCGGGCAGCCTCACGCGCACCGCCGACCAGACCGCCAGCGCTCAGTTCTGGGCCGGGGCGGCGGGCACCGGGACCTGGCTCCGCGCCGCCATCGACGCGGCCGAGGCCAAGGGCCTCTCGTCCCTGGAGAACGCCTCCATCATGGCGCTCCTCAGCACCAGCGTGGCCGACGCCGTGATCTCCGTCTGGGACGCGAAATACTATTACGACTTCTGGCGCCCGATCACCGGGATCCAGAACGGCGGCCTCGACGGCAATGGGGCCACCATAGCCGATCCGACCTGGACCTCGCTCATCGGCGCGCCGCCGCACCCGTCCTACATGTCGGGACACAGCGCCGTGGCCGGCGCCGCGGCGGGCATCCTCAAGGCGTCGTTCGGCGCGGGCGCGCCGTTCTGCCTCACGGCCAGCGGCGCCACCCGGTGCTGGAGCAACTATGACGACGCGGCCACCGACGCCGCCAACAGCCGCCTCTGGGGCGGCATCCACTGGGGCTTCGACAACGATGCGGGCCTGGCCGCGGGCTACGCCATCGCCCAGTACGCCACCAATGTGGACGCCTTCACCGCCGTCCCCGAGCCGGCGACCTGGACGATGATGATCACAGGCTTCGGCCTGGCCGGCGCCTTCCTGCGCCGCCGCCCGCGCCGTGCGTCCTGGGGTCAGGCCGGGGAAGGTCGCGCCTAGGCGCGCGGTCCCCGCGACCAGATGCTGACGGAGAACAGGACGAGCGCGAACAAACCGAAGGCGGCCACCACCATGGCCAAGTAGAGGTCTTCCCCAGACATTTCAGGCTCCCTTACGCTGGAGCTCCAAACATGCCGCGCGGCCCGGGGGCCAAAAAATTCCGGAATGTCCCCTAGGTATTTCTACCTAGGTCGCGGCCCGCAAGCCGCTCAGATCATGCGCGCCGTCTTGGCGCGAACCACGGCGTCCGTCCGATTGACGGCGCCCAGCCAGCGGGTCAGCCGGGCCATGTGGATCTTCACCGTCGCCGGAGAGATACCCAGGCGCAGCGCGATCTCCTTGTTGGTCAGGCCCTCGGCGAGCAGGGCCAGCACCTGGCCCTGGCGCGGCGGGAGACGCCTGGCCTCCAGCGCCTGCAGCCCGGGCGCCCCGGCGCGGATGGACTCCATCAGCAGCTCCGGATCGGCGTTCTTCGAGTGGATCCCCGCGACGCCGCAGGCCCGAACCGCTTCGAGCACGGCCGGGTCCTCGATCCCGGTGACGACGAAGATGACCGCGCCCGGAGCCCGGACCCTCACGCCCTCCAGACCGACGATCGGTTCGGCGCCGGGCATGGACAGATCGACCAGGCAGAAGTCCGGCTGCGACTCGGCCTCCGCCCAGGCGCTGGGATAATCGCCGCACACGGTGAGCGAGACGTCGGGCCACCGGTCGCGCATCGCCGCGGCCAGGGCCTCGCGCATCAGCGGATGGTCGTCGCAGATCAGGCCGCGCATTTCACCTCGTCGGCGACGGGTCGCGCCGGCAGCCGGATGTAGAAGGCCGCGCCCCGGGTCAGGCCGGGCCGAACGCCGCAGGTCCCCGAGATCAGCCCCACCAGCCCCAGGGTGGAGGCCAGGCCCATCCCGAAGCCGCCGGCGGCGCCCACGCGCCCGCCCTGCTCGAAGGGCCGGAAGATGCGCGCCTCGTCCCCGGGCGCGAGGCCATGGCCGTCGTCGACGACCCAGATGGTCACGTGATCGCCCCTCGCGCGGGCGCCGATCACCACCCGTCGGCCGCCGGAATGGCGGATGGCGTTGGCGACCAGGTTCTCCACCGCCCGGGCCAGCAGCCGGGGATCTGTGTGGAGCAGGACGCCGCGGCCGGCGAACGACAGGCGGATCTGTTCGGCCGCCGCCGCCGGGCCCTGGGTCAGCATGATCCGGTCGAACAGCTCCCCCGCCGGAAAGCGCAGCAGGTCGGGCTTCATCGCCCCGCTCTCCAGCTTCAGATGGTGCAGCATCGCGTCGACCAGGTTGCGCGCCACGCCGAGCGAGCGCCTCACTCCGCCCAGGGACGAGACCTGGTCGGCGGCCCGCCCCCCGGGCTTCAGCCGGTCCAGGAACAGGGCCGCGGCCTGCAGCGGCTGTTGCAGGTCGTGCGAGGCGGCGCGGATGAACTGGGTCTTGGCGTCGCGTTCGCGCTCCAGGCTGACCAGCGCCGCGGCCAGGTCGCGGCGCGAGGCGTCCGCCGCCGCCTGCGCCAGGGTCGCCTGAACCACCGCCTGGCGCACGAAGCGCCGGATGGCGATCAGGGTCGCCCCGAACAGCACCAGGAACAGGGCCAGGGTCAGGGCGTGCGGCGGCCGCGCCACCAGCAGCCAGCCGATCAGCGACCCCAGGACCATGACCACCGCCCGGCCCAGCACCTGGGTCGCCTCCGTGGCCGCGGCGAACTCGACGATCAGGAACCAGGCGTAGAGCACCACCAGCAGCGCCCGCATCTCGGGCTCGGCGGCCGGCATGAACACCCAGACGCTGCCGGCGGTCACCGCGTTGCACAGGGTCATGCCAACCTTGGCGCCCGGGATCCACCGCGTCAGGATCTGGCGGTCGTCGGGCGGCCGCAGGGTGAACCTCACCCAGGCCACGAGCCACCCCGCAAGAAACGCGCAAATCCCGCCCAACCACAGGTGATAGCCCAGCGGCTCGGCCCGCCCTGCGAACTCGAAGGCCAGGAACCCCGTCCCGATGGCTAGGGCGATCCAGGCGACGATACTGCCCTTCAGCTCGGTCCGCGTCTCGTTGATCAGCACCTGGTCCCGATACGCCGGATCCAACACGCAAGCGCCCCCGCCATTCCCACGACAGTCCGTGGGCTCTCCTTACTATCAAGGGTAGGCCATCTGGTCTAATGGCCCGCCGCCCGCGCGCGCCCTAGCTTCCCGAACGGGGGTCGGGCTTCGTCGCCCGCAAGACGCCGGGGGTGTTTCATGGAGTTCGCGGCAGGTCTCGTCGGCGCGGGGGCGCCGCCGCGTCCGCGACCGCGTACAGACGCCGGGGCCGACCCCCACGGTCGGCCCCCGGCCCTTCATCCAGACACGCCTCACCTTCCGCGGCCGCCCGCCGGGCGCGCCGCCGCCTTAGTTCAATGACAATCGGGGAAACCAGAACATGAAGACGTCCATCGCCACCCTCGCCGTCGCCTGCGCGATGGCCTCGACCAGCGCGGCAGCCCAGAACATGGCGCTCGGCGTCAACCTCGGCACGCCCGGCCTCGGGGTCCAGGCCACGGCCCAGATCAGCGACCTGGTGGTCCTGCGCGGCGCCCTGGACGGCATGAGCATCAGCCGCAACCAGGACTATTCCGACATCGCCTACGACGGTAAGGCCAAGCTGACCACCGGCGGCCTGTTCGCCGACCTGCATCCCGGCGGCGGCGCCTTCTTCGTCTCCGGCGGCGCCTATTTCGGCAAGCGCGAGATCGAGCTTTCGGCCCAGCCCAGCGCCAATGTCGAGATCGGCGGGGTGACCTACACCCCCGCCCAGGTCGGCCGCATCGACGGCGAGGCCAAGCTGTCCAAGTTCCAGCCCTTCCTGGGAGTCGGCTTCGACAACACCTATGTCGGCGATCGCGCCTGGGGCTTCCGCGCCCTGGCCGGCGTCTCGTTCAGCAAGGCGCCCAAGGTCAACCTGGCGGCCACCGGCGGCGCGCTCGCCAGCGACCCCACCTTCCTGGCGCAGCTGCGCATCGAGGAGGCCCAGGCCCGCGAGGACGCCAAGGACTTCAAGTACTTCCCCGTGGTCCAGGTCGGCCTGACCCGGCGCTTCTAGGACCTTCGTCCCGGCTCGCCCCGCCCGCGCGGACTCCAGGGTCCGTGCGGGCGGCGGCAGGAACCGCTAGTGGGCGGCGGGCTGCCCGATGGTGGTGGACTTCAGCGTCGAGGCCTGCGGCGTCGCCAGGCCGCCTGCCTTGTAGCGGGCCAACAGCTGCGCCTTCTCGGCGGCCATCTGCTCGCCCAGGGCGTCCATGTCGAGGCCGGCCTTCCGGGCCTGGGCGAACATCCCCTCGACCCGCTGCTCTTCTTCCTTCACGTGGTGTTCGATCTGCTCGGACAGCACCTTGACCTTGGCCTCGTAGAACTCGTCGTCCGGGCCACCGGCCTCGATCTCGGCGATCAGCACCTTGGCGCCGTCGTGCTCGACATAGGCCTCCTTCAGCAGGTCCTCCTCCACCTTGCCCTCGCAGGCCGGATAGAAGATGTCCTCCTCGATCTTGGCGTGGATGGTCAGCTCCATGCAGATCTGCTCGGCGATGGACTTCTTCTTCCCGTCGCCCTTGGCGGCTTCGAACTGGGCGAACAGGTCTTCGACCTTGCGGTGATCGGCTTTCAGCAGGGCGACGGCGTCGAGAGCGGGCGTGGGCATGGGTGCCTCCATTTGGGGTTTGGAGGGGCAATTCCCCGGCCGGGCCCCGGTTCCACCCGGCGCCCCTCTTGCGAATCGTTCGCGCCAACCGGCGGAAAATGAGCGGAAATTCGCGCACCCAACGTCGGGCGCCCGACACTTCGCGGCCCGCGAGCCGGGCTCACCAGGGCCCCGGCCCAAACTCCGCCGCCACCGCCGCCTGCGCCCGCTCGGACGCCAGGCTGTCGCAGCCGATCCGCCCCTCCGCCAGCAGCGCCGCCTTCTCCACCGCATAGCGTTCGCGGAACGCCGCGGCGCGGGCCTCCCGCTGCGCCCTCACCTCCGGCGTCAGCTCGGTATGCACCTCGCGCCCCTGGCGATCGAACGACTGCAGCAGCACGGTGAAGCTCTTGCCCCCGTCCTCCCGCGCGCCGACGAAGCGCTCGCGGAAGTCCGGCTCCAGCCGCAGCCAGCGCTGCACCACCGTCCAGGCCGCCATCTCGGGATCGCCGCAGATCGACCTGACGCTCCCGCCCGCCGCCAGCCGCTCCTGGAACGGGACCGCCGCCGTAGCTCGCTGGCACTGAATAGCGCCAGTCTTCAAGTCGGTCGCCCGCCCGTAATGTTCCCGACAAGTTGTTGCCTGAGGATGCGGTGACTTGGAGACGCCGAGTGCGGCCTTGTCCACAATTGTACTCGCCTACAACTCACGCTTGGGCCGCCCTCACGTTGCTCGATACGGTCCCACATCACGCGATGCCCATCGTCGCCCATCCGTGGTGCCTGAAGGAAGAGCGCTTGGACGCGGCTCGTACTCCCCCGTTGAGTGTGGTAGTTTGACGGGCCAAAAACCTCGTGGAAGGCGCACGTCATGTCGCTCGCCCGGTTCCTTGTCGCCGCCGCCGCAATGGCCTTTGCCGGCGCCGCCAGCGCAGCGACGCATACGTTCGACACAGATCCTTTCGCGGGAACGACCGCTTTGACCACGCCCGGCCGACAGATCGTGGGCGGCGAGCCGTTTCTGGTCTTCGATCCGGCCGTCGACAACATCGTGATCGATCCTGCGGTGTTCGACGTGACGCCGCCGATCCTGCCCTTCAACGGGCTGGCGGCCGACATCCCGAACGGCTTCAACTTGGTCGTCTTGCGCGACCTGGACGCAGACCCCGTGACGGCGGGCGACCAGATGGCCGCGGGTCTCGCGGCGAACCTGATTGCAGGCGCCGTGACCGAGGATGGGGCGGGGTTTTTCTTCTACTTCAACTCCGGGCTGGATCTGGTGCGGCTCGTCTACTCCACCAATCTCAGCGACAATACAGCCGACCTGAAGGTGCTCGCGCGGTTCACCAATCTCTCTGGCTCCGCCGGCGCCGCGGCGATGTCGCAAATCGGACCACAGGTCGGCGCGATTAGCGCGATCCCGGAGCCTGGAGTCTGGGCGCTCATGGTGGTGGGCTTCGGCCTTGCGGGAACAGCCCTGCGACGCCGCGCTGTCGCTTCGCCGAACAACGGCGGATCAGCGCGGGCGGATCTCTAGCGGCTACGTAGGACGCAGGGACACACACCGCCTTTCCACCTACAGCGACAAAACGGCCCTGCGTCAGCCGAAATAGTGTGCGCCCCTCCTTTGCGAGGAGAACTGGGATCTTCGTTGCACGGCCCCGCGTTCGAGAAGGTGGGTAGGGTGACTTATCTTCAGCGCGTCAGTGCGAGCGCAAAAACAAGCAGGACCACGAACGCGACGTTCACGCCAACGCGGCAAAGTCGACCCAGACGCGCAGCGCCCGCAGAAATTGCTCATCAGCGCTAGAGACCTTGCGCGACGGCTTCTAGGCCGAGGTCAAATGTCTGCTTCTGGCGCAGAACGGCTGTAACGAACCGGAACCTCGACACCCCCTTCCCCTCCCCCTTCCGCGCACGTAACCTCCCCGCAACAAGACCAAGAACCACCTCGGGGGAAACACACATGGCCGCCACCGACGCCACGGCGCCCGCCGCCAAGCCCGTCTTCTCCGAGAGCTACAAGACCACGGTCCTGGGCCTGCTGGTCGTCGCCTACACCTTCAACTTCATCGACCGCACGATCATCGCCACCATCGGGCAGGCGATCAAAGTCGACCTGAAGGTCTCCGACACCCAGTTGGGCCTCTTGGGCGGCATCTATTTCGCCCTGCTCTACACCCTGCTGGGCATCCCGATCGCGCGGCTGGCCGAGCGGTTCAACCGGGTCAACATCATCTCCGGCGCCATCCTGATCTGGTCGGCCTTCACCGCGCTCTGCGGCACGGCCACCAGCTTCGCCCAGCTGGCCGCCTACCGGTTCGGGGTCGGGTTCGGCGAGGCCGGCCTCTCCCCGCCGGCCCACTCGCTGATCAGCGACTATTACGAGCCCAAGAAGCGCGCCTCGGCCCTGGCGGTCTATTCCTTCGGCATCCCGCTCGGCACCATGTTCGGCGCCGTGGCCGGGGGCTGGCTGGCCCAGGAGTTCTCCTGGCGGGTGGCCTTCATGATGGTCGGCCTGCCCGGCGTGCTGATCGCCATCGCGCTGAAGGTCATGGTCAAGGAGCCGCCCCGCGGCCATTCCGAGCCCCATGCCCCCGTGGCCGAACAGGTCATCGACCCGGCCCCCGCCATTCCCGCCAAGCAGCCCTTCACCTGGGCCGGGGAGTTCAGGGAGCTGGGCGCCGTCATCGCCATCCTGTTCGGCAAGTGGCCGGTGCTGCACATGGTGCTGGGGGTGACCGTCGCCTCCTTCGCCGGCTACGGCGCGGGCCAGTTCGCCCCGCCCTATTTCTCCCGCGCCTTCGGCCTGGACTATGCGCAGGTGGGGCTGATCACCGGCCTGGTGGGCGGGTTCTCGGCCGGGCTCGGCACCCTGCTGGGCGGCTTCCTCACCGACCGTTTGGCCAAGCGCTCGCCGGCCTGGTACGCGCTCACCCCGGCCATCGGCCTGACCATCGCCGCGCCCATCTACATCGTCGCCTATATGGCGCCGACCTGGCAGACCGCGGCCCTGATCCTGCTGGTCCCCGGCATCTTCCACTACACCTACCTCGGCCCCACCTTCGGGGTGGTGCAGAACATGGTCGACACGCGGCGGCGCGCCACGGCCACGGCCCTGCTGTTCTTCTTCCTCAACCTGATCGCGCTCGGCGGCGGCCCGGTGTTCACCGGCTTCATCATCGACAAGTTCGCGGCCTTCCACTTCGCCGTGCCGGGGGCGAACAGCCTGCTGGCCAGCGTCGGCTCGCTGTTCGGCGGCGGCGCGGCGGACTTCCAGTCCGTCTGCCCCGGCGGCTCGGCGCCCGTGGGGTCCGGCGCCGAGGTGGTGGCCCAGTGCCAGGGCGCCCTGGTCTCCGGCACGCGGGAGGGGATCATCCTCACCCTGCTCTTCTATGTCTGGGCCGGGTTCCACTACCTGCTGGGCGCCATCGGCCTGACCAAGGCGCTGGCCAAGGCCCGGGCCGACCGGGGCGAGGCCGACTAAGCTCCCTCCTGGCGTTGCGATTCCGGGCGCGCGGGGCTAATCACCCCGCGTAAGGAGCGCCCGCATGATCCCCCGCTACGCCAGGCCCGAGGCCGCCAAGATCTGGGACGCCCAGACCCGCTTCAAGATCATGTTCGAGATCGAAGCCCACGCCGCCGACAAGATGGCCGAGCTGGGGGTGATCCCGAAGCTGGCCGCCCAGACCATCTGGGAAAAGGGCCGCGACGTGGTGTTCGACGTCGAGCGCATCGACGAGATCGAGCGCGAGGTGAAGCACGACGTCATCGCCTTCCTCACCCACGTGACCGAGCTGGTGGGCCCCGAGGCCCGCTTCCTGCACCAGGGGATGACCAGTTCCGACGTCAACGACACGGCGCTCGCCGTCCAGCTCTGCCGCGCCACCGACCTGCTGATCGAGGACGTCGACCTGGTGCTGGCGGCGCTGAAGAAGCGGGCCTTCGAGCACCGCCTGACCCCGACCGTCGGGCGCAGCCACGGCATCCACGCCGAGCCCACCACCTTCGGCCTCAAGCTCGCCGGCCACTATGCGGAGTTCCAGCGGGCGAAGGAGCGCCTGGCGATGGCCAGGTTCGAGATCGCCACCTGCGCCATCTCCGGCGCCGTCGGCACCTTCGCCAATGTCGCCCCCGAGGTCGAAGCCTACGTCGCCGAGAAGATGGGCCTGGCCGTCGAGCCGGTCTCCACCCAGGTCATCCCGCGCGACCGTCACGCCGCCTATTTCGCGACGCTGGGCGTCGTGGCCTCCTCGATCGAGCGCCTCGCCGTCGAGATCCGCCACCTGCAGCGCACCGAAGTCCTTGAAGCCGAAGAGTATTTCGACAAGGGCCAAAAGGGCAGCTCGGCGATGCCACACAAGAAGAATCCCATTCTCACCGAGAACCTGACCGGCCTGGCCCGTCTGATCCGCTCGGCCGTGACGCCCGCCATGGAGAACGTCGCCCTCTGGCACGAGCGCGACATCAGCCACTCCTCGGTGGAGCGCGCCATCGCCCCGGACACCACCATCCACCTGGACTTCGCCCTGCGCCGCCTGGCGGGCGTGGTCGACAAGCTGATGATCTATCCGGAAAACATGGCGAAGAACCTCGACCGGCTGGGCGGCCTGGTCCACTCGCAGCGCGTCCTGCTGGCCCTGACCCAGAAGGGCGTCGCCCGCGAGGTCGCCTATTCCGCGGTCCAGCGCAACGCCATGAAGGTCTGGCGCGGCGAGGGCAAATTTCTCGACCTGCTGCTGGCCGACGGCGACGTCACCCTGACCAAGGCCGAGCTCGAGGAGCTGTTCGACCTCGCCTATCACTTCAAGGCGGTCGACACCGTCTTCGCCCGGGTGTTCGGGGTCGAGGCCATGGCCAAGGCGGCGGAATAGTCGGGTCTGAACCGCGCCGGCCGCCAAGCGTTACGGTGGTCCAATTCGGAGACCGACCATGAAGCGCCTGATCCTGTTCGCCGCCGCCGCGGCCCTGCTGTCCGCCCCGGCCGCCTTGGCCGACCCCGGCCAGGGCAAGGGCCACGACAAGCATCACGGCTCGGGACCGCCCGGCCTCGCGAACAAGCCCCACGGCATGCCGCCGGGCCAGGCCAAGAAGATGTGGCGCCAAGGCGAACGCCTGCCGCGCGCCTATTATTCCGAGACCCGCTACGTGATCGTCCAGCCCCAGCGCTACCGCCTGGCGCCCCCGCCCGTCGGCTATCGCTGGGTGCTCATCGAGGATGACGCCTATCTGGTGCGCCGCGACAACGGCCTGGTCGCCGAGGTGATCGCCAACGCCATCGCCAACCTGATCCGGTAAGCCTCGGGGACAGTCAGCTCATCTTGGACTATCGTATTCCGGCTCGCCTCCAACCCTGGCGAGGCGAGCCGGGAAACCTTGCCATGCTCAAGCCAGCCGTCCTCGCCCTAGTCCTGGCCGTAGCCGGCCCCGTGGCGGCGCAGGTCCCCGCCGCGGCGCCGCGCACCGCCGACGAGACCGCCGTGCTCGAGGCCGACGCTCGCCAGCGCGACGCCGTGGCCAAGTCCGATCTCGCGGCGATCGCCCAGATCGCCCATCCGAACCTGCGGGTGAACGCGCCCAATAATCGGATACTCACCCGCCAGGACCTGATCCGCATGGTCGGCTCGGGCGACATCCGCAACGACGTGTTCGAGCGCACCCCCGAGACCGTGGTCATCACCGGCGATGTCGGCGTGGTCATGGGTCGCGAGGTGGTCTATCCGGGCGCGGCCAGCGAACAGGCCAGGATGTACGGCCAGAAGACCCTCAACCGCCGCTACACCAACATCTATCTGCGCGAAGGCGGCGCCTGGCGCCACCTGGCGCGCCACGCCAACGTCATCCCGTAGGGCCTACCCCGCGGGCGCGCCTAGCTCTTTGGCTTGAGGTCCGGCCTCGAGGCCAGGAACGCCGCCCGCTCGGCCGGCGTCAGCACCTTGGCGCGCTTCTGGCGCGAGACCTTCGGCGTCGGCGGCGCATAGGTGCCGGTCGCGGGCGAGCCGCCCCGCAGGTCGGAGAGCCGCTTGGCGGGGGGTTTCATCGGCGTCTCATGGCTGAACGACCGGCGCAGATCCGCCGGCCGCCGCCATTGTCGCAGATTTCGCCGCTCGCCGCCCCTAGGCTGTGACGAACGCCGAACGTTCGGCGCGCTGTTTGCGCCGGATCATCGCGCCGACACCGCCGAAGCCGATCACCATCATCGCCCAGGTGGTCGGCTCGGGTATGGCCCCGCCGGTGGTGAACCGAAGATCGTCGATGGCGAAGGCGTCATTGGAGCTGGCGCCTGGACCCACGCCGATCCCGAAAATGTTGTTCGTGGCGCTGGTGTAGCCCACGAAGATCCCAGGCAGGGGCGAGGTCCCCGGGGGCGGGAGCTGGCCGCCCGAATAGCCGGGAGGCAGCAACGAGGCCGTGGCCAGGTTGAACGACGCTAACACCGCGCCCCCCGCGCCATAGATGGTGATCGGATAGTTGATGCTAAGCGGCGCCGTATCGCTGAAGAACAATTCGACGCCGTTATGGCCCGACGAGAAGGTGGCGGTCATGCCGGCGATGGTCGGAAACTGGACACCGCCCTCTGTGCTGCCGGTCAACACGCCGCTGCCCGACGAGGCGCCGTAGCCGAAGAGCCACGGATAGTTATCGATCTGCGGCCGCCCGCTTGGCGCCTGGCTGAAGGTGACGCCCGCATACTGGGTGTCGATCAGCGTGCCTCCCGCCATGCCCTCGAAGTCGATCAGCGATCCACCGGACAGGACGGAGGTATAGGACGTATAGCTCGCCGCCGTGGCCGAGTGGGCGCACAGGACGATCGCCGCGACGGACGCGGTCGCGAGAAGCGATTTCAGCTTCATGGTCTTTCCTTACGGGTTGAGCGGCCCCCCAAAGGACCGGCTATGGATGCGACGGTCATCGGCCCCACGCCACTCGCGACGACCCAACTGGGTATCGTGGTTAACCCTAGGATCGAAACCCAACAACGCCAGCAGATTCTCGCGGCTGGAGAGACCGAAAGCGAACATCTCCGAATATGACGACAGCAGGATGACGCCGACCCACCAGTCATCCCATTCCCACAATCTCCAGATCCACGCCCGACACTGAAATCAGGCCGCATGATAACTCATTCAAAATCAGGAGATTGGTCGATGACGCATCCGTCAACATTAATACGGCCAAGCTTGAATGCGATCGTGCGGGCAAGCCGGGAACCGGGCCCGTTCACATTCGCGGGAGATCGCACGGGCGCTTCCGTTCCCCCACGTAACCATCCGAACATCGCCCGGATTCCAGCTTCCGGAGCCCGCCATGACCCCCGCCGCCATGAACGCCCTGCTCGCCAGGCAGAAGGCCGCCCATCTGCGCGACGGCGCGCCAACGGCCGCCCAGCGCATCGCCAGCCTCGACCGCTGCATCAAGCTGCTGATCGACAATCGCGCCGCCATCGAAGACGCGCTCAACACCGACTTCGGCTCGCGCTCGCGTGAGGCCACCGCCTTCACCGACATCGCCGGGTCCATCGGCCCGCTGAAGCACGCCCGCGATCACCTGGCCAAATGGATGCGGCCCGAGAAGCGCAAGCCCACCCCGGCCATCCTTGGCCTGTTCGGCGCCAAGGCCGAGGTCCGTTACCAGCCCAAGGGCGTGGTGGGCGTGATCAGCCCCTGGAACTTCCCGGTGAACCTCACCTTCGCCCCCCTGGCCGGCATACTGGCGGCCGGCAACCGGGCGATGATCAAGCCCTCGGAGTTCACCCCCGCCACCTCCGACCTGATGAAGACCATGTTCGCTTCCGCCTTCTCCGAGGAGGAGATCGCCGTGGTGGTCGGCGGGCCCGAGGTCGGCCAGGCCTTCGCGGGGCTGGCCTTCGACCACATGATCTTCACCGGCGCCACCAACATCGCCCGCCACGTCATGCGCGCGGCGGCCGAGAACCTGGTGCCCCTCACCCTCGAACTGGGCGGCAAGAGCCCGGTGATCCTCGGCAAGTCGGCCGACATCGCCACGGCGAGCACCCGGATCATGAACGGCAAGACGCTGAACGCCGGCCAGATCTGCCTGGCGCCCGACTATGTGCTCACCCCGCGCGACAGCCTCGAGCCCTTCATCGCCGGGGCCCAGGCCGCGGTGGCCAGGATGTTCCCGACGATCCGCGACAACCCCGACTACACCGCCATCGTCGCCCAGCGGCACTACGACCGCATCATGGGCTATGTGAAGGACGCCCGGGCCAAGGGCGCCCGCATCGTCGAACTGAAACCCGAGGGCGAAGACCTGTCGCAGCAGGAGCACCGCAAGATCGCCCCCACCCTGATCATCGACCCCACCGACGACATGACCGTAATGCAGGAGGAGATCTTCGGCCCGCTCCTGCCGGTGAAGACCTATGCCGGCATCGACGAGGCCATCGCCTATGTGAACAAGGGCGAGCGCCCGCTCGGCCTCTACTATTTCGGCTCCGACGACGCCGAGCGCGAGAAGGTGCTCGCCGCCACCACCGCCGGCGGGGTGACCGTCAACGACGTGATCTTCCACGTGGCCCAGGAGAACCTGCCCTTCGGCGGCGTCGGCCCCTCGGGCATGGGCAGCTACCACGGCCAGGACGGCTTCAAGGAGTTCAGCCACAAGAAGGCGATCTACACCCAGATCAAAATGGACGCCCCCCTGGCCCAGATGCGCCCGCCCTTCGGCCCGGCGATCCGCAAGTACCTGGACGGCCAGATGAAGGCGTGAGGCCAGCCCTCCAGACCCCTCTGAGGGAGCGGTCGGCGAAGGCGACTGAGGGGGACTTTGACTCTTCCTGCCCCACCCCACGCCGTTTGAAGAAGGACCTAGTGGGCGGCCTTCTTGCCAGGCCAGAAGTGCATCACCGCCACGATCGGGGCGCCGATCAGCAGGCCGACGACCGCCGAGCCCATCGCCATGGCCACCCAGCCGGTCACCGCGCCGATCCCCGGAACCGCCGAGGCCCAGTGCGACACGCCCTCGACCAGGTGCGGCACGGTCTCGAGGTGGAAGTGCTCCAGGCCATGAACGATGATCCCGCCGCCGACCCACAGCATGGCCGCGGTGCCCACCACCGTCAGCAGTTCCATGACCTTCGGCATTCCGTGGACCAGGCCCCGTCCCAGGCCCGCCATCAGCCGGCTCCTGCGCTCGGCGAGGTGCAGGCCGATATCGTCCATCTTCACGATCAGCCCGACCACGCCATAGACGCCGATGGTGATCGCCAGGCCCACCAGGGCCAGGGCGCCCGCCTGGACCGCCAGCGGCCGGTCAGCCACGTCGGCCAGGGCGATGGCCATGATCTCGCCGGACAGGATCAGGTCGGTGCGGATCGCCCCGGACACCTTCTCCTTCTCCAGGTCGGCGGAGCTCAGGGCCAGCTCCTCGGGCTCGTCCACCGGATCGTGGTGGGTGAAGGCCTCGATGATCTTCTCGGTGGCCTCGAAGCAGAGATAGGCCCCGCCCATCATCAGCAGCGGCGTCACCCCCCAGGGCGCGAAGGCGCTCAGCAGCAGGGCGCCGGGCAGCAGGAAGAAGAACTTGTTGCGCAGCGACCCCATGGCGATCTTGAAGACGATCGGCAGTTCGCGGTCGGGGGTGAAGCCCATGGCGTAGCCGGGCGTCACCGCCGCGTCGTCCACCACCACCCCCACGGCCTTCGACCCGGCCTTGCCGGCGGCGGCCGACATGTCGTCGATGGACGCCGCGGCGATCTTGGCGATGCCCGCCACATCGTCCAGCAGGGCTACGAGACCGGAAGCCATCAGGAACCTCTACGGATAGGGATGACCTCGGCGGTCTCCAGGATCACATGCGGCACGAACCGCGAGCGGTCGCGGGTGACCCGCCCCCGATCCTCGCGGATGCCCATGCCGGCCGGATCGTCGCCGATCATCCACGAACCCACCACCGGATAATTGGCTCCGAACCGCGGCGGCGGCTGCAGGGCCTGGCGGATCCAGCCCTCCGCGCCATAGCCCTGGTCCAGCACCTTGCCCCGCCGGCCCTTGTCGTAGAGCTCGACATTGGCCCCCTCGCGGGAGAACAGCGGCTTGCGCACGAATGAGCGGCCCAGGCCGTCGGCCCGCGGGTCGTCGTCGAAATAGGTCTCCAGCAGGTTCGGATGCCCGGCGTGCCGTTCCCACAGCAGGGGCAGCAGACCCTTGTTGGACAGCACCGCCTTCCAGGCCGGCTCGATGAACTGGGTCCGGCTGGCGGCGATCTTCTCCGCATAGGTGTCGCGGAACATCTCTTCCCACGGATAGAGCTTGAAGATCGCCCCGATCAGGAAATTCTCGGCGTCCACGAAACGCCCATCGGCGTCCAGGCCGATCTGGTCCAGGGCCACGAACTTCGGCTCGATCCCCGCCTGGCCGGCCACGTCCTCCAGGAACCGCACGGTCTGGCGGTCCTCGACGAAGTTGGCGTCGCTGGCGAAGTGGACGAAGCCGCCCTTGGGGAAGATCGCCGCGAACCGCTCGCGCAGCTTGTCGTAAAGGCTGTTGAATTGGTCGGCGCCCTTGGGCACGCCGCCGTCGGCGATCCGGTCCTCCAGCCACAGCCACTGGAACACCGCCGCCTCATAGATGCTGGTGGGCGTGTCGGCGTTGTACTCATAGAGCTTCGGCGGCCCGGCCCCATCATAGAAGAAGTCGAACCGGCCGTAGAGCGACGGGTCCCTGGCCTTCCACGAAGCGGCGACCACCGCCTGGGCGGCCGGCGGGATCGCCAGCCGGGTCATCAGGGCGGGGCTCTCGACCACCTCGGCGACCAGCTCCAGGCAGAGCCTGTGCAGCTCGGCGCTGGCCGCCTCGATGTGGTCCTCCACCTGGCTGAGCGTGAAGGCGTAATAGGCCCGCTCGTCCCAGTAGCGGCGGCCGTCGGCGTGGTGCCAGGTGAACCCGACCGCCTCGGCCCTGGCCTTCCAGTCGCGGCGGGGTTTCAGCGCTATGCGGCGCATGGGTGGGTGATCCTCAAACACCGCTCATCCCGGCGAAGGCCGGGACTCAGATCCGTCCGCCGAGATGGCGGGCCGATCTGCGGCTCACAGCTTTTCGACCTGGGCCCCGGCCTTCGCCGGGGTGAGCGGATGGGGCTGCCGATGCCGAGCCTAACTTTCGGACCCGTCCCGGCGCGCCGGAACCTTGTCCTCGATCTGCAGGCGCGGAGCCTCCAGTTGCAGCGAGGGCGCGGTGGCCTGCAGCCGCGCCAGCACGTCGTCGGCGCCCACATGGCCGGGCAGGATGCCGGCGGCCTGCAGCTTGGCGTCGAGGTCGGCGCCGGTGCGGCGGTCCTCGAGCTCGCCGTGCGCCCGGAACTGCTCCTCGCGCACCGCCTGGCGTTCCTTGATCCGCTTGAGGCTGTCGGCCGCCGAGCCCAGGGTCGAGCCCGTGGCGCCGGCCCGGGAGACCACCGCCGACTGGGCGCGCTGGACGCTCTCATTGACCTTCACCACCTCGATCTCGCGGCGCAGGGCCTCGATCTTGGTGTCGGTCTGGGCCACGATCTGGCGCAACCGGTCCTCGGCGGTGCGCAACTCGCCAGTCTGGGTCGCCTTCTGGGCGGAGTCGCGCTCCAGGTCGGCGATCCGAGTGGCCACCTCGCGGGCCAGGGCCTCGTCGCCCTTGGCCAGCGCCGCGCGGGCCGAGGATTCGTACTTCCGCGCCTGCTCGGCCAACTGCTTGGACTCGTTCTCCAGCATCCGGCGGCGGGCCACCAGGGCGGCCATCTCGTCGCGCGCCTTGCCCTGGGCGGTGTCGGCGTCACGAATCTCCTGGTCCAGGATCTTCAGGGCGTTGGCGTCCACCAGGGTCTGGGCGCCTTCGTGGGCGGTGCCGCGCAGCAGGGCGGAGATCTTGCTCCAGATCGACATGGGTCTCTCTCCGGTCTAGGCGGCGGCGCCGCTGAAGGACTCAAACGACTCGCGCAGGTCGCCGGCGGCGTCGATCGCATTGCCCGCCAGGGTCCGCAGCTCGATCAGCACCGTCTGCAGCGAGGTCTTGGCGGCGATCTCGCCGAACAGCTCGTAGTAGTCGCGCTCGTCGACCGTGCTGATCCCGAAGTTCGACAGAGGCACGATCTTCTGGGCCTTCAGCAGGAAGACGTTGAACTCGGCCTGGTCCTTCTGCTCGTCCACCGGCCACAGGATCACCGAGACCACCATCTGCACCGGCCCGATGCTGACATAGACCGGCAGGTCGCCGAATTCGTGCATGGTGACCAGCAGGACCGGCTCGGCCCCCTCGATCACCCGGGCCGTAAGTTCGCCCTCCCGGACCAGCGTGCTCTCCACGAGCGCGTCTCGAAGACCCGGAACGGTCCAGGAGGTGTCTATGACGGAGTCCATGTTTGTGACGCCTTGTGCGTGTGGGAATTTGGATAACAAAGCCGGCCCGCGCGTCGACTCTATGACGATGGCCTGTACTGCGGCCTGGATGTCGGCCTTGCACGCGGCCGGCGCCCAGACCTCTATCTTCACGAACCCCGCCGCCCGCCTGGCCAGACGCCAGGCGCGGGTGCGCTCGGCGGCCTGTTCGGAACGGGGGCGTCGCTCAGCCATGGATACATGTACGCATACCATGAACGCTTGACAAGCCGTCGCCGCGGTTCATTCTGCGGCCGGTTAGGAAGGCCGACCACCGATGTTCCGCAAGCTCTTCGGCAAGAACACCCCGAAGCTGGCCGCGCCGGTCCTGCCGATCGTGCGTAACGTCACCATTGGGCGGACCGTCATCCTCGATCCCCTCACCTGGCGGCGGTTCGGCGACCAGACCAGGTTCGAACTCGACCGCGACACCCTGGAGATCACCGCCCAGGGCGTGGTCTCCCTGGACGACGGCGCCTTCGTGCATCGGTTCTACACCGACGACCACGTGATGTTCCAGGCGGTCTCCGACGACCGCGAAGGGCAGAGCGCCAACGACTTCACCCTCTTCGTCCCCTGGCGCAGCGCCTATCCGGGCAGTTCGGCCCAGAGGCGCCTCTGGGCCGACAAGCTGCGCTCTCCGACCTTCATGGAGGACGACCTGCCGGTCTATCGCCGGTTCTGGTTCGACGAGGAGACCATCGACCAGGCCCCGGTGACCTTCTGGGAGAACGTCTTCACGGACCGGGCCGCCGATCAGCCCTATTCGCGGCTCTTCCAGACCTGCATGCTGTTCCACCGCGACCTTCCCGACGAGGGCCGCGAACTACTGCTGGCCATCACCCTCGAACCCGCCGAGGGCGACGTCACCCACGAGATCATGATCGGCCTGCCCCTGGCGGTCGGCGAGTTCAAAGCCTGAGAGGCAAGCCATGTTCGACGTCACCGCGTTCCAGACCGGCGCCCTGGCCTTCCTGCTGGCCTTCGTCACCGCCGGCGTCTTCACCCTGGCCTTCAAGGTCATCTACCAGTGGATCACCCCCTATAAGGAGCGTGACCTCATCCGGGCCGGCAACAGCGCCGCGGCCATCGCGCTCGCCGGTGCCCTGATCGGCTACGTCCTGCCCCTGGCCTCGGCGTTGAGCCACACGGTCAGCCTGCTGGAGTTCGCCGCCTGGGCGACGCTCGCCGGCGTCATCCAGATCGTCGCCTTCACCGCCGTGCGGATGATCGCCCTGCGCGACGTCAAGGCGCGCATCGAGGCCGGGGAGGTCTCCATCGGCATCTACATGGCCGGGATTTCGATCAGCGTCGGCCTGATCAACGCCGCCTGCATGACCGCCTGAGGTTCGTCATGAAACGCTCCAGTTCGCTCACCCTCACCACCATGCTGGCCGGCGCCAGCCTGAGCGTCGCCGCCTGCGACGACCCGCCCGCCGCCGCCCGCTGGGACCAGAACTCGGTCGCCCAGGGCGAGCAGGTCGAGACCTTCCAGTACGCCGACCTGGACTCCTGCAAGACCGCCAACCAGATCCCCGACGCCGAGTGCGACACGGCCTATGCCAAGGCGCTCGAGGACAACGACAAGTCTGCCCCTCGCTTCGAGGCCAAGGCCACCTGCGAGGAAACCTATGGCGAGGGCAACTGCGTGCCCCGCGGCTCGGGCGGCGGCAGCTTCTTCACCCCCCTGCTGGCGGGCTTCGTCATCGGCCAGATGTTCGACGGCGGCGGCAACCGCTACTACCGCGGCACCGGCCTCTATCGCGGACGGGACGGCTACACGACCGGCTGGGGCGGCAAGCTCGGCCGCGACTACGCCACCGGGCGCACCACCATCGGCAAGTACGGCATCGACCCGCCCGACTCCGTGCGCCAGGCCCCGCCCCGCATGCAGACCCGCACCTCGGTCGTCTCGCGCGGCGGCTTCGGCGGCGGCCGCGGCTACGGGGGGTGAGGCGCGGATCCGAACGATATTGAGTGTTATTCGCCAATATTGGAGATCTTGTTAACGTCACACAATCCCCCAAAGGGGAACCTTCGTATTGAAGTGGGTTCTTGGCGAATTTTTGCTTGATCTGTCCCTGAAAATTGATCGCAATACTGGTAGAAGACCAATCAAGGTCCCGGTGAGTTCGATCTCGTTTTGGGGGTTTCAATGTACACTCGTTTTGCGCGCCTCGCCGCTGGCCTCGCCGCGGGTCTTAGCGCCCTGAGCCTGTCGGTCGCGGCCCATGCGACGATCATCGATATCAGCGCCACCGGCGCGCCGACGATCACCACGTTCGACGCGGGGTCCTACCGCATAAGCTGGATCGGGATCGCCGACGGCGGCGCTTTCGACGCCTGGCATCCCAGTTGCCCCGACGATACCTGTGTGGGTGCTTGGCGCAGCGCCTTCGCTGCGACGACGGATGCCGGTATCAATCCCGACTTCACGGTCTTCGCCCTGCCGGGCCCGACCTTCGCATCGCCTGCGGCGTCTCTCGCCGCGTTCAAGGCGGCGCCGACCATCCTCAGCACCGATTTGAACTGGAACGGGGCCAGCTATGTCCCGGACTCGCCGGAGTTCATCGCCACGCCCTGGATCGTCAATTTCTCGTCCTCGACAACGGTGGGCTTCTTCATCCCGGAGGGGAGCAAGTCCGACAACTTCGGCGGCGTCTCCATTCGGTTCACCGCCGTTCCGGAACCGCAGACCTGGGCGCTCATGATCGTGGGCTTCGGCGCGGCCGGCGCCATGCTGCGTCGGCGCGGACAGGCGCTCGCTCGCACCTAGGCTCTCGGCCATCGCGCCAGCCTGGCCCATCCGGGCTAGGCTGCGCGCATGCCCGACTCCCAGCCCACCCAGGACCAGCAGCTCGCCATCGGCGTCTCCCGCCTGCGCGAGCACATGTTGAACCATGCCGAGCTGATCTTCCGCCGGATCCTCGCCGCGGCCCCCGACCATGCCCAGGCGCGGCGCTATCTGGGCGTCACCCTGTGCAAGCTCGGCCGGCGCGACGAGGGCCTGGCCCTGCTCCAGGCGCCTGACGCCCAGGCCGACCTCGAGGCCGCCCTGCACGGCGGCCCCTTCTCCACCGACCAGGCCGAGCATGGCTTCAAGGTGATCGACTATCCCTACCGCTCCAGCGTGCGCTACGGCTCGGGCCGCCCGTCCCATCCCGAGCTCGCCGGCCTGATCGGGGCCGGCGCGGCCCGCTACCGCGACCTGCTCGACGACCTCGCCGCGATCGCCGCCGACTTCGACGACATCCCGCTCGGCGGCGCCTACGACACGCCCACGCCCTTCTGGCTCAACGCCTGGTTCCCGCCGCTCGACGGCATGGTCCTGACCCAGATGCTGCGCGCCCACGATCCGGCCCGCTTCGTGGAGATCGGCTCGGGGACCTCCACCAAGTTCGCCCGCCGCGCGGTCGCCCGCTACGGGCTGCGAACCCGGCTGACCTCCATTGATCCCCAGCCCCGAAGCGAAATCGACGCCCTCTGCGACGAGGTGATCCGCCGCCCGCTGGAGGACTGCGGGACGGCGATGTTCGAGGCCCTGGCCCCTGGCGACATCCTGTTCCTCGATTCCTCGCACCGCTCGTTCCAGGGTTCGGACGTCACCGCCTTCTTCCTCGACATCCTGCCGCGCCTCAGGCCCGGGGTGATCGTCCAGGTCCACGACGTCTACCTGCCCGACGACTACATCTCGGGCCATGTGGGCCGCCTCTGGAACGAGCAGTACCTGCTGGCCACGGCCCTGCTGTTCGGCCGCGAGGCCTTCGAGATCCTGTTCCCCTGCTGGTACGTCCACCGGGACTCGGACCTCGCCGCCCACGCCAGGGCCCGGCTCGCCCAGGGCCCGCGGCGGACCCTCAACCTCTACGGCGCCTCGTTCTGGTTTCGAAAAACCTAGCCCTAGCCCAGCGCCGCCACCACCGCCTCGACCAGGGTCGTGGCGGTGACCGGCTTGGCCACGTGCAGGTCGGCGCCGGCCGCCTGCGCGTCCTGCCGGTGCTGGGCCATGGCGTTGGCGCTCAGCATCACGATCGGGGTGCGCCTGCGCTCGGGCGCCAGGCCTTCCTCGCCGCGGATGGCCCGGGTGGCGGCCAGGCCGTCCATCACCGGCATCTGCATGTCCATCAGCACCAGGTCGAAGCTCGCCGCGCCGAAGGCCTCCAGCGCCTGGGCCCCGTCCCCCACCGTGGTCAGCTCCACCCCGAACGGCCCCAGGATCAGTTCGACCACCCGCTGGTTGATGGGATGGTCCTCGGCCAGCAGCACCCGAAGTCCGGCCAGCCGCGCCAGCACGCCCTCGTCCTCGGCGACCGGGGCGGCCTGCGCGGCGTCGCGGTCGGCGTCATAGTCGGCCAGGGCCCGGCAGCGGGCCAGCGGCAGCACCACGCGGAACAGGCTTCCCCGCCCGGGCTCCGAGCGCGCCGAGATCCCGCCGCCCATCATCTCCACCAGCGCCCGCGTGATGGAGAGGCCAAGCCCCGTCCCGCCGAACCGCCGCGTTATCGTGCCGTCGGCCTGGTTGAAGCGCTGGAACAGGGCGCCGGCGAAGACGGCGTCGAACCCCACCCCGGTGTCCTCGATCTCCAGCACCAGGGTCGCAGGCTGGCCGGCAATCCCGCCGCCCTCCACGCCGATCGCCACCCGCACCTGCCCCTGGGCGGTGAACTTGACGGCGTTGGAGAGCAGGTTGGCCGCCACCTGACGGATCCGCAGGCTGTCGCCCAGGAACTCGCCCCGGGCCTCGGGGCTCCAGTCCACCGGAAAGCACAGACCCTTCTCCTGGGCGCGCAGCGCGAACATCTGCAGCACCCCGTCCAGCTCGGCGCGCAGGTCGAACACCGCCTCCTCGATCTCCAGCCGCCCGGCCTCGATCTTGGAGAAGTCCAGCACGTCGGAGACCAGCCTCTCCAGGGTCACGCCGGAACTCTCGATCAGCCCCACCATCTCCCGTTGCTCGGGGTCGAGGTCCGTCTTCGCCAGCGCCGCCACCACCCCGATCACCCCGTTCAGCGGCGTGCGGATCTCGTGGCTCATATTGGCCAGGAAGTCGCTCTTGGCGCGGTTGGCGGCCTCGGCGGCCTCCTTGGCCGCGGCCATCTCGGCCTCGATGGCCAGCCGCTCGGTGACGTCGCGCGCCACCCCATAGACCAGGTCGCCCACCCGCCGCGCCCGCCACTCCAGGTGGCGATAGGTTCCGTCGCGGCGGCGATAGCGGTTGATGAAGCCGCGGACCTCCTCCTCGACCACCAGCCGCTGCATGTGCCCATGGCTGGCGGCGGCGTCGTCGGGATGGATGAAGTCGAGCATGAGCGCGCCTTCCAGCTCCACCCTCGAATAGCCCAGCGCCGCCTCCCAGGCCGGGTTCACCTTCACGAACCGGAAGTCGCTGTCACGGATGCACAGCATGTCCAGGGACACTTCGAAGAAGGTCGCCAGCTCCGCGTCCACCGCGCTCCGGCGCCCGGCGTCGGGCGTCGAAGCATCGTGGGATGCAGGCATGAACATGGGGACGCAACGCTCCGGTGAACTGGGCTCACCCTGCGCCGCCGGGTGGTATCAGAGCGTTAACGCAAGGCGCTCCGCCGGGTGACCGATCGCCACGGCCGGGCCGGGTGGCCGGTAATTCCGCTCAATTGACTCCGCCGCCGTCCGGATCGACCCTCTCGGCCGTCGGGGCGACATGGGAGGGACTTATGAAGCGGTTCGCCGCCTGCCTGTTCGCCGCCGCCGGCCTGGCCCTCGCGCCGCTGGACGCAGCCTCCGCCATAACCGTCGGCCAGGTCGACGACTTCGAGGACGGCACGACCCAGGGCTGGACCGTCGCGCTGGGGCCGTTCGGCGCGGTCCACCCCGCCCCGCCCGCCAATGTCGCCAGCGGCGGCCCCGCCGGCGCGGGCGACAACTTCCTGATGCTGACCTCACTGGGCGGTGTCGGCCCGGGCTCGCGCATGACCGCCATGAACGGCGCCCAATGGTCGGGCGACTATCTGTCGGCCAATGTCGGCGCCATCGGCATGTGGGTGAACAATTTCGGCCAGAGCGACCTCAACCTGCAGCTCTTCGTCGAGGACCCCAGCGGCGGCCCGCCCGCCAACGGCGCCTACTCCACAGACTCGATCTTCGTCGCCGCCGGCGGCGGCTGGACCCCGATCAGGTTCTCCCTGGACCCCGACGACCTCACCGCGGCTTTCGGCAGCGTTCAGGCCGCGCTCAGCGGCGCCACCATCCTGCGCCTGTTCCACGGCCCGATCCCCGGCGGCCAGGGCCAGGGCGTGGCCGCCCAGCTCGGCGTCGACAATATCGAGGCCATTCCGGTCCCCGAGCCCGCGACCTGGGCCATGATGATCCTGGGCTTCGGCGCGGTCGGGCTGGCGATGCGGCGCGGCCGGCGCGGCCGGCGCCTCCGCCCCGCCTAAATTGGAGGCCAGAAACGCCCCGCTCCGCATGGCGCGGAATGGCGAGGCGAGCTTGAAGACATTGGCGGTCATCGCCCTCAAGGGGGGCTCGGGCAAGACCACTGTGGCCACCCACCTGGCCCTGGCCGCCCATCTGCGCGGCCTCGACACCCTGGTGGTCGACATCGACCCCCAGCTTTCGGCCCGCGACATCCTGGGCGCCCGCGAAGACCCAGGCCCCGCCTGCGTCACCTGTTCGGGCCGCAATGTCCTGGCCGCCCAGTTCGGCGCCCTCTCCCAGCGCCGGGACCTGCTGATCGTCGACACCGCCGCCGGCGCCGTCGAGGAGGTGGGCGAGGCCATCGTCGTCGCCGACTACGCCGTCCTGGTCGTGCGCCCCACCCTGATCGACCTCTCGGGCCTGGCCCGCTCGCTGACCATCGTGCGCAAGCTGGGCAAGCCCTACACCGTGGTGATCAACCAGGCCCCCGTCCCGCGCGGAGCCGTCGAGGCGCCCCTGGTCAAGCGCGCCATGAAGGGCCTCGACTACATGCAGGCCCCCGTCGCCCCGGTCATCCTGCGCGCCCGGTCGGTCTACCAGACGGCGCTTGAGCGGGGCCGCTCGGCCGAGGAGACCCCCGACCGCGCCGCCGCCCGGGAGATCGCCGCCCTCTGGGACCACGTCCACGCTGGCCTGGCGGCGGGCAAGGACAGCGCCGAGGTGGCCTGAACGCGACGGACCTGACCTCAGCGCGCCGCCTCCGCGGCCGCCGCCTTCTCGGCCGCCTCGATCGCCACGTCGTCGCTGAACCGCCGGATGATCACGTTGAGCTGCGGACGCCCGCCGTCCGCCTCCCCCTCGCCGCCCTTCGCCCGCTCCAGCCGCTCGCCGTACTTGGTCGGCGCCAGCCGCGCGGCCTGCCAGCGCGCCGCGTCGATCCGCACCTTGGCGAGAAAGGCGGTCTCCGCCGTGGCCGCCTCGGCGATCTCCCACACCTGGTCGAAGCGCCGGTGCGCCTGAACCATCCGCGCCAGGCCGTAGGCCTCGCGGAATTCCGGATAGCGCTTCACCCAGTTATAGACCGTGGCCTCGCAGGGCAGGCCCGGCAGGTCGCAGGCCTGGCCCACCGTCATCCCCGCCGCCACCCGCTCGCAGATCAGCCGCGCCATGTGCCGGCAATAGACCGCGCGGCGCCCGCCCTGGGGCCCATGCCGCCCCGCCGCCATCGCCTGCGCCAGCCGCGCCCGGAACGCGGGACGAGCCTTGGCCCAGCCCTTCACCCCCGCCCGGCTCGGCATGTCCGGCTCCCGGGACACGGCCATCAGCGGCTCCCCGCCCGCCAGCCGCGCGCAGATCACCGAGGCCAGCCCCTCGCAATAGGCCCGCCAAGGCCGCACGGCGCGGCCCGTATCGTCAGCACTCATGGGAATGTCTCGCCAGGCGATGGTGGTCAGATGCTCCCCCTCTGGGGGAGCTCCCGGCCGCATGGCCGGGTGAGGGGGACTAAGATGTCCTTCGACGGCAGTTCGACGGGCCTGAGCAAGGGTCAGAGTCCCCCTCAGGCCCTTCGGGCCAGCTCCCCGAGAGGGGGAGCATCTCCAGGCCCGGCGCCAAGTCCGCCAGACGAGCCAAATCCTCTCACATTTCCGCGGAAATGGCAAGAACATTTCAAGAACAAACAGCCCAGCCGACCAACCTCAGTCGCACCCGTCGACCAGCACCAGCTTGCTGAGCGTCGTCCCATGGCGCACGGCGTACAACGCCTGGGCCTCGGGATCCTCCAGGAACGCCGCGGCGTCGGCCCGCGATGGAAACTCGAGAATGACCATCCGTTCCGGCGCCCAGTCGCCTTCCATCACGGTCGGCTGCGTTCCCCGGACGATGTAGCGTCCCCCGTGCTTTTCGATGAACGCCGGGATCGCCTCCACATAGGGCAGGAAGCCCGCAAGGTCGCGGACCGAGAAGTCGAGCACCAGATAGGCCTTCATCTACTTCTCCGGACGGCGGTCAAATCGCGAACGCCCCAGCTCACGCCCGCTGCACAGGGACATGATACCTATTTCCCCAGCGCGAACTTGGCGACCAGCACGGCCGGGAAATAGGTATCGTGTCCCCCCATTTCCCCGTCTGATGAGCGTCATGATCACAACCCTCGCGATCGCCGTCGGCCTCGGCCTCCTCACCTCCGCCGCCCACGCCGAGCCGACCCGTGTGATGGTCCGCGCCCAGTCCCTCGACGCCAAGTTCATCGGCGACGCCATGGGCGGAGTCAGGATCACGCTGACCGACGCCAGGACCGGCCGGCGACTGGCTACGGGCCTGACCAAAGGCGGCACGGGCGACACGGCAAAGCTCATGAAGACGCCACGCGTCCGCGGCAGCCAGGTCTCCGACGCCGGAGCGGCGGGCTTCGACGCGGTCCTCGACCTCACCGAGCCCACCCTGGTGCGAGCCGACGCCGAGGGCCCGGTGGGCAAGCCGGCGTCCAGCATCCTCGTCTCTTCCACGCTCTGGGTCATACCCGGCCGGGACGTGACGGGCGACGGGTGGGTCCTGACCTTCCCGGGTCTGGTCATCGAACCGAAGGCGACATCGACAGGTCCGGGCGCGCTCCAGGTCGACGCCAAGGTGAGCCTGATGTGCGGCTGCCCGATCGACCCCGGCGGCCTGTGGGACGCCAACACCTATTCGATCCAGGCCTCGCTCCTGCGCGCGGGCCGGGTGGCGGCGCAGAAGTCGCTCACCTATGCGGGGCGGCCCAGCCAGTTCACCGGCGCATTTGTGGACGTGCCGGCGGGGCGCTACACGCTGCGCATCGTGGCGACAGACGCAAAAACCCCAAACGCCGGCGTCTGGGAACAGGCCGTAAGGATCGGGGCCAAACGCTAGGTTCGAACCTCAGCGCGTCGCCAGGAAGGCGTATCGGTTGACGCTGAAGAAGAAGGCGTCGGCGGCCATCAGGGATTCCTGGTCGGACCACCACGCCGCCTGTTCGGCAGGCTCCAGGCCGTGCTTCTCGCCGTTGGTCCTCACGAAGTTCCGGATCGATTTCACCATCCCGCCCGCATAGCTGAAGGGCTGCCAACGGGGTGAGAACATCGGCACGATCTCCGTCCGACGCACCTCGAAGCCGGCGCCCCGTAGCAATGGCCCTAGCTTCGCGGGCAGGTGGGGATCGGCGAGGTGGTCATCCCAGCACGCCAGCATCCGGTCCATCCGGGCCGTGTCTGAAGAATGCCAGACAAGGCTTCGCCAGTCCGTGTCCAGGATGACGGCGCGGCCCCCGGGCCGAAGCACGCGGTGGAGCTCGGCCAGGGCGCGCGGTATGTCGTCGACATATTCATAGACCTGCGTCGACACCGCCGCGTCGAAGGCCCCATCGGGCAGGTCCAGGTCTGCGGCGTCCCCGATCCTGACCTCCGCGTGGCTGACACCTGCCAGCCGGTCGGCGGCCGCGGCGACCATGGCCGGGGCCAGGTCCAGGCCCACCATCCGACCGGACTCCCCCACGAGCCGCGCCAGGTCCAGCGCCAGCAGGCCCGGTCCGACGCCCACGTCCAGGAGGCGCTCGCCGGGCGTCGGCGCCAGCAGATCGATGACGCGGGCGCGCTGCGCGACCACGTCCGGCGTCATGTAGATCGCCTCGACGGCCTTGGCCGAAGCCGCATCGAAGGTCAACTGGCTCAAGAAAGGTCTCCGTTAAACGCTACAGGCGCCATCGGCGCCGCGGGATCGGCGGCCCATTCCGTCATCGACCCATCGTAGACGGCGACCGACGGGTGGCCCAACCGCGTGAGGGCCCGCCCCGGGGACATGATGCCTATTTCCCGGCGTAAGCCTGCCGATCGCCCAATCGGGCAATAGGTGTCGTGTTCCCTATTCCCCCACCCCCCTGGGTCGCAGTCAAGAACCCGGTCGCAGGGCGCCAGTGTCGCAGGGCTCGCGGCCCTCAGCCGTTGCGATAGTCGGGCGCAATGCCCCTGCCCCGCCAATAGGCCGCCAGACCTATGCGTTCCGTGAGGTTCTCGAAGCGGGAGTCCGCGCGCAGGCCCGACGTCGCGGGGACGAACAGCATGTGGGTCTTGCGGCGGCGCTGGTCGCTTACCGAGAACTGACCTGGCCGCCAACGCACGCTGGCCATGAGCGGCCCTTCTTCCAGGAAGTAGGCTGTGGCGACCTTGAATGCCCGGTCGACCTCGCCCAACCCTCCGAGCAGAAGGATGGCGTTGACCGAGAGCGGAGGTCCGAGGGAGACCTGGGCCATCAGTTGCGCCGCGGCGGCCCGAATATCAGCCCGGCGTCCGGAGTCCAAGGCGCGGAGCGCGGTCCCGAGGCTGTCGATGATGAAGTCCGGCAGGTCAGGACGCAGGCTGGCGTCGGCGAGGTGGGCAAGCGCGCGGTCGGCCCGTCCGGTGAAGGCGAGCGTCCAGAGCCTGGCGAACCACGCGCCCGGGTGGCGTGGCCAGAGCTGCAGCGCCTTGTCGGCCACCCGGTCGGCCGCATCCACCTCGCCTGCGATCCAGTGAGCATAGATGAGACGATAGAGCAGATTGGCGCTGAGCGAATCTTCCTTCGCCATCGCGAGGCGTTCGGCGAGGTTCTCCCGGACGCGCCCGACAGACGTGAGCAGGAACGCCCGCGCGTCGCGGGTGGTCAGGTGGTCGGGCGCGACGCCGAGCACCCTGTGCATGCGCTGCTCGGCGGCGGCCCAGTCGCCGAAGTACGGCGGCAGGATCGCCAGGGCCGAGAGCGCATCCGGCTGGCGCGACGAAAGGGTCAAGGCGCGGCGCGCGGCGTCCTGGACGCCCGCCACGAGGGCGGTGGCCTGTTCCGGCGGGCTTTCTTCCGAGAGCGCGTAGCGCGCCAGCGCCAGCCGGCCCCAGGCGAGCGGATCGTCGGACGCCAGGTCTGCGGCGCGGTCCAGCGCACGAACGGCGCGGCCGTGGCCCTCCGGGGAGCCGGCGCGCATCTCCTGCTCGCTCTCCCCGATGAGCGCCCCGGCCTGGGCCCGAGCGCGGTCGCGCCGCACCCGCCACAGTCCTGCGCCGAAGGCGCCCGCCACGCCCAGACCGGCCAGGGCGAACATGGCGCGGCGGGCGATTGGCCGCACAGATTCCGGCGGGAAAGCGGCCTCAATGAGCAGGCGATAGCCCGCGCGAGGCACGGTCTGGATGCGGAAGCCCGCGTCGCCCACCGTGCGGGCGAGCCGGCGGACATCAGCCACGGCGCGGTTCAGGCTGTCGTCGCCGACGACCGCGGCGCCCCAGCAACGTCGGAAGAGCTCCTCGCGCGTGACCACGCGGCCGGCGGCGTCCGCCAGGACGACGAGGACCTGCATGGCCCGGGGCTCGAGCGAGCCTTCGCCGCCCGGGCCCGAGAGCTTGCGGGTCGACGGACTGACCTGGACGGCGCCCAGGGTGAAATCGTCACGTCGGACGAGCTCGGCCGTGGTCAGGAGATCGCTTGCCCCGTTCACAAAGCCACCTCCCCCCGGAGCCGTCGTTCCTCGGCAAATCCTCAGGTCTTCATCATGGCTTGAACCCTCATCCGCCGACAAGGTCTCGCCTCCGGGCGGCCGCGGCGCCGCCGACAACGCATGGAGGCTTGGATGCTCAAGGCTTGTTTCATCGGCTGCGCGGCGCTGTTGGCGCTGGCGGGGCCTTCGCTCGCGTCGCCCCTGGCCGACGCGCCCGGCGACTTCCTCGCCAGCTACACCGGACCGCAGAACGGCGACCTCGACATTCTGAGCGCCAGCGTTCGATTCGACGGAAGCCACTTCCACCTGAGCTCCACGGTCAATGGGGCCGTGGGGTCGACTCCCGGCGCGCTCTACGTGTGGGGTATCAATCGAGGCGCGGGCCTCCCCCGTCTGACCTTCGGCACGCCCAGCGTCGGCGGAACGGCGCCGTTCGACGCCGTGGCGGTGTTGTTTCCGGACGGCCTCGGCCGCGCGGTGACCTTCCCGCTCGCGGGACCGCCCTCCATCACCCCTCTGCCGGGCCTGGTCTCTGTCGACGGATCGACTATCAGCGCCTCGTTCCAGGCCAGCCTGTTTCCAACGAGCGGCCTCGCGCCCCAGGACTACACCTTCACCCTCTGGTCGCGGGCGCGCGTAAGCCCCCTGATGGACGGGACGAACGCCGAGATCGCCGACTTCGCGCCCGATGTGGGCGGGATGACCTCGACGGTGCCCGAGCCTGGCGCTTGGGCGCTGATGATCGTGGGCTTCGGTGCGATGGGCGCGATGCTGCGCCGCCGCGACCGCCTGGCGCCAGCCGCTCCCGGAGCGCAGGCCTGACCTTGGCTCAGCCCTTCACCCCCGCGCGGCTCGGCATGTCCGGCTCCCGGCAGACTGCCATCAGCGGCTCCCCGCCTGGGGGAGCTCCCGGCGGCATGGCCGGAGCGGCACGAGAGTCAGATGCTCCCCCAGAGGGCGAGCAACTTCAGGCCCGGAGCCAAGTCCGCCAGACGACCCAAATCCTCCCACAATTGCGCGGAAACGCCTAGAACATTCGGAGAACATCCACGCCTGCCGGGAAGTGCCCGTCACTCAGCCGGGGCGCAGATGGTCGCGGCGGGCACGACGGCTGTTTCGCGGCCTAGGCCTGCGGATCGCCCAATCGGGAAATAGGGTCGCGGCCCCTTCAATCGCGCCGGCGACCGGCCGCATGCGGCCGCCAGCATCTCGATTCAATAATGATTGATGAATTAACTTAGATAACTCTAGTAAACTATGTATCAATACACATCGTCAAAGTATTCATCCTGAGTTCATGCGCATCTTCTACGTTATGAGTGACAACCAAATCTCATAGGGATTCAGGAGCGCGACCATGAAGCTAATTTCCATCGCGACCGCTATCGCCGTCATCTGTTCAGCGCCGGCGGCCATGGCGAAGCCCGGCGAAGGTCATGGCAAGGGGCATCACCACGCCCACGCCATCGAGGGCCCGCACGCGGCCCAAACGACCGGCAAGTCCAAAGGCTGGAGCACGGCCAACGGGGTGGTGACCAATCGGGCCGGGCGGACGCACCCGCACGGCATGCCGCCCGGCCAGGCGAAGAAGTGGGTCGCGCAGAACGGCGGGCTCCGCGTCGGCGGGGTGCTTCCGGCCAGCTATCCGGGGTACCAGACCCTCTCCGCCACGCGCGCCCAAACCCTTCCCATCGCTCCGGTCGGGACAGAGTATGTACGGGTGGGCGACGACGTCTATCTACGCCAGACCAACACGGGGGTGATCGCCAGCGTCCTCCAGGGCCTGTTGCGCTAACACGGGCCCGGCGAGGAGGGGTGAGCCTTGGGAGGCCCCTTCTTCGCCGCGCTTGTTGTCCGACTTGCCGCCGTCCGGGCACGGGGGCGGGATATCGGGGAACACGACCCAAGGCCCGCCACTTCGTCGCCCCGCATCCTTCGGATGCTGGATCGCGCTCAGGAGCGTCCGCTACCAACCTCGACCTTGCCAGCCGTGCGGATCGGCGACAACATTCCCCAGTAATCGGCGCGTTATCGGGGAGGGCTTATGGACGCGACCCTAGGCCTTCCGGCCATCCGGACGGTCGCCCTCACGGAGCCCTTCGGCTGGCTGGCCGACGGCTGGCGGGATCTGATGAAGGCGCCGGGTCCTCTACTTTTCTACGGCCTCTGCATTGCGATCGCCAGTCTTGCGCTCTGCTACGGCGTCTATGTCACGAACGGAGCCTTCTGGGTGATGGCCCTGACCGCCGGGTTCGTCATCATTGCGCCTGTGCTTGCGATGGGCCCCTATGAGGCCGGCCGGAGATTGGACCAGGGAGAACGCCCCAGGCTTGGCCAGATCCTGTTCGTGCGTTCGGCCTTCCGGCAGGACGTGGCCTATCTCAGCCTGCTTCTTGTGCTCATCTACTTCTTCTGGGGTCGTGTGGCGCAGATCGTCTACGGCCTGTCGACGTATCAGATTCACCGCGACGTCGACTCACTCATCGCCTTCGCCATCGGATCGAGCGATGGGCGCTCCATGCTGCTGGCCGGAACGGTGACGGGCGGTATCCTCGCCTTCGCCGCCTATTCCCTGGTGGTGGTGTCTGCCCCCATGCTTCTCAACCCGAATTCCAATGTGTTCGCCGCGGTGGCGACCAGCGTCCGCGCCGTCAATGCGAACTTCTTTCCACTGCTCCTCTGGGCGGTGATCATTACGGCCCTGCTGCTGCTTTCGGCTGCGACCGGATTCCTCGCCCTCGTCGTCATATTCCCGTGGCTGGGTCTCGCCAGTTGGCGCGCCTACCGCAGTCTGACGGACGACTTCTGACGGCCTGCCGACGGCTTTTCTGAGTCAGGAGCGCCGGTTGGCGAGATCGATCCGCCGGTCGCCGCGAAGCCGACCTTCCGGCGGACTTTCGAGGTTGGTCGAGGGCGCTGCAAACTCCCCATGAATCGCGCGCCGACATTTCTTGAGCGGTCCGTCCTATCCCACCCGCCAGTCGGCCTGCGGCAGCCGCCAGTAGACATTGTCGTGCCGCGCCATCATCCCGGCGCCGATCAGCTCGCGGCGCAGGGTGGCGCTGTCCCAGTGATGGCGTTGGATCAGGGCGTTGACCTCCGCCTCGGGGTAGCGCCGGCCATCCTCGAACTTGGCTGTCAGCCATTTCAGGATCACCGTGCGTTTGCGGCGGCTGGCGGGGATGAGCTTGAGCGTCCCGTCCGGCTCGACGAAGGCGGCCAGCACCTTGTCCTCCCAACTTTCGGCGGCGGGGGGCGCCAGGGCCGCGGCGGGCTCCAGCAGGGTGCGGTTCATAGCCTCCAGGGCCTGCGCGTTGAGCGCGTGCCAGCGGGTGGTGCCGGCCGCGCGCACGCTGACCAGGCCCAGGTCCTTGAGCACCGCCAGGTGGTGGGAGACGGTGGGCTCCTTGAGGTCCAGCAGCTCGGCCAGCTCCTGGACGCTGCGCTCGCGCTCGCTCAGCAGGCCGACGATACGCAGCCGGCTCTCGTTGGACATGGCCTTGAAGAAGGCCAGCAGGACCTGGAGGTGGGATTCGGGCATGGCGCCGCTCCATCGACAGTGGTCTAATTAGACACTCATCGATGTAATTGGGCAAGCCCGGCCGGCCGCGCAAACAGAAACGCCGCCCTTGCGGACGGCGTTCTTAGGCTCGACAGGCGCCTGGGCGGTCAGCCGCCGCGGATCTGCTCGCGGGCCTGGGCCAGCAACTCGTCCATCTTCATGCGCACCTCACCCTCGGTGATGGCGACGCCGGACCCCTTCAGGTCCTCGAACACCTTGCGCAGCACGTCCTCGTCGCCGGGCAGCTCGAAGTCGGACTTCACCACCGCCTTGGCGTATTCGGCGATGCTGTCGTCTCCCAGGCCCATCAGGGCCGCGGCCCATTCGCCCAGCATGCGGTTGCGCCGCGCGCCGGCCTTGAATTCCTGCTCCTGGTCGAGCTCGTACTTCTTCTCGAAGCCGCGCTCTCGATCGTTGAAGGTGGTCATGTGTTCCCCAGTGGGTCGTCCGTCGCGCGTTGCATATCTCTTGAGCCGCGCGCTCGCAACGTAAACGCGCCGCATCGCGACATGGCGCCTGCGCCGTTTGCGCGCGCCCTGCCGTTCCGCTAATCCTCATCAGGCCTCATATGGGCGAGAGGTCGAGTCGACGGCTCGGCTAACCCTCGCCCTCGGAGAAGGCGTTTATGACCACCCGCCGCAAGAAGATTTACGAGGGCAAGGCCAAGATCCTCTATGAGGGTCCGGAGCCCGGCACCTTGATCCAGTACTTCAAAGATGACGCTACCGCCTTCAATTCGCAGAAGAAAGCGATCCTTGAGGGCAAGGGCGTCATCAACAACAGGATCAGCGAGTATGTGATGATCAAGCTGAACTCGATCGGGGTTCAGAACCACCTCATCAAGCGGCTGAACCTGCGCGAGCAGCTGATCCGCGAGGTGGAGATCATTCCGCTGGAGGTGGTCTGCCGAAACGTGGCGGCCGGCTCGCTGTCGCAGCGCTTCGGCCTGCCCGAGGGCCAGGCCCTGCCCCGCTCGATCATCGAGTTCTACCTGAAGGACGACAAGCTCAACGATCCCATGGTCGCCGAGGAGCACATCACCGCCTTCAACTGGGCGTCGACCCAGGAGATCGACGACATGATGGCCCTGACCCTGCGGGTGAACGACTTCCTGACCGGCCTGTTCGCCGGGGTCGGCATCACTCTGGTCGACTTCAAGGTGGAGTTCGGCCGGGTCTATGAAAACGACTTCTCCCGCGTCCTGCTGGCCGACGAGATCAGCCCCGATTCCTGCCGGCTCTGGGACACCCAGACCAACGAGAAGCTGGACAAGGACCGCTTCCGCCGCGACATGGGCGACGTCATCGAGGGCTACACCGAAGTCGCCCGCCGGCTGGGCATCATGAAAGAGATGCCCACCGTGATCCAAGGAGGTCTGCACTAGTGCGCGCGAAAGTTCATGTGTTCCTGAAACCCGGCGTCCTGGACGTCCAGGGCAAGGCGGTCGAGAACGCCCTGCACGGCCTGGGCTGGCCCGAGGTGGACGGGGTTCGCGTCGGCAAGACCATCGAGTTCGACCTGAAGGCCTCCGACGCCGCGGCGGCCGAGGCCGAGGTCAAGCAGATGTGCGAGAAGCTGCTCGCCAACACGGTCATCGAAAGCTACCGCGTCGAGGTGGCGTGAGGGCCCAAGCCCTCATCGCCATCCTTCTGACGGCCCAGGCCTGCGCGCCGGCCGCCACGCCCGCGCCGCCGCCATCGGCCTTCAGGCTCGACTGCAGTCGGACCTATGAAGCCCTGTCGGCCGACGTCCTGGCCCTGCCCGATATCAAGCCTGCCCCGCGAAGCCCGGGCGAGCCTTATCGCTACTATGCGACGCCGGATGGGACCCTGGCCTTCGTGTTCACCGAACCCGGCGCGCCGGGTCATCCAGCGATCATCCGGCAGGTGGCGGCCCGCAAGGGCGGGGCCACTGTCATGGAGAACACCGGCTGCCCGTATGGCGACCGGAAGGGCTTCGACCAGCTGATGTCCTATCTCGGGGGACTGGACACACGATGAGCGCCTGCCACCTCTTCCCCGCCCCGGATCCCGTGGAACCAGCCCTCCCAATCCTCGACGAATGCGCCTAGAGAACCGCCCATGAAAGCCGCCGTCATCGTCTTCCCCGGTTCCAACTGCGACCGCGACTGCAAGGTCGCCATCGAGCGCTCCACCGGCGCCTCGGTGGAGATGGTCTGGCACGCGGAGACCGCACTGCCCGCGGGCCTCGACCTGATCGTCCTGCCAGGCGGATTCTCCTACGGCGACTACCTGCGCTGCGCGGCCATCGCGGCCCTGTCGCCGGTGATGTCCGAGGTCAAGGCGGCGGCCGAGCGCGGCGTGGCGACGGTGGGGATCTGCAACGGCTTCCAGGTGCTGACGGAGGCCCGGATGCTGCCCGGCGCGCTGCTGCGCAACGAGGGCCTGAAATACGTGTGCAAGCCGGTCGGCCTGGAGGTCACCAACGCCCAGACCCGCTTCACCGCCGCCTATGGCGGCCGTCGGGAGGTGGAGATGACCGTCGGCAACGGGGAGGGTAACTTTTTCGCCGACGAGGAGACCCTCGACCGTCTCGAGGGCGAGGGCCAGGTGGTGTTCCGCTATCTCGACAACCCGAACGGCTCGTCGCGCGACATCGCCGGGATCGTCAACTCGAAGGGCAATGTCCTGGGCCTCATGCCCCATCCCGACCGGGCCTTCGAGGCCGAGCTCGGCTCGGCCGACGGCGCGCTGCTCTTCCAGAGCGCGCTCGCCAGCGCCTAGGCCTAAAGCGCCTCCAGGTTCCGCTTCAAGGCCGCGTTGCCGGCATCGGTCAGGGGACCTGCGACCTCCAAGAAGCTGTGCGGCAGGACGTCGGTGATCCAGACGATCCGGCAACGTCCGTCGCCCTCGGCGAAGACCTCGAAGGAGGCGTTGTGGTGGACGGGCGCGCCGTCCACCACCGCATAGACCACCCGCTTGGCTGCGTCGTCGATGTCGACGATCAACTCCTTGGCCACCATGCCGCTGGCGAAGGTGACGATGCGGGCGTCGCCCTCCATTCGGCAGTCGGTGAGCACGGGGGCGAAGGCCTTGTGGGCCTGGTCCATCTGGCGCAACATCGACCAGGCGAGGTCGGCTCCGACCTCGACGGTGATCTCCTTGCGGATCGAGGCCACTATTCGGTCCCCCAGACGGCTTCGATATTGTTGCCGTCGGGATCGATCAGGAAGGCGGCGTAGTAGGTCGGGCTGTAGTCCAGGCGCAGGCCCGCCTCGCCGTTGTCCTTGCCGCCGGCCGCCAGGCCCGCCGTATGGAAGACCGCGACCGCCTCGCGGCTCGGGGCGCGGAAGGCTAAATGGGCGCCCTGTGACCCGTCTCCGCCGGCATAGAGCCACAGGGCCGGACTGCCGGGCGGGCCGAAGCCGGCGCCCTCGGCGTCCTCATAGCTCTTGACGCAGCCCAGCGGGGCCAGCGCCGCGGCGTAGAACCGGGCGCTCGCCGCCACGTCTTTCACTCTCAAGCCGATATGGTCGTACATGGGGGAACCTCCGTTGGATCGGAGGTCACCCTAGGGTGGAGGTCGCCAGCCGTTCTTGGAGGATCTTGCGATCGCCTTTGGCCGCCTTGCGGAAGGCGCGCGGCGAGACGCCCGCCGCCCGGCTGAAGGTCCGCACGAAGTTCGACAGATCGCCGAACCCGACATCATAGGCCACGTCGGTGATCGAGCCCTGGTCCTGGGCCAGCATCCGCGCGGCGCGGCGCAGCCGGGAGCGGACCAGGTACTGGTGCGGCGTGACACCCAGGACCTTGGCGAACAGGCGCAGGAAGTGGAACGGGCTCAGCCCCGCCTCGCGAGCCGCCCCGTCGAGGTCCACGGCCTGATGGGCGTTAGCGTCGATCCAAAGGGCCGCATCGACCGCCCGGCGGCGGTCGCGGCCCACGGCCTGCGGCGGGGCGCGGCGCTGGCCGGTCACCGTCGAGACGAAGCGGGCGGCGTAGAGCATGCCGGCCTCGTCCATGCCGACATCGCTGCGGCCCTCGGCCGCCGATTGCGCCAGTTCGCCCAGGACCACCAACTCCGGCAGCGGCGCGACCCCGCCGGTGCGCCAGACTTCCGGATTGCCGCCCAGGGCCTCGAGCAGGGCCGGCGACAGCTGGAAGGCCAGGCACTCGTCACCGCACTGGTGGTCGTGGGTGCAGACATAGTCATCGCCAGCGCGGCCGATGACGGTCGAGCCCGCCACCATCTCAAAGGTCTTGCCGCCCAGCCGGTAGCCGAAACTGCCCCTTCGCACATAGGAGACGCAGGTGGCGTCATGGTGCTCGGCAAAAGGCGCCGCCGAGGGGCCCGCCTCGCACCGATAGTCGACCACCTCGATCGACCCAGACGACAAGACCGTGCGAACCGACATTCCGTCCCAAGCTGCTGTTTCAGCGCCCCATACTAGCATAGAGGGGGTTGCGGACTTGGCGATTCTTGCGGCCGCATGACAGCCCGAGCGGGTGGACGGCCGCCACCAGTACCGGCCGCTGGTCGCGCGAGAGAACTATGTCCAGGCCGAGAGCCAGGACCTGCTGGACCGGCTGTTCGACGGCCAGCTCGCGCCGATGGTGGTCCATTTCGCCAAGCGGCGAGCGCTGAAGCCCGCCGAGATCGCCCAGCTGAAGAAGCTTATCGAGGAGCTAAGCGATGACTGAGCTGTTGGCCTGTCTCCTCCGGGCCAATCTGGCGGCGAGCCTGGGGCAGCGGGGGTTCACCGTCTGAGGCCGATCAACGAAAGGGCCGGCGCCTGGTGGCGTCGGCCCTCTCTCTGCGTTTCGAGTGACGAGTCTCGCCGCTCAAGACGTCCGTCAGCGGTCCATGTCGTCCCTGCCGGCCTGATCGCCTTGCTGATCGGGACGGCCCGATTGACCGGCCTGGCCTTGCTGGCCCTGTCCGCCCTGTTGCCCGCCCTGTTGACCTTGCTGGCCTTGGCGATCGCGGTCCTCGCCCTGCTGTTGTTGCTGGCCGGGATTTTGCCGTTGCGGGTCGTTCTGCTGCTGTTGCGGATCGCGATTCTGTTCGTTGCCCATGTCGTTTCCCATCATCCTCATCTGTGCGCCGCTGCGGCGCGGTACGACGTAAGCAACTGTTCTTTTTGGAGAACGTTCCGTGGTCAAGCTTATCACCCTCGCGTGATTCCGGCTCAGCTTCTTGAACTACTCTTGTAAGTCAGCCAGCCATCTTTGAACGTAAGTGACGGGCGCGAGCGGGCGGCCGCAGAAGAGAACAGGCTGCGTCCGGTCACGGTCGGAACGCTGCCCGCGCCGCCACTGGCGGTGGCCGGCGCCGGCTGGGAGATCGGCGACACCGGCCCGACCGGGCGCCGTGCGACGGATCAACGCGCTGACCGACTGATCGCCCTATCGCGCGGGCGGGCGAGTCCGGGTAGAAGGCCCGGCATGAGCGCACAGCCTGCCAAGACCCTCCGCGAGACCGCCGCCGAGTACGGCCTGAAGTCGGAGGAATACGACGTCATCCTCCAGCGCCTGAACCGCGAGCCCAGCGCCGTGGAACTCGGCGTGTTCTCGGTTATGTGGAGCGAGCACTGCTCCTACAAGTCCAGCAAGATCCACCTGGGCAAGTTCCCGACCACGGGCCCTCGCGTGATCTGCGGGCCAGGCGAGAACGCCGGGGTGGTGGATATCGGCGACGGCCAGGCCTGCATCTTCAAGATGGAGAGCCACAACCACCCCTCCTATATCGAGCCTTACCAGGGCGCGGCCACGGGCGTCGGCGGCATCATGCGCGACGTCTTCACCATGGGCGCGCGCCCCATCGCCCTGCTGAACGCCCTTCGGTTCGGCGATCCCAGCCATCCCAAGACCAAGCGGCTGGTGGCCGGCGTGGTCAGCGGTATCGGCGGCTACGGCAACTGTGTCGGCGTGCCCACCGTGGCCGGTGAGACTAATTTCCATAAGGGCTATGACGGCAACATCCTGGTCAACGCCATGTGCGTGGGCCTGGCCGACGCCGACAAGATCTTCTATTCGGCCGCCCCCTCGCCCGGCCTGCCGGTGGTGTATTTCGGCTCCAAGACCGGCCGCGACGGCATCCACGGCGCGACCATGGCCTCGGCCGAGTTCGACGACGCCTCCGACGAGAAGCGCCCCACCGTCCAGGTCGGCGACCCCTTCGCCGAGAAGCTGCTGATCGAGGCGACCCTGGAGCTGATGGCCTCGGGCGCCGTCGCCGCCATCCAGGACATGGGCGCGGCGGGCCTCACCTCCTCCTCGGTGGAGATGGCCGGCAAGGGCGGGGTGGGCATCGAGCTCGACCTCGACATGGTGCCGCAGCGCGAGGAGGGCATGAGCGCCTACGAGATGATGCTGTCGGAGAGCCAGGAGCGGATGCTGGCGATCCTAAAGCCCGGCCGCGAGCACGACGGCGAGCGCATCTTCAAGAAGTGGGGCCTGGACGCCGCCACCATCGGCTGGACCACGGACACCGGCCACATGGTGCTGAAACACAAGGGCGAGGTGGTCTGCGACGTGCCGCTGGCGCCGCTGTTCGACGACGCGCCCCTCTATGACCGCCCCTGGATCGCGCCGGACCTGCAGCCCCGGCTGTCGCCCGCCGACGTGCCCCAGCCGGCCGACTACGCCCAGGCGGTGCTCAAGCTGCTCAGCGCGCCGGACATGGCCTCGAAGCGCTGGCTCTGGGAGCAGTACGATCGCCACGTCATGGCCGACACCCTGGAGGACAGCGCCACCGGCGCCGACGCGGGGATCGTGCGCGTGCACGGCACGAGGAAGGCGCTGGCCGTCACCTCCGACTGCACCCCGCGCTATGTGCAGAACGACCCCTATTGCGGCGGCAAGCAGGCGGTGGCGGAGGCCTGGCGCAACCTGACCGCCGTGGGCGCCGATCCCATCGCGATCACCGACAACCTGAACTTCGGCAATCCCGAGCGTCCCGAGATCATGGGCCAGATCGTCCGCGCCATCGACGGCATGGCCGAGGCCTGCCGCGTGCTCGATTTTCCGGTCGTGAGCGGCAATGTCAGTCTCTACAACGAGACCAACGGCGCAGCCATTCCGCCGACCCCGACGGTGGGCGCGGTGGGCCTGCTGAAAGACTCCAGCCTGCGCGCCGACTTCGCGGGCATGAAGGCCGGGGACGCGCTGGTGCTGATCGGCGAGACCCGCGGCGAGCTGGGCGCCAGCATGTACCTGCGCGAGATCCTCGGCCGCGAGGACGGCGCCCCGCCGCCGGTGGATCTGGCTCTCGAGCGCAAGACCGGTGACTTCATCCGGAATCTGATTCTATCGCGTCAAGCCATTGTCGTGCATGATCTTTCCGATGGCGGCCTAATCGCCGCAGCCGGCGAGATGGCCCTGGCCTCCAAGGTGGGCGCGCGCCTGACCATCTCCGCGGATCTGCCGGCCCACGCGGCCCTGTTCGGCGAGGACCAGGCCCGCTACCTGCTCGCCGTGCCCAATGGCTACGAGCTGCTCGCCGCGGCCAAGGCCGCAGGCCTTCCGGCCGCTATCGTCGGCCAGGCCGGCGGCGAGGACCTGGCGGTCGACGGCGTCTTCACCCTGCCCTTGGCCAAGCTGCGCGAGGCCCACGAGGGTTGGATGCCGGCCTATATGGGCTGAGGGCCCCGCGGATCAGTTGAATGGCTGGGGCTCCCCGTCGCCCCAGCGGTCGAGCCGTTCCAGGGCCTTGCGGATATCGGCCAAGGGGACCGGCTCGGGCGTGCCCAGCAACCACCTCAAGGTGGGTTGGTCCTGGACGGACGAGGCGTCCGAAGCCCAGGACGACAACACCGCGCGCTTCTCGGCGGGGTCCAGCAGTGGGTCCTTCAGCACGTCCCGCGGATGTCCGAACCCGACCGCCGGGCGCAGCCATCGTTCGAGGGCCGCCCCGAGACCTTGGTGTTGGATAAGCTGTTCCGATGTCGCCAGGCGCATGGCCGTATCTCCTGAATCCGATCCTTTCCCTGGTCCGCTCCGGCCCTGTCGACCGGGCGGTCGCGGAAAATTTGAGGTCGAAATCGGGATGTTTCAAGGGGCCAAATCAGTCCTGCGTCGCCGCCTCCAGCATACGCAGGCAGGCGGCGGCGAAGGCCTCCATGTTGGCGGCGCGGTCGTCGGATCCGGTCTCGATGGTGACCGCCATCTCCATCGGTCCGGAGATGGCCACGCAGGTATGGCCGGCGGCGTCGCCATAGGGATTGCCGGTCGGCCCCGCCGCCCCGGTCTCGGAGATGCCCCAGGTGGCGCCGTAGCGTTCGCGGGCGTTGCGCGCCAGGAGCAGGGCATAGGGCTCGCTGGACGAGCGGACGCCGGCGAGGGCCTCGCGCGGAATGTCGGTCAACAGAACGCGCGCCTTGGGGGTGTAGACCACCGCGCCGCCCATGAAATAGGCCGAGGCTCCCGGCACCGACAGCAGCGCCGCCGAGACTAGGCCGCCCGACGAGCTCTCATTGACCGCCACGGTCTCCTTGCGGTCTTTCAGGCGCTGTCCCAGCACCGCGGCCTGCGCCATCAAAGCCTGCATTCCGGTCGTTCTCCATCCACCCAAGGGTCGTAGCGGTCGCGTGTTTTTCTTGGCATCCGTATGCCGCCGCGCCCATGATGCCCGCCAATTAGAACGACCGCCATTCTAGGGAGGATATTTTATGGACGCCCAATCTCAGTGGACCGGGCTCGACGCCGGCCGCCTTGAACGCATTACCGAACACCTCGAGCGCAACTACATCGGTCCGAAGAAGATCATGGGCTGTCAGGTGGCGGTCGCCCGCCACGGCCATGTGGCCTATCAGAAGTCGTTCGGCTCCATGGACCTGGAGCGGGCCAAGCCGATGGCCGACGACGCCATCTTCCGCATCTATTCGATGACCAAGCCGATCACCTCGATCGCGCTGATGACCCTCTATGAGAAGGGCTATTTCCAGCTCAACGACCCGGTCAGCCGCTATGTCCCGTCCTGGAAGAACCACCGTGTGTGGATCTCGGGCGAGGGTGCGGACATGGTCACCGAGGCCCCGACGCGCCCCGTCACGTTCCGCGACGTGCTCGGCCACACCGGCGGCTTCACCTACGGCGGCGGCCTGCCGGGCGTCGGCATCCAGCACCCGGTGGACAAGATCTATCGCGAGCTGAAGATCCGCAGCGCCGGATCCACCGACACCATGGCGGAGTTCCTCGACAAGCTGGCCCAGGTCCCCCTGCTCTATCAGCCCGGCGAGCGCTGGATGTACTCGCTCGCCACCGACATCTGCGGCGCCCTGGTGGAGGTGATCTCGGGAAAGCCCTTCGCCCAGTACCTGCAGGATGAGATCTTCGGCCCTCTCGGGATGGTCGACACGGCGTTCTACGTAGCCCCCGACAAGGTCGACCGCTTCTGCGCCAACTACCAGCGCGGACCCGACAAGCAGCTGAAGCTGATCGACGACCCGGCGACCAGCGCCTTCATCAGCGAGCCGGGCTTCAAGTCCGGCGGCGGCGGCCTGACCGGCACCACGGCCGACTATCTGCGCTTCTGCGAGATGTTGCGCCGGGGCGGGGAGCTGGACGGCCATCGGGTCATCGGGCCGCGCACGCTGGAATTGATGCACATGAACCACCTGGCGGGCGGCAAGGACCTCTCGACCATGGCGCTCGGGACCTTCTCGGAGACCGCCAATGACGGGGTGGGCTTTGGCCTGGGCTTCGCCTCCACCATGGGACAGGTGGAGACCGGGTCGCTGGGGACCGGCGACTATTATTGGGGCGGCGCGGCCTCGACCATCTTCTGGGTCGATCCCAAGGAAGACCTCTCTGTGGTGTTCATGACCCAGCTCATGCCGTCGGGGACGTTCAATTTCCGCGGCCAGTTGAAGAGCCTGATCTACTCGGCCATCGTCGACTGACGGGAATCTGGCGCGGGGACGTCGATGGATCTGCTGGTCAATATCGACGTCCCCGACCTGCCGCGCGCCGTCGCCTTCTATACCGACGCCTTCGGCCTAAAGGTGACCCGCCGCTTCGGCGATGGGGGCGTGGAGCTCTCCGGCTGGCCCGCCAAGATCTATCTGCTTGAAAAACCGGAAGGCTCGGTCGGCGCTGGCCAGGACCTCCGCCGCTACGCGCGCCACTGGACCCCGGTCCATCTGGACGTGGTGGTCGCCGACATCGAGGCCGCCTTCGTCCAGGCCGTGGCCGCCGGCGCCCGCCCGGAGAGCGAAATCCGCACCGAGACCTGGGGCAAGATCGTGGTCATGGCCGATCCTTTCGGCCATGGAATCTGCCTCATCGAGTTCCTCAACCGGGGCTACGACGAGATCGCGCCCCATCTCTGAATTTGCGGCGCCCGGAAACGCCCGTGGAAGCCAGCGAACCGTCTGGGAATCCAAGGGTTGTTAAGCTTTATGGCACACAAAGTTTCTTCGATCGGAGCAATCCCATGCCCATGCCCATCGCCGAACTGGAGCGTAGCCTCCGCGAGGCGTTTCCAGACGCCCAGATCCAGGTGGACGACCTGGCCGGCGACGGGGACCACTACAAGGCGCGGATCGTGTCCAAGGCCTTCGCCGGCCTGAACAGGGTCAAGCAGCACCAACTGGTCTACAGCGCCCTGAAGGGCCGCATGGGCGGCGAACTGCACGCGCTGGCCCTCGAAACTTCATCCCCGACCTAGAGGAGCGCCATGCGCTATCGACCCTTCGGCGTGACAGGCAAGGCGGTCTCAGCCGTCAGCCTGTTGCTGCGCGAAGCGCCGAACATGAGTTCGCCCCAGGCCTGGCGGGCCTTGGTCTTCTCGGCGATGGAAAGCGGGATCAACTGTTTCGAGGTGGCCGCCGGCCTGGACGTCGCCGCGCTCGGGCTCGGTGAGGCGCTGAAGTCGGTGGAACGGCGGCTGCTGTTCCTGAGCTGGCGTCTGCGCGGCGATCCGCGCGGCGTCCTGACCGCCCAGGCGATCTCCCACAGCATTCGCGGCGGACTGCAGAAGACCGGCGCCGGCTATTTCGACCTCGTGATGATGGATGAGACCGCCTATGAGACCCTGGCGCCCGACGCCCTTGAGCATCTGGGCCAGCTGCGTTCCGCGGGACTGTGCCTGCAGGTGGGCGTGGCCGGCGACGGCGCGGCGGTCGATGAAGGCATCCGCAGCGCCGCCTTCGATGTGGCGACGACACCCTTCAGCATCACCTCGGACTGGCAGGCGCGCCGCCGGATCCGCGAGGCCTCCGACTCCAACATGACCCTGGTGGGTTGCGAGCCGTTTCCCGGCGCCCTCGGCCGCACCAGCCAGGCCGCGCCGGCGCGCAGCGGCCTGCTTGGGCGCGGCCGGGTGGAACCCCTGGCGGGCGCCGGCACCTACGCCTTCCTGAACGACACTCCCGGCTGGACCCCCGACGAGATCTGCCTGGCCTATTCCCTAACCGAGCCGTCCTTCGCCACGATCCAACTCGAGATTTTCCGCACCGAAGCCATCGCGCGGATGGCCGAAGTCACCGACAGGGACATGCCCACGGGGGTCGCCGCTCAGATCGAGATGGCCCGCTTTGGCGAGGTCGCCGATCGTCGCAGGGCCTAGGGTCAGGCCTCGCGCGTCTTGACCGGAGGGCCGGCCGTCCTTAGCTCTCTTGCGACCTATTCGCCTGAAGGCCCGACGCCATGACCGAAACCTCCACCGCCAACCCCGCCCACGATTTCATCGCCAAGACCGTGGCGGAAAACCCGGTGGTGCTGTTCATGAAGGGCGTGCCCGAACAGCCGCGCTGCGGTTTCTCGGCCCTGGTCGTCCAGATCCTCGACCACCTGGGCGCCGATTTCATCGGCGTCGACGTCCTGCAGGACGACAGCCTGCGCGACGGGATCAAGACCTTCACCGACTGGCCGACCATCCCGCAGCTCTACGTGAAGGGCGAGTTCGTCGGCGGCGCCGACATCGTCCGCGAGATGTTCCAATCGGGCGAACTGAAGCCCCTGATGATCGAACAGGGCGTCCTGGCTGCGTGAGCAGACTCCTCGAGCCGCCGCCCGGCCGACAGGTCTTCACCCGAACATTCACGCCGACCGCGTCGGACATCGACGAGAACGGCCACGTGAACAATGTGGTCTATGTCCGCTGGATTCAGGACATGGCCACCTCGCATTGGCGCGCCCTGCAGCCGGATGACCAGCAGACTCTCTGGGCCTGGATCGTCCTGCGCCATGAGATCGACTATCGCCGCGCCCTGATGCCCGGCGAGACCGCCACCGCCATCACCTGGGTCGCCGAGGCGCCGGAAGGCCCACGCTTCGACCGCTTCGTGCGTATCGACGGCCCGGACGGCGGCATGTGCGCCCAGGCCCGTACGGTCTGGTGCCTGGTCGACGCCCAGACCGGCCGTCCCAAGCGAGTCACGCCGGACATCGTGGCGCGGTTCACCTGAGAACGACGAAGCTCGGCTTGTCCCTGACCACCACGTCGGGGCTGCGCGCGATTCACCAAAAATTCGGCTCCAAGCTCGGCCTTTGCATCCCAATTGCCATTCGCACGCTCTCCCGCCTGCAATGGAGGGACACCCAATGGCCAAGGCCGCTTCGACCAGCACCAATAAGCTACCGGCGCCGGACCTCGGCGCCTCAAATGGAGGCGAAACCCATCAGACCGCCGCCAAGGGCGGCGCGGTCCTGACCACCAACCAGGGCATTCCGATCTCGGACAACCAGAATTCCCTCAAGGCCGGGGCGCGGGGTCCGACCTTGCTGGAGGACTTTGTCCTCCGCGAAAAGATCATGCACTTCGACCACGAGCGCATACCTGAGCGCATCGTGCATGCACGCGGGTCGGCCGCGCACGGCTTCTTCGAGGTCTACGAGGGGCTCGCGGACATCACCGCCGCCGATTTCCTGCAGCGGCCCGGAGAAAAGACCCCGGTCTTCGTGCGCTTCTCCACCGTGGCCGGGAACAAGGGCTCCTTCGACCTGGCCCGGGACGTCCGGGGCTTCGCGGTGAAGTTCTACACTCAGCAAGGCAATTTCGATCTCGTCGGCAACAACATGCCGGTGTTCTTCATCCAGGACGCCATCAAGTTCCCCGACCTGGTCCACGCGGCGAAGCCTGAGCCTGACCGGGAGTTCCCCCAGGCCGCGACCGCCCACGACACGTTCTGGGACTTCATCTCCCTGACCCCCGAGAGCACCCACATGATCATGTGGACCATGTCCGATCGCGCGATCCCGCGCAGCTATCGGATGATGGAGGGCTTTGGGGTTCACACCTTCCGGCTGGTGAACGCCGCCGGCGAGGCGACCTTCGCCAAGTTCCACTGGCGCCCCAAGCTCGGAATGCAATCGGTCGTCTGGGACGAGGCGGTGAAGATCAACGGCGCCGATCCCGACTTCCATCGTCGCGACCTGTGGGAGACCATCGACCAGGGCGATGTTGTCGAGTTCGAGCTCAGTCTACAGCTCTTCAGCGCCGAGGATGCGGCCAGCTTCGACTTCGACGTCCTCGACGCGACCAAGATCATCCCCGAAGAGGTGGTCCCGCTGCGGCCGGTCGGGCGGCTGGTCCTCGACCGCAACCCGGACAACTTCTTCGCTGAGACCGAGCAGGTCGCCTTCTGCATCGGCAACATCGTTCCCGGCGTCGACTTCACCGACGACCCGCTGTTGCAGGGCCGCCTGTTCTCCTACCTCGACACCCAGTTGAAGCGCCTGGGCGGACCCAATTTCCACCAGATCCCCATCAACCAGCCCAAGTGCCCGTTCGCCAACTACCAGCGCGACGGCCACATGCAGATGGCGGTGCCCACAGGCCGCGTGAACTACGAACCCAACAGCCTTGCCCCGAATGGCCCGCGTGAGACGCCGAACGGCTTCCGCACCTTCCCGCGCAACGAGGAGGGCGGCCCAGCCATCCGAATTCGGCCAGAGTCCTTCGCCGACCACTACACGCAGGCGCGGCTGTTCTTCCGCAGCCAAACCCCGGTCGAACAGGATCACATCGTCGCCGCCCTGGTCTTCGAACTGTCGCGCGTCGAGACGCCGGCCATCCGCGAGCGGATGGTCGCCAACCTGCTGAATGTCGACAACGACCTGGGCGCCCGCGTCGCAGACGGCCTGGGAATGAAGCCGCCCAAGGCCGCTCCGGCAGCCGTGGCGCCGCGCGACATGGAGCTGTCGCCCGCGCTCAGCATCCTGGAAAAGGCGATCCCGACCTTCAAGGGTCGCAAGCTCGGCCTGCTAGTCGGCGACGGAGGCGACGCCAAGCTGGTGAAGGCGCTGCAGACCGCCGTGGAGGCCGACGGTGGCGTGGTGCGCATCGTCGCGGAGAAGATCGGCGGAGTGACCCTGTCCGACGGTTCGGTGATGGCGGTCGACTTCAAGGTCGATGGCGGCCCTTCCTGCCTGTTCGACGCCGTGGCGATCGTGGTCGACGAGGCCGGCGGCGCCCGACTCGCAGGGATGGCTGCCGCCCAGGCCTTCGTGAAGGACGCCTATGGTCACCTGAAGGTTATCGCCGCGACCGAACCGGCCATGCCCCTGTTCGGCAAGGCTGGCCTCAGCGACGCCGACATGGATGAAGGCTGCCTGATGCTCGCTTCTCCCGATGACGCCAAGGTCTTCGTGGCCAAGGCGGCCGCGGGACGGATCTGGCCGCGGGAGCCGACATTGCGCCCGACGCCCTGATCTCAGCTCCCGGGCCCAGTCCAGGCGGCGAAGGGGTTCAGCAGGAACAGGGGCGGCCGCTGGGCCACCCCGAGTTCCTCATAGGTGAAGGTGAGGTCGGTGTGGCTCATGGCGAAGGAGCGGCAGGGGTCCAGGCGCTTGCGGCCGAAGGCCAGGGTCACCGCCTCGCCCTTCCGCTCCACGAAGAACGAGAAATCTTCCTTCTTGGTGCAGCCGTTTGAGGACACCCGGATGGTCAGGGCCTCGCGCCCGGCGCTGGCCGAGTAGAGCGGCTCCAGCTCTGAGAGCGACGAGCCCGCCGGCGCGATGATCGGCGGGGCGGCGGTTGCGCAGCCCGAGACCAGGGCCAGGCCCGCGACGAAGAACAGTCGGCGATTCATCACGCCACTCCGCCACAAACGCCGACAAAGCAAAAGGCCCCGGATCGCTCCGGGGCCTTCGCGAATATTGGTCGGGTTCGGCGGCCGGTTAGGACGCGTAGAACTCGATGACCAGGTTCGGCTCCATCTTCACCGGGTACGGGACCTCGGAGAATTCCGGCGCGCGGATGAACTTGGCGGTCATGGCCTTGGCGTCGACCTCGACATAGTCGGGGGTGTCGCGTTCGCCCGACTGCAGGGCTTCCAGCACCAGGGCCATGTTCTTCGACCGCTCCCGGACGGAGACGATGTCGCCGGCCTTCACGCGGTAGGAGGCGATGTTCACCCGGTTGCCGTTCACCAGGACGTGGCCGTGGTTCACGAACTGACGGGCGGCGAACACGGTCGGCACGAACTTGGCGCGGTAGACCACCGCGTCCAGACGGCTTTCCAGCAGGCCGATCAGGTTCTCGGAGGTGTTGCCCTTGCGGCGGGCGGCCTCGGTGTAGGTGCGCGAGAACTGCTTTTCGGTCAGGTTGCCGTAATAGCCCTTCAGCTTCTGCTTGGCGCGGAGCTGCAGGCCGAAATCGGAGACCTTTTGCTTACGGCGTTGACCATGCTGGCCAGGGCCGTAGGAGCGTTGATTGACGGGGGACTTCGGGCGACCCCAGATGTTCTCGCCCATCCGCCGGTCGATCTTGTACTTCGCCGAGTGGCGCTTCGACATACGTCGTCTCTCTTCATAGTCGACCCGGGCCGGCGCCCCCGATAGTGGAGGCGCGATCTCAACGGCGGCGATCAGGTCACCCGTCATAGGTTCGCGGACCCGCACGGTTTCCCGGCGGCGCGAAGGGGCGGTGTATGACGGCCGAGCGGGTGAAAGTCAATCTCGCGCCCGACGCAGGCCCTGAAGCACGCCAGACGGGAGCGCGCTTTACGGCCCAGCCGGTCGGCGGGATAGTCGGCGCGGTTTGGAGTTTCCCATGACCGGCGCCTTTCGTCTCGCAACCCTCTCCGCCCTGCTTCTGGCCCTGGCCGCACCCGCGGCCCGGGCCGCCAGTACACGCTCCGGCCTGGCGCCCGGCGTGGAGGTGGAAGACGCCTGCATGGCCGAGGCCTTGCTGGAGACCGGTTTCCAGGGCGCCATCCGGGTCTCCACGCCGGCGGCGCGCGACCATTCGCTGGAGGCCTGCGATCTGGAGTCCGAGGCCCTGCTTGTCGCCGAGTACCGCGCGGTGGCCGGCCCCTGCACGGCCGAGGCGCTGCGCGACCAGGGCTTCCTGGGGCGTTTCCGCGCCCCGCGCCAGGGGCCGGGTCGAGACGACCTCGCCTGCGTCATAGTCGAGGCGCCCTCCGTCCCGCTCCCAGCGGAGGATCTCGTGACCTTTCGTGGCGCGGACGGGCGCGAGATCACTACAATGCGTCCGATCCCCAACCCGGATTAAGCAGTATTCAGACCAAACTGCACCACGAGTGCGGTAGTCTGCCCCGGTTAGTCCGCGTAGCCCTGTGCGCCTTGCCAACTGGGGGTCTCCATGCGCGCGTTCCTGTTTTCAACCGTCTTCGCCATCGGCGTCATCGCCCTGCCCGCGGCGGCGCAGGACCATTCAGGTCACGCCACGGCCGAGGCTCCTCCTCCGGCCATGAACCACGGCGCCATGCCGATGCCCGGGGCTATGCCCGCCATCTATATGGGCCAGGCCGACAAGCCGGGCGCCCCGGTGTTCACCGGCCTGGGGGACCACCGCCACCCGATCACGACCCGCAACGCCCAGACCCAGAAGCTGTTCGATCAGGGGGTAAACCTGTTGTTCGGCTTCAACCACGCCGAGGCGATCCGCTCGTTCCGCGAGGCGGCGCGGCTCGATCCGGACTGCGCCATGTGCTGGTGGGGCGTGGCCATCGCGCTTGGCCCCAACATCAACCTGCCCATGCAGGCCGACGCCGTCGCCCCGGCCTGGGAGGCGCTGTCGCGCGCCAAGGCCCTGCGGTCCAAAGCCTCGCCGCGGGAACAGGCCTGGATCGACGCGCTCGCCACCCGCTACGCAGCAACGGCTCCAGCCGACCGCAAGCCCCTGGACCTGGCCTACGCCAAGGCCATGGGGGACCTTGCCCGCGCCGACCCCTCCGACCTGGACGCGGCGACCTTCTACGCCGAGGCCATGATGGACACCCAGCCGTGGGACTACTGGGAGGCCGACGCCGTCACCTCCAAGGGCCACGGCGCGGAGATCGTCGCCACCCTTGAGCGCGTGCTCGCCAAGGCGCCGAACCATCCGGGCGCCCTGCACCTCTATATCCACGCCGTGGAGGCCTCGACGACACCCGAACGGGCCGAGGCCGCGGCTGACCGCCTGCTGCCTCTGATGCCCAAGGCCGGGCACATCGTACACATGCCCAGCCACATCTATTACCGCGTGGGCCGCTACGCCGACGCGGCCAGGGCCAACGAACTCGCCGCCCTTACCGATGAGGAATACATCGCCGCCTGCCGCGCCCAGGGCTTCTATCCGGCCGGCTACTACGGCCACAACATCCACTTCCTGTGGACCTCGGCCGAGATGGAAGGGCGGTCCAAGACCTCACACGACGCCGCCCGGAGGCTGGTGAAGGCGGTCAAGGCGGAGGAGACGGCGGCGAACCTGCCCCTGGCCGAGCTGTTCGTCTATACGCCGGTGGTGAACCTGCTGCGGTTCGGCAAATGGGACGCCGTCCTGGCCGAACCGCCGCCTCCGCCCGGCCTGAAACTCGACACCGCCATCTGGCTCTACGCCCACGGGATCGCCGCGGCCAATACGGGCGACCGGACCACGGCGCTCGCCGACCGCGCCAGGCTGGATGCGCTGACCCGCGCCGACCTGTCGGCCTTCGACGCCTTCGCCATCCCCGCCAAGCCTATGACCGAACTGGCGCTTGCCCTGCTGGACGGGGAGATCGCCCGCAAGGACGGGGTGCTGGACGCCGCCATCGTGCGCTTCCGCGCGGCCTCGAACCTCGAGCGAGCCCTGCCCTATACCGAGCCCGCTTACTGGCACGCTCCGGTCAGTCACTATCTGGGCGCGGCCCTGCTGGACGCCGGGCGAGCCCCGGAGGCCGAGGCGGTCTATCGCGAAAGCCTGAAGCACTACCGCCGCGACGGCTGGGCGCTCTTCGGCCTGGCCCAGGCCCTCGACCGCCAGGGCAAGAACGATGAGGCGGCCAAGGTTCGTGTGGCCTTCGACGAGGCCTGGAAGATGGCGGACGTGAAGCTCTCCGCCTCGCGGTTCTAGTCCTTCCGCGCGGCCTTCTCGCGGGCCAGGCGATCCAACACCCGGCCCCGGCCCTGGGAGAGGGCGGTGACGACCCCGCGGAAGGTGCGCACCTCCTGGTCGGAGAACCGCGCCCGGGCCAGGGCCGAGCGCAGGTTCTGGACCATGGAGGGTCGCTTCTCCGGCGGGTGGAAGAAGCCCGCGTCCTCCAGCTCGCGCTCGAAATGCTCGTAGAGGCCGAGCATGGCCGCGGCGTCGGCGGCCGGCGGCCCCTCGCGGAAGGCCGGCGGCGCTCCGGCCTCAGTGGTCATCCGCCACTCATAGGCGTTGATCGCCACGGCCTGCGCGAGGTTCAGCGAGCGGAATCGCGGATCGATGGGCAGGGTCACCACCGCCGAGCAGAGCGCGATGTCGGCGGTCTCCAACCCGGCCCGCTCGCCGCCGAATAGCAGGCCGACCGCGTGACCCGCCGCTACCTCGCCAGCCAGGTTCGCCGCGGCGGCGCGCGGGGTGAGGATCGGAAGCTGCAGCTCGCGCGGTCGCGCGGTGGTCGCATAGACCAGGTGCAGGTCGGCGATGGCCGCCTCGACGCTCTCATAGATCCGCGCCGCGTTCAGCGGCCACTCCGCCCCGGAAGCCGCCGCCCAGGCGTGCTCCTGCGGCCAGCCGTCGCGCGGATTGACCAGCCGCAGGTCGGCCAGGCCGAAATTGGCCATCACGCGGGCCACCGCGCCGATGTTCTGGGCCATTTGCGGCTTGTCGAGGATGATGCAGGGCGGGGCCGATGAACTCATGTCGCGTTTTCATTCCGATGAGGCCGCCGATGCAAGCCCCCAAGCCCTTTGCGTCCTGGCGCGGGCCTAGTATACGGCCCCCAACCCTGCCGTTACGCCCTCGGAGCGCTTCGCCCTCATGGCCAAGAAGATCAAAGTCGCCAACCCTGTCGTCGACCTCGACGGGGACGAGATGACCCGCATCATCTGGAAGTGGATCAAGGACAAGCTGATCTTCCCCTATCTCGACATCGAGCTCGACTATTACGACCTCGGGATGGAGCATCGCGACGCCACCGACGACAAGGTGACGATCGAGGCGGCAGAGGCGATCAAGCGACACGGCGTCGGCGTCAAGTGCGCCACCATCACCCCGGACGAAGCCCGGGTGGAAGAGTTCAAGCTCAAGAAGATGTGGAAGTCGCCGAACGGCACTATCCGCAACATTCTGGGCGGCGTGGTCTTCCGTGAGCCGATCATCTGCAAGAACGTGCCGCGCCTGATCCCCGGCTGGACCCAGCCGATCATCATCGGCCGCCACGCCTTCGGCGATCAATACCGGGCCACCGACTTCCTGGTTCCCGGTCCCGGCACCATGACCATCAAGTGGGTGGGCGACGATGGCCAGACCATCGAACATGAGGTGTTCAAGTATCCCGGCTCCGGCGTCGCCATGGCCATGTACAACCTCGACGACTCGATCCGCGAGTTCGCCCACGCCAGCTTCGCCTACGCGGTGAAGCGCAAGTACCCGCTGTACCTGTCGACCAAGAACACCATCCTCAAGGCCTATGACGGGCGCTTCAAGGACATCTTCGCCGAGGTCTACAAAGAGTACGAAGCCCAGTTCAAGGAAGCGGGCATCGTCTACGAGCACCGCCTGATCGACGACATGGTGGCCTCGGCCCTGAAGTGGTCCGGCGGCTTCATCTGGGCCTGCAAGAACTACGACGGCGACGTGCAGTCCGACGAAGTGGCCCAGGGCTTCGGCTCGCTCGGCCTGATGACCTCGGTGCTGATCACCCCGGACGGCAAGACCATGGAGGCCGAGGCCGCCCATGGCACCGTCACCCGCCACTTCCGCCAGCACCAGCGCGGCGAGAGCACCTCCACCAACTCCATCGCCTCGATCTTCGCCTGGACCCAGGGGCTGAAGCATCGCGCCAAGCTGGATGGCAACCCCGAGCTCGACCACTTCGCCGACACCCTGGAGAAGGTCTGCGTCTCCACCGTCGAAAGCGGTTCGATGACCAAGGACCTGGCCCTGCTGGTCGGCGACACCCAGGGATGGCTGACCACCGAGGGCTTCATCGACAAGGTCGCGGCCAACCTGGAGAAGGCGCTGGCCGAGTCGCCCGCCGCCTAGGCCCATGGACCCGCGCGCACCCGATGGCTGGAGCCTGGGACGCGCGGTCTTCCGGCTGCTCCTCGCCCTGATCGTGGGAACGGCGCTGGTCTTCGCGGCCGCGCCGTTCTTCGCGTTCCGGGCCCTGAAGGCCGCCGCCCGCGATGGGGACGCCCAGGCCCTGGCCGAACTCGTCGACTATCGCGCCGTCCGTGAGGGCCTGCGTCCCCAGGTGGCCGCAAGGCCCGTCGCCGCCCCCGCCCCGCCCGACATCTGGTCAGACCCTATCGGGGCCATGCGCCGGGCCATAGAGCCCCTGACTCCAGCCCCGCCGGCGGTCGAGCCCTATCTGGACACCCGCGGCCTCTACGACCTGACGCGCGGCTATGCACCGGGCAAGGCGCCCGCCGGCGCCAAGGGCGCCTTGCCCAGACTGCGATACTGGGGTCCCAACCGCGCGCGCTTCGCCGTTGCGCATGCGGGCGCCGAGACCCCCGTCATATTCAGCTTCCAGCGACGCGACCTGTTCGCCTGGAAGCTGGTCCAGATCCGCGTGCCGCCGCCGGTCTAGGTATCTGTGTTCTTGCTTTGTTCCAGTCGTCGCGCTAGCTTGCGGCCACTGCGAGGGAGCAAGACCAATGATCGGATATGTCACTATCGGCGCCTTGGACGTGGAAGCGGCGACGCCGTTCTACGACGCCGTGTTGGGCGCCATCGGCTATGAGCGCAAGTTCCTCGACGGCGGCTGGGCGGGCTATGGCCCCAGGGAGGCCGACGCCAACACCTTCATCTGTCCGCCCTTCGACGGGAAGCCGGCGCGGAGCGGCAACGGTATCATGATCGCCTTCAAGGGCCCTGACATCGGCTCGGTGGACGCCGCCTACGCTGCGGCGCTGGCCAATGGTGGGGCGGACGAAGGCGGGCCCGGCCCCCGGCCGCCGGAGTCCACCAGCTTCTACGCGGCCTATATGCGCGACCCGACCGGCAACAAGTTCGCGGTTTTCGCCAAGTCCTGAAGCCTGGCGCGGCTGGACGGCGGACAACAAAAAGGCCGAGGCGAACCTCGGCCTTTTCGGTATCTGAAACCGCGATCGCCTAGGCGAACACGGCGGTCTCGCGGCGGCGGCGCAGGACCGAGCCGGCCAGGCCGAAGCCGGCGATCATCATCGCCCAGGTGGCGGGCTCGGGGACAGCGGAGGGCAGTTGCGTGAGGGTGAAGTCAGCCTTGATCTTGGCGGCCGACCCCTTGCCGGGATGCAGGTCGCCGTAAAGCTCCCAGAACGTCGCTTCGTTGAAGACCGCATCGTCCAGATCGACCAGCAGCTTACCGCCGTTGCCGAAGTTGAAGGTCTGGCTGCCACCGTTGGCCCAGCTCACGACACCCTTGTCCAGAACGCCGTAGAAGTAGTCGCCCACGGTCGTGCCGCCGATCGACCCGCCGAAGACTTCCGGCAGGGTGAAGGTGAAGCCTACGGTAATCGGCTTGGGCGCCAGATCGTCGGGGTTCACCGAGCCTTCGAGCGTGTAGAGTTTGAACAGGCTGATGGTCTCGGTCTCGCCGAGATCCAGCGCGAAATTGAGCGTGGCGGCCATTTCCTGCGTCTGCAGCACCAGTCCGGGCTCGGCCTGGTTCACCGTGACGCTGTGGTCGCCAGAGAAGATGATGGCCGCCTGGGCCGGAGCGCCGATGGTGGCGAGGGTCGCAGCGGCGGCTGCGACGGTCAGGAATTTACGCATTCGGACTACCCCCAAGAATCAAAAGGTCCGCGACGCCAGTGTCGCGGAGCAGCGAATCATCGAACGGGACAGAGCCTGGATTCGATTTCGATGCGGGTACCTGACCGCCATCTTGGGTTTAGTATACTAATTTCCCTTAACAGGCGAAAACCCCTTGTCGGATATGCGACATAGCTTGGCCGCAGGTCAGTGAGCACCCTCGCCACGTGTATTATTCCCGCTCCGTCACGCCCCAGCTGCGCAATGGCCGGGTGTTCTGCGAGACGCCCTAGCCGCCGAGCAGGGCCTTGATCGCCGCCAGGCCCTCGGCCGCCTTGCCACCGTCCGGGGCGCCGCCCTGGGCGAAATCGGGACGTCCGCCCGCGCCCTGGCCGCCCATGGCCAGCACCGCGGCCTTGGTCAGGTCCACGGCGTTGAACTTCGAGCCCGCCTCGCCGGTCACCGCCACGGCCACGGCGCCCTTGCCGTCGGCCGAGCCGATCAGGGCGATGACGCCGTTGGGGACCTGCTTGCGGAACTCCTCGACCATCGGCCGCAGATCCTTGCCGCCGACGCCGTCCATGACCCGGGCGATCACCTGAATCCCGCCGATCTCCTCGGGACCCGCGGGCGCGCCGCCGGAACCGCCGCCGCCCATGGCGAGCTGGCGCTTGGCCTCGGAGAGCTCTTTCTCCAGCTTGCGGCGCTGGGCGTCCAGGGCGTCGACGCGGGCCAGGACCTCGGAGACCGGGGTCTTGAACTGGTCGGCGAGCGCCTTGGCGACGCCGGCCTGCTCCACCAGCCAGCGGCGCGCCGCCTCGCCGGTCAGGGCCTCGATCCGCCGTACGCCGGCGGCCACGCCGCCCTCGCTGATGATCTTGAAGATCGCGATGTCGCCGGTGCGGGCCACATGGGTGCCGCCGCACAGTTCCACCGAATAGTCGCCGTCGCCCGCGAGCGCGTGGCCGAGCGCCAGGACGCGGACCTTGTCACCGTACTTCTCGCCGAACAGGGCCACGGCGCCGGCGGCGATCGCCTCGTCGGGCGCCATCTCCTTGGTGACGGCGGGCAGGTTCTGGCGGATCACCGCGTTCACCTCGGCCTCGATCTTCTCGATCTCGACAGCGGTCACCGGGCCGCCATGGCTGAAGTCGAAGCGCATGCGCTCGCCGTCGACCATCTGGCCCTTCTGCGAGACGTGCGGGCCCAGGACGTGATGCAGGGCGGCGTGCAGCAGGTGCGCGGCGGAGTGGTTCGAGCGGGTGGTGGTGCGGATATCCGGATCGACGGCCAGGCGCGCATCGGTCCCGGGCCTCAGCACGCCCTCGAGGATCTCGATCTCGTGGACGAAGAGGTCGCCGGCCTGCTTCTGGGTGTCGAGCACCCGGGCCTTGCCGCCGGACCACTCGACCTCGCCGACATCGCCGGCCTGACCGCCGCTCTCTGCGTAGAAGGGGGTACGGTCGAACACCGCCAGCACGGTCTGACCGGGTTCGCCTTCTGGGACTTCACTCCCGGACGCCACGAGGGCCAGCAGTTTGCCGGTGGCCTCGGTGGTTTCGTAGCCGAGGAACTCGGTGGCGCCGAGGCGCTCGCGGATGGCGAACCATTCGGCGCCCTGGCTGGACTGGCCCGAGCCGGTCCAGGCCTCGCGGGCCTGGTCCTTCTGGCGCTTCATGGCGGCGTCGAAGCCCTCCAGGTCGACGGTCAGGCCCTTGGCGCGCACGGCGTCCTGCGTCAGGTCGAGGGGGAAGCCGTAGGTGTCGTAGAGCTTGAAGGCGGTTTCGCCCGACAGCACGCCGCCCTCGGTCATCTTGGCGGTGGCCTCGTCCAGCAGCGTCATGCCGCGGCCGAGCGTGCGGCGGAAGCGCTCCTCCTCCTGGCGCAGGGTCTCGACGATCACCGGTTCGGCGCGGCGCAGCTCTGGATAGGCCTGGCCCATCTCGGCCACCAGGACCGGCGCCAGGCGGTGCATCAACGGCTCCTCGGCGCCCAGCAGGTGGGCGTGGCGCATGGCCCGGCGCATGATCCGGCGCAGGACGTAGCCGCGGCCCTCGTTGGACGGCGAGACCCCGTCGGCGATCAGGAAGCTCACCGAGCGCAGGTGGTCGGCGATCACCCGGTGCGAGGGTCCGTTGGAGCCCCCGGCCACCATCTCCTTCGACGCCGCGATCAGGGTGCGGAAGAGGTCGATATCGTAGTTGTCGTGCACGCCCTGCAGCACCGCGGCGATGCGCTCCAGGCCCATGCCGGTGTCGATCTGCGGCTTTGGCAGGTCGCGGCGGGTGCCGTCGGCGAACTGCTCGAACTGCATGAAAACCAGGTTCCAGATCTCCACGAACCGGTCGCCGTCCTCGTCCGGGCTGCCGGGCGGGCCGCCGGGGATGTGGGCGCCGTGGTCGTAGAAGATCTCCGAGCACGGGCCGCAGGGGCCGGTGTCGCCCATCGACCAGAAATTATCGCTGGTCGCGATGCGGATGATCTTGTGATCGGGCAGGCCCGCGATCTTCTTCCAAAGCTCGGCCGCCTCGTCGTCCGTATGGTAGACGGTGACGCAGAGCTTTTCGGCCGGGATGCCCATGTCGCGGGTCAGCAGGGTCCAGGCGTGCTCGATGGCGCCGGCCTTGAAGTAGTCGCCGAACGAGAAATTGCCCAGCATCTCGAAGAAGGTGTGGTGGCGGGCGGTGTAGCCGACATTGTCCAGGTCGTTGTGCTTACCCCCGGCGCGCACCGACTTCTGCGACGAGGCCGCGCGCGGGGCCGGCGGGGTCTCGGCGCCCGTGAAGTAGTTCTTGAACGGCACCATGCCGGCGTTGACGAACAACAGGGTCGGGTCGTTCTGCGGCACGAGCGGAGCCGACGGAATGATCAGGTGATCATTCTTCTCGAAATAGCCCAGGAACTGGCTGCGGATCTCGTTGAGGCTCGGCATGGCTTTAGACACTTGATCAAGTCGTAGGGGGACGGGGGTCGTTCCCCGCCCCTAGATGGAACCGGCGACCGTTTACGCAAACTTCGCTGCGCCGCAAAGGAAAAGGACGCCCAGGCGAAACTCGCCTGAACGTCCTCCCATGAACGGCCGCGCGGGGCCGGGCTCTCGGCGAGCTCGGGCGTCGGGTTGGCGGACCCAGGCTCACGGAGCCCAGGCGGCCGTCCGATCCCTATTCCTCGTCGGCGCCGTCTTCGTCGCCGGTCGGGCCGACCAGCAGCTCTTCCTCGATGACTTCCTTGGCGCCGCGGACCTGCTTCTCGATCTGGGCGGCGATGTCGGGGTTGTTCTTGAGGAACTCCCGGGCGTTATCGCGGCCCTGGCCGATGCGCTGGCTGTTCCAGGAGAACCAGGAGCCGGACTTCTCGATGACGTTGGCCTTGACGCCCAGGTCGATGATCTCGCCCAGCTTGGAGATGCCCTCGCCGTACATGATGTCGAACTCGACCTCGCGGAACGGCGGGGCCACCTTATTCTTCACCACCTTGACGCGGACATTGTTGCCGACGATCTCGTCGCGCACCTTGACCGAGCCGGTGCGGCGGATGTCCAGGCGCACCGAGGCGTAGAACTTCAGCGCGTTGCCGCCGGTGGTCGTCTCCGGCGAGCCGTACATGACGCCGATCTTCATGCGGATCTGGTTGATGAAGATCACCAGGGTGCCGGCCTTGGAGATCGAGGCGGTGAGCTTGCGCAGGGCCTGGCTCATCAGCCGGGCCTGCAGGCCGGGCAGGCTGTCGCCCATCTCGCCTTCGATTTCCGCCCGCGGCGTCAGGGCCGCGACCGAGTCGATGACGATGATGTCGACGGCGCCGGAGCGCACCAGGGTGTCGGTGATCTCGAGCGCCTGCTCGCCGGTGTCGGGCTGGGAGACCAGCAGGTCGTCCAGGTTGACGCCCAGCTTGCGGGCATAGGCGGGGTCGAGCGCATGCTCGGCGTCCACGAAGGCCGCGGTGCCGCCGTTCTTCTGGACCTCGGCCACCACGTGCAGGGCCAGAGTGGTCTTGCCGGAGCTTTCCGGGCCGTAGATCTCGACCACCCGGCCCTTGGGCAGGCCGCCGATGCCCAGCGCGATGTCGAGCCCGAGGGAGCCGGTGGACACCGCCTCGACCTCGATCTGGCTCTTGGAGCCAAGCTTCATCACCGAGCCCTTACCGAAGGCCCGGTCGATCTGCGCCAACGCCGCTTCCAGCGCGCGCGCCTTATCGCCTTCGTCTCTGCCCACGAGTTTCAACGCCGATTGCCCAGTCACCTTGGACGCTCCTTGTTTCATGATTCCGTCAACCCAACCCGACCGGCCCAACAATTCGCAACCCGTCGTCGCAACAAGGTGTGCCCCGTTTGTTCTCTGTTCGCAAGATGTTCTTTTTTGCGTGGCGGCGCGGGTGCGACCGGTTTTGACGCAGCGAGGTTAGGAGGGAATTTACATGTTGCGCCGCGCTCCCAGGACCCGCGTTCGGAAAGCCGACCCAAGCGCGCCGCCAAGGCTGAGCCGGGCAGGCCGACCCCTCTCGGGGCCGGCCCCGGCAGGCTCACAGCAGAAAGTCGCCGGAGACCAGCGGCGCGTCAGCGAAGACGTTGATCGCAAAGTCCGCGATCCCGTCGCCGTTCACGTCGCCCTGCACGACATAGTGGTCCACAGAGTAGAGGGAGACGAGTTCGCCGGCCTTGTGGGTGAAGCCGCTCACCAGGGTAAAGGCGTCGTTCTTCCCGTTCACGATCGCGTCGATGCCGGACAGGTCGATGCGGTCACCATCGGCATGGCTGAAGTCATAGACCGTATCGCGCGCACTCACCGCGGAGTCGGTCAGACCCTGGAACACAAACCGGTCACCGCCCGCCCCGCCCCAGAGGCCGTCGCCGCCGCCGCCGCCGGTCAGGACGTCACCGCCGCCACCGCCGCTGAGGCCGTTGGCGGCCGCATTGCCGGTCAGGGTGTCGCCATAGGACGAACCTTGCAGGTTCTCGAGGTTGACGAGCGTGTCCTTGCCCGCGCCGCCGGTGTCCTGAGCCTTGGAGAGCGCAAGGCCGACCTTCACCGCCGCCGTCGCGCTGGCATAGGAGGCCGTGTCGGAGCCGGCGCCACCGTCAAGGCGGTCCGCACCGGCGCCGCCGTCCAGGACGTCGTCCCCGGCCAAACCGGCGAGGGTGTCGGCGCCAGCGAGGCCGGAAAGCTGGTCGTCGCCAGCGCCGCCCGCGAGGGAGTCACCACCCGACGTCCCGGTGAGGATCAAGTTCGCCAGCGGCTCGGGGGCCACTGTCAGCGTGAAAACGTCCGAGACCGAGAGGCCGCCGGGGTCGTTCGCGCTCACCCGGATGTCCAGGGTTCTCGCGGTCGAGGGCGTGCCCGCGAAAGCGCCAGTCGCGGGATTGAACGCCAGCCAGGCCGGCAGCGCCGATCCGTCGGCCAGCGTCGCCTTCAGGGCCAGGACGTCGCCGTCCACGTCCGCGAAGGTCCCGGCGGCCACCTGGTACGACAGGGCGGAGCCCGCCGTCGCCGTCGTGTCGGCCAGGGGCGCGGCCAGGGTCGGCGCGTCATCGACGCCCGTGACCGTGAACACGGCCTGGGCCGGCGTCACGGCCAGACCGTCGGTGACGCCGTAGTCGATCGTCAGCGTCGTCTGCAGGCCTGCCGCCAGGGCCTGGAAGGCTGCGTTGGCGGGGTCGAGCACGAAGGCGGCGGTCTGGGCGTCGAAGCTGACGCCCGCAGGCAGCTGCGCCGGCAGGCCGGTCACGCTGAGCGTCGTCCCGACGTCCGCGTCGGTCGCCTGGGCGAGCGCCGAGAGGGTCACGCTCGCGCCGTCTTCGGCGGCCGAGGCGGTCACCGGGCCAGTGACCACGGGCGCGATGTTGGTCGTGCCGCTCGTGCCGGGCGCCACGGTCTTGTCGCTGAACGCCAGCATCTCGATGTTGGCGATCTGGGTCACGCCGTCGGGCGAGCCCGCGCGCAGGTCGGTCACCCGCCAGCCGTCGCCGCCGGCGATGACCGAATAGTCGGCGAAAGCCCCCGAGAGGACCACGGTGTCGACCCCGGCGCCGCCGTCGAGTTCGTCGCTGCCGCCTTCGACATGTATCGTGTCGTCACCCGCGCCGGCGAAGACCTTATCGTTGTCCGCGCCGTCGTGGATCTGGTCGTCGCCGTCACCGGCCGTGATCATGTCGTCGCCCGCGCCGCCCCAGATGGTGTCGGCCTCGTTGGTGGCGAGCGGCTGCAGGACGGGCGCCTGGGTCAGCGAGATCGCGTCGTCCCTGGCCGTACCGAAGATCGCGGTCCCGCCACTGACCAGCCCGCCTGGCGCGAAGGTCCCGTCGGCGAACTTGAGGGTCTCGACGTGGTGGACCGTGTCCGTCCCGTCGGGCGCGCCGTCGCGCAGGTCACGGACCTCGTAGCCCCCGTCGGCCAGCAGGCTGAGGTGATAGGCGCCCGCCGCGCCGGAGAAGACCGCCTCGTTCTGGCCTTCGCCGCCATCGAGGTAGTCGTCGCCGCCGCCGCCGATGATCGTGTCGTCGCCCGCGTCGCCGGCGATGACGTCGTTGCCGCCCGCGCCGTCGAGGCTGTCGGCGCCCGTCAGCCCGGCGAAGTTCTCGGCCGCGATGGTGCCCAGCTTGACGTCGTCGCCCGTGGTGCAGGGGACGTCCAGGCTGACGCCGGTGACCGGCGCGGTGGTCCCGGTCAGGCCCGAGATGAACAGGCCGCTGTCCAGGATGTGGTCGCCGGTGTCGGCGATGGCGATCTTCAGGGTGTTGAGCCCCAGGCTCACGGGGGCGAACGCCGACAGGACATTGCTGACCCCGTCGTACTCGATCGGCAGGTGGCCATCGCCGTTGTCGACGAAGTAGCCGGCCGCCAGGTTGGACCCGATGACGCTCAGCGGCGCGTTCGGATCGTTGCCGAAGTAGGCGACGTTCTGACCGTTGACCATCACCACGGCGATGTCGACGAACTGGTCGACCCACTCCGGATACTCGTCGGTGCCGAACAACAGCTTGAAGGTGATGCCCGTGATCGAGGGGTCGGTCACCGTGAAGCTGAACGAGATGCTCGTGGCGTCGTAGGAGACGGTCGAGAAGACGCGGTTGACCTCCGCGTCCAGGTTGATGTCGCCGGCCAGGTTGTTGTCGAACCCGAAGTCCATGACGGTGTTGGTCACGTTCGGGACGCCGCCCGAGGTGATCAGCAGCCCCGGTCCCATGCCGAGCGGCGTCAGGCCGCCGTCATAGGTGCTGATGGAGTCCGGGGCGTGGACGATGATCAGGCTCGCGGGGTCGACCGTTATCCCACCGCTGGTGGGGAAGAAGCTGCCGATGACCGAAGCCGGGTTGGCGTCGATCTCGGTCTGGCTGATGGGCGTGAACACAGGCATGCCAATTCCTCTGGGGGGAGTGCGTTGGCGAGACCCTGTCAGCGCGACCTGACAAGAACCTGACGGCAGCGTCATCTTTTGCGGACGCGGGCGCGTCAGGTCGCCGCAGCCCATCTGATCCTGATCAAGGCGGGCGGCGCCTGGCCGCGCTTGGATGGCGGCCTGATGCGTCGGGAGAGGCTTCACCATGCGACTGCTGCTCGTCGAAGATAATCGCCGCCTCGGCGCCCTCATCGTCGAGGGACTGGTCCGAGAGGGCTTCGCCGTGGACTGGCGCGCGAGCCTCGAGGCGGGCCTCGAGGCCCGGGCCCTGGCGGCCTACGACGTGATCCTGCTGGACCTCGGCCTGCCCGACGGCGATGGCCTGGACCTGCTGCGGCGCGTGCGGGAGGACGGCGACCCCACGCCGATCCTGGTCCTGACGGCCCGCGGCGAGCTCGGCGACCGGGTCGCGGGCCTCGACCTCGGCGCGGACGACTACCTGGTGAAGCCCTTCGAGGTGGCCGAGGTCGCGGCGCGTTGCCGGGCCCTGCTGCGGCGGCCCGGCGCGTGTCTGAGCGTGGTGTTGAGCTATGGCAACATCGCCCTCGACACCTCGACCCGCGCGGTGACTGTCGCCGGCGCGCCGGTCCAGGCCTCGCCGCGGGAAGCGGCCCTGCTTGAGCAACTGCTGAGGCACGCGGGACAGGTCGTCCGCCGCTCGAGGCTCGACGACCACCTCTATGCGATGGACGCCGAGGTCACGCCCAACGCCTTGGAGGTCGCGGTCTCACGGCTGCGCAAGCGCTTGGGCGCGGCCGGCGCGGACGTGGCGCTCCGCACGGTCCACGGCGTTGGCTACGCCCTGATCGCGCGCAATCCCGCGCAGGCCGCCTGTGCGTAAGCCCACCGCTCCCCGGCGGCCGACGCTGTTCGCGCAGATCGCGCGGCGGCTGGCGCTCATGACCCTCGTCTTCGCCCTCGTCGACGTCGGCATCGTCGTCGCGGACTATTTCGGCGACCGCCAGGTCATGGCGGAGGATTTCGTCGGCCAGCAGGCGGAACGGGTCGAGCGCGCCTGGCGGCGCGGCGAGGCCCTGTCGCGCCCAGCCGGGGTCTCCCGGTGGGCCTACGCCGTGCTGGATCCCGCCTCAGGCCCAGCGGTGGTCATCCAGGACCCAGGCCTCGGCTTCGCGCCGGCCCAGCCGGCTCCCGGCACGCTGGACTGGACACGGCGGGACGCGACCCCCTCCGGTCTGCGCATCACCGGGCTGCGCCGCTTCGAGGACGGCGGCGTCCACTGGGTCATGGTCGTGGCCGATCAGCGCGACTGGCGCATCTACGCGCCGGTCATGGCCGAGGAGCTGGTGGACCACGTGGTCATGCCCCTGGCGCCGCTGGTGGTTCTGCTGCTCGCCTTCAACATCATCGTCGTGCGCCGGATGCTGGCCCCGCTGGCGATGGCCGCCGCCGAGGTCGACGCCCTGGACCTCACGCGCCTCGACACCCGCCTGACCGAGCCGGCCGCGTCTCGCGAGGTCGCGGCCCTGGTGGCGACGCTGAACCGGGCGCTGGCCCGGGTCCAAAACGCCGTGGGCGTGCTGAAGGCGTTCACCGCCGACGCCGCGCACGAGCTGCGCACGCCGCTTTCGGTGCTGCAGTTGCGTATCGAGGCCCTGCCGGACGGAGAGCCGAAGCAGCGGCTCCACGAAGACGTGCAGGCGATGACGCGGCTGGTGAATCAGATGCTCGACATGTCGCGGGCCGACGCGCTCGGCATGGAGCAGAGCCGCGACGTCGATCTCCGCGCGGTCGCCCAGGACATCGTGGCCCAGACCGCGCCGCTGGCCTTCGCCGCGGGGCACGACCTGCGCCTCCTCGACCACGGGCCGGCGGCGGTGCGAGGCCACCCGGACGCCATTGGCCGCGCCCTCAGGAACCTGGTCGAGAATGCGATCGTCCACGGGGGAGGCGACGGTCCGATCGAGGTCGCCGTCGGCCCGGGCGCGCAGCTATGCGTGCGGGACCACGGCGCGGGTCTGGGCGGCGTCGACGCGGACATGATCTTCCGCCGTTTCTGGCGCAAGGACCGCAACGGCGCCGGAGCCGGGTTGGGCCTGGGGATCGCGCGGAGCATCGTCGAGGCTCACGGCGGCGTCCTCACGGCGCAGAACGCGCCGGGCGGCGGCGCGATCTTCGTCTGCAAATTCCCGAGCGGCGCGCCGTCTTCAACCACGCCGCCGTCGCCGGACGGGGCGCGGGACGGCAAGATCCCTGCGTAGGCGCCAGCCTACGCCGCTCGACTAATCCTGCCGCAAGGCTCAGCCGCCGCGGGTGACTTCGGGAAATGGAGGGACACGATTCCTATTCCCCATGAGGGGCTTGGCCCAGGCCGGGGTCGGGGAATAGGTATCATGTCCCCTGCCCCAGCCGCCGCTGATGCGAGGACCAGGGCCGATCGTTTAACCTCACCCGACCACAGGAGCCCGCATGAGCCGCATCTTCGGCGCCGTCTGCCAGAACGGGTATGTCGTGCGCGATATTCGCGCGGCGATGGACCACTGGATCAACGTCATGGGCGTAGGGCCGTGGTTCTTCATCGAGGAGGTGAAGACCGACTATTTCCGGCACCGCGGGGCGGCGTCCGACGTCAAGATGAGCATCGCGCTGGCCAATTCCGGGGACCTGCAGATTGAGCTGATCCAGCAGACCAACGACGCGCCCTCGATGTACAAGGAGTTCCTGGACGCCGGCCATGAGGGGCTGCAGCACATGTCGTATTGGACCCGCGACTATCAGGGGCTCTACGACCGGGCGCTGGGGCTGGGCTACCTCGTCGGGCACGAGGGCCAGATCGGCGGGGAGCTGGGGCGGTTCGCCTATTTCGACACCCAGGCCCATCCCGGCACGGTGGTCGAGATCTCCGACATCAGCGGCAACAAGGGCCGGTTCTTCGAGCACATCAAGCGCGCGGCGGCCGACTGGGACGGCGCCGAGCCGATCCGCGCGGTGCGGTAGGATCGGGCGGCGACACCCGGTTCCGACCCCGCCGCGAAAAAAGAAATCCCCGCCCGGCCGTCACCAATGCTGCACTGCAGCATTATCTCTGCCCGGGGGACGTCCCCGTGTGATGTGAGGTTGAGTTTCGATGCCGGGTCTTGGAGAGACGACCGCCATGCTGGCGCGGCTGCGGCGCAGCGCCAAGGCGCCTATGGGCGGCGTGGTGTCCGGGCGAATGGTCGAGACGGCCGCGTTCGGGGACAATCCCGGGGCTTTGCGGATGTTCAGCCATGCGCCGGAGGGCCTGGCGCGCGGCGCGCCGCTGGTGGTGGTGCTGCACGGCTGCACACAGGGCGCGCAGGCCTATGCGGCGGGAGCCGGCTGGCTGACCCTGGCCGATCGCCACGGTTTCGTGGTGGTGGCGGCCGAGCAGACGGCGGCGAACAACCCCAACCGCTGCTTCAACTGGTTCTCCCCTGGCGACACGCGCCGGGGCGAGGGCGAGGCGGCCTCCATCGCCGCCATGGCCGCCCATGCGATCGCCGAGCACGGCCTGGACCCCGAGCGGGTGTTCGTGACCGGGCTGTCGGCCGGCGGCGCCATGACCTCGGTGATGCTGGCGGCCTATCCCGACCTGTTCGCGGGCGGGGCGATCATCGCGGGCCTGCCCTATGGGGTGGCCGACAGCGTACCGGAGGCGCTGCGGGCGATGAACCGGGCAGATGGCCGGGCCGCGCCGGAACTGGGCGCCCTGGTGCGGGGCGCGGCGCCGATCGGTGGCCGGATCCCGCGGGTGGCGATCTGGCACGGAGGCGCCGACACGGTGGTGCACGCGTCGAACGCCGACGACATCGCCAGCCAGTGGGCCTGGGCGCACGGCCTGGCGGTCGAGCCGCACGAGACCGTGTCCCAGCCAGGACGCACGCACTCGACCTGGCGTTCGCCCGCGACCGGCGAGGTGCTGATCGAGAGCCACCGGCTGGCGCGGCTGGGCCATGGGACCCCGCTGGCGAGCCAGGGGCCCGAGGGGGTGGGCGCGGCCGCGCCCTTCATGCTGGAGGCCGGGGTGTCGTCCTCGGAGGAGATCCTGGCCTTCTGGGGCCTGGAACCGCGCCCGGCGAGCGAGTGGCCCAAGGCGCGGCCGGAGACCGCCACCCGCCCGGCCGCCGCGCGGCCGCCGGCGGCGCGGGGCAGGCGCGTCGCGCCGGAGACGCCGGACAGCCTGGGGTCCCAGGTCATGGCCAGCATCGCCCCGCATGTGCCCAGCGGCGTGCAGGAGGTGATCGCCAGGGCGCTGAAGAGCGCGGGCCTGATGCGATAGGCGCCCCTACCCCGCCGCGCGTTGCGGCAGGGCGAAGTGGCGGATGTAGGCCCAGAGCTCGGCGATCTCCAGGGCTGCGGCGGGGTCTCCCGCCTCCTCGGCCGAGCGGCCGGTCTCCAGCGCTCGCTGATAGACCATGCGCGAGCGGATGATGGTGGGGGCGATCGGCTGGGAGAGCAGCGCCAGGGCGCGCAGGGCGCGGCGGACGGCGGGGGACTCGACCCCTTCGCGGGGGGCGGGCGCCTGGTTGACCACCAACAGCAGAGGCTTCTTCAGGCGCCGGACGATGTCCACCGACTCGATGGCGGCGGCCAGGTCCAGGAAGGCGGGGCGGACCACCAGGAGGCAGAGGTCGGAGAGCACGATGGCGCTGACCTGCTCCTCGGCGACCCCGGCGGCGGTGTCGATGACCATGACATCGGTCCCGCGGCGCACGGCGCTCATCTGCAGATCGTAGAGCTTGCTCCCGGCGATGGCGACGCGGTCGGGACCCAGGCCGTGGCGCGCGCGCAGGGCCTCGATGGCGGAACGTTGCGGATCAACGTCGGCCAGCAGGGTGCGCGCGCCGCGCAACCAGGCCGCCAGGGCCAGGTGGACGGCGAGCGTGGTCTTGCCCGAGCCGCCCTTGCGGGCGACCAGCGCGATGGTGAACATCGGGCTCTCCCCTCCTTGGGAGAGACTTGGTTAACGGGCGGCGGCGGGCAAGCGTTGCATTGGGCTGACCGCTCCTGCCGCACGAGGACGGCCAAAAGAGCACGGTGCAAACAACTCACGGTCGGCGTGGAACCAATGTGGCAACTTCTTGTTCAGCATGCCGAGGGACATTTTTGGGAAGGCTTTCCACCACATGAGTAAGTTGCTTATCGCCGGCTTCGCGGCCGCCGCCTTGACGGTTGCGGCTCCGGCCAGCGCCGCCGTTATCTTCACCTTCACGCCGGGCGCGCCGTCGCCGGGTCCCGGTTACACGGTGATCAACGACTTCAGCGACGCGACCGGCATCGTCGGCGCGAACTTCGAGATCAAGACTCCGCCGGCCGACGCCAACGGGGCGCCTCCGGCCAATTCGGTTCCGTCGGGCACGTCCTATCTGTCCGTCCTGGGCGGGGGTTCGGCGACGATCACCTTCCTGTCGGCGGTCTCGGGCTTCCAGTTCGATTGGGGTTCGATCGACGACTACAACATCCTGACCATCAACTCGACCGGCGCCGATCCCGTCATCATCCCCGGCCTGAACTTCACCAATCCGGCGAACGGCAACCAGGTGTCGCCGGGCACCAACGGCCTGTTCAGCGTCTACGGGACCGCGGGTGAGAAGTTCAACAGCATCACCCTGACGTCGCAGACCAACTCGTTCGAGATCGACAACCTCGCGACGCCGAGCTCGGCGATCCCCGAGCCGGCGACCTGGGCCATGATGATCGTGGGCTTCGGTGCGGTGGGCGGTGTGCTGCGCTCAAGCCGCCGTCGTCAGACCCTGGCCTACGCGTAAAGACGAAAGGCGCCGTTTCGGCGCCATAGGTTAAGCCTTTCTGGCCCGGTTCCCGCCTGTCGGGAGCCGGGCCTTGGTTTGTCTGGCGGACGGTTTCGTGGCAGCAGGACGCTCCCCGTCCCGCTCAGCCGCGAGAGCCCGCCATGCACACCGGATCCTGCCTCTGCCGCGCCGTCCGTTTCGAGGTGACGGGGGACCTCGCGCCCGTCCAGGTCTGCCACTGCGGGGACTGCCGCAAGGCGCAGGGCTCGGCCTTCGGCGCCAATATTCCGGTGGCCACGGCGGACTTCACCCTGTTGAGCGGCGAGGGCGAGCTTCGCGCCTACGAATCCTCGCCGGGCAAGGAGCGGGTGTTCTGCAGCCGCTGCGGGAGCCCGGTCTTCAGCCGCCTGACGGGCAAGCCTGGGGTGGTGCGCCTGCGCGCCGGCAGCCTGGACGAGCCGGTGGCGACGGAGATCGGCTTCCATTTCTACGTGGCCTCGAAGGCCAGCTGGTGGCCGATCGCCGGCGAGGCGACCAGCTACGACGGCGAGCGCCCGGCCTAGAGCAGATCCCCCAGGGTCTATTTCGCCGCTGGATTGAGCCGCGCGGCGCCCCCGCCCGGCAGCTGGGCCTCATACGGGCCGAGGCGCGGATCGGCGCGCATTTAGTCGGTGGAGACGTACTGGGCGCCCGCGGCGAAGGCGGCGTCCTGGCGGCTGCGGTCATTGGTCCGGGCCTCGGCGGTGTCGGCGTCGGCGCGGGTGCGGACGATGAGGCCGGCCCTGACCGCCGCGGCGATGCGATCGGCCTGTTCCTTGGGCTCGTTGAGGGTGATGTAGGCCGCGGCCGGCGAGGTCTCGTCGATATTGACGAACATCACCCGGCCCTCCAGCGACCTGCGCGCGCCGCGATAGATCTCGACCTGCTCGATGGGCGCGTCGAGGGCGAACATCACCTTGCCACGGGCGGTCTTAAGCTTTGGCCAGGCGTGGGCGAAGGCGGCCTCGCGCAGGGTGGCGCGGCGGCCCTGGACTTTGTCCGGGGTGATCAGCTCGCCCGGCCGGAAGACGGAGCGGATCTCAGCGTCGACGGCGTCCATGGCCACGGCGTCGAAGGGCTGGGCGAGCACGGCGCCGGGCAGGTCCAGCTTGCCCTCCTTGAGGTTCAACAGGATCAGCAGCGGCACATGGTCGGGGTGGGCCTTCGACCAGGCGCGGATCTCCGCCAGGCAGCCGGTGAACAGCGGGCAGCTGGAGCGGTAGTCCAGATCCTGGACGTGCATCACCTTGAAGCCCGGGCCCTTCAGGGGCGTGAGGTCATAGGGCAGGTCGTCGGCGAACTTCTTGACCAGGGGGTCGGCGTAGCGGCCGCCCTGCGGGTCGTAGAGGATGTCCAGCTCCAGTTGCCGGGCGCCGGCGGCGAGCTGGTCGGTCAGGGGCGGATGGGCGTAGTCGAGGCCGGCGGCCTCCTTGGGATTGGACCCCCGCAGCAGCTTCATCTGGGCCGGCGAAATCGCCTGCTTGTAGGAATTGTGGGTGCCGATCGCCTGGATCTGGTTGATCCTGAGCGCATCGACCCGGGCGCGCGTGCAGCCGGCTGCTCCGGAGGGCGCCTCCACGTCGCAGTTGGCGGCGATGGCCAGGGCGGCGGCGAACAGCGATGCGATCATGGAGACTCCCTAGCGCCTCTGCGTGGCGCTTGAACGACAGTCTCGCCTAGGATGTCAGCCGCGTCACGGTGATCTCCAGCGGCGGATCGGGATAGACGCCCGCGGCGATGCCGGGGAACAGCTCGAGGAAGCGCTCGGGATAGATGCGCTCGGTCAGGCCCGCGAGCTCGAGCGGGGTCCACCAGCGGATGTCGTCGATCAGGTCGGTCTCGTAGTCGGCCCAGCCCGCGCGGGAGGGCTCGCCGCCGGGGCAGAGGCCGACGAAGTAGTGCTCCTTGAACAGCACCTGCTCGCCGGTGACCAGGACCCCCGCCCCGGACCGGGTCCAGACCACGGGGCCAAGGTCGACCTCGGTGAAGCCGCTCTCCTCGGCGACCTCGCGGCGCGCCGCCTCGATCAGGGTCTCGCCGGGATCGACGCCGCCGCCGACCGTATGCCAGGCCGAGCTGCTGGCCGGATGGCCCGGCATACGCCCGCGCAGCAGCAGGATGGCGCCGGCGGGATCGAACAGCAGCACTCGGGCGGTCAGGCGGTCGCGCATGGGACGGATATAGCGCCATTGGGTCGCGGCTGGCGACAGGGGGCCGCCCGGGCGTCTCAACGCCAAATTAAGCCCAGTCGTTACAAGATGTTGGTCGCATCCAAGGGAGAGCCGCCTTGCAGCTCAGTCCGCAACGTCTGCTCGGCTTCGCCTTCGCCAGCGCGGACCTTCTCCTCGAGATCACCGCCGAAGGCAGGATCGGTTTCGCCATCGGCGCCAGCGAGGCGCTGTCGGGCTCCGCCGAGACGGCTCTGGTCGGCCGCGCCTGGCGCGACTTCATCGATCCCCGCGACCGTCCGATGGTCGAGGCCCTGCTGGGCGGCCTGAACGAAGGCGGGCGCGGCGGGCCGGTGGTGGTGACCCTGGCGGGTTCGGCCGGCGCCAGCGAGCGCGCAGCCTCGTTCACCGCCTTCCGCATGCCGGGCAATGAGGGGGCGATCTCCTGCGCCTTCAGCCGCGCCGCGGCCAAGGTGATGCACGGCCTGCACGACAAGAGCTCCTTCGAGACCGCCACCGCGGCGCTCATCGAGACCGCCAAGGCCACCGGCCAGGAGCTGGAGATGGCCCTGATCGAGCTGGGCGGCCTGGGCGCCCTGCGCAAGCTGCTGGGACCCGAGGCCTCCAAGGACCTGGACGACCGCCTGGCAGGGGCCCTGCGCGCCCAGTCGCACGGCGGCGGCGCCGCGGCCGACCTGGGATCGGACCGCTTCGCCCTGGTGCGCCCGAAGGGCGACAGCGTTGACGCCCTGGTCCAGCGGCTGATCCAACTGGTGGCCATCGATCCCAAGCACGGCGTCAAGCCGGACGCGCGGTCCATGAGCCTGATGGGGGACGCCTCCCCCGGCCAGATTCTGCGCGCGCTGCGTTTCTCGCTCGACAACTTCATCAAGGACGGGATGGACGGCAAACCGTCCACGACCCTCAACGAGGCGGTCAGCCGCTCAGTGCAGCGCACCCTGGTCGAGGTCGGCGCCCTGGGAGAAGCGGTCAACGAGAAGCGCTTCCGGCTGGTCTACCAGCCGGTGGTGAACCTCAAGGCCAACGCCGCCCTGCACCACTACGAGGTCCTGGTCCGCTTCGGCGACAACGCCAGCCCCTTCCCGATGATCCGCATGGCCGAGGAGCTCGACCTGATCGAGGCCCTGGATATCGCCGTGGTCGAACAGACCATCGCCAAACTGGCCTCCGATCCGGGGCTGAAGCTGGCGGCCAACATCTCCGGCCGCACCATCGGCAGCCCGGCCTTCGTCCAGGCGGTCAAGACGATGCTGGCCGGGACTCCCGAGGCCTGCGGCCGGCTGCTGTTCGAGATCACCGAGAGCGCGGCCATCGACGACCTGGCCGTCGCCGACCGCCATCTGAAGGCCCTGCGCTCCGAGGGCTGCATGATCTGCCTCGACGACTTCGGCGCCGGCGCCGCCTCCCTGGCCTATCTGCAGCAACTGACCCTGGACATCGTCAAGATCGACGGCCGCTACATCCGCGAGCTGCAGCACGGCGGCCGCGAGAGCACCTTCATCCGCCACCTGGTGACCATGTGCTCGGAACTCGGGGTCAAGACCCTGGCCGAGATGGTGGAGAACGCCAACGCCGAGGAAGCCGTGCGCCGGGCCGGGGTCGACTTCGCCCAGGGCTGGCTCTACGGCGCGCCCGCCGACACCCCCGAGCAGCCGGCCGGCGCCCATGTCGACACCATGGCCCACGTGAAGCCCGCCGCGCGGCGGATGGGGTCTGTCGAGGGTTGGGGCTAGGGCCTAGGCGCCTCGAGCACGCCGCCGAGGCCGACAACGGACAGGCTGATCGTCCGCTGAGGGTGGGCAGCGGACCTTGACTCTAGTCGGCCACATTGCGTGCGTGACACGAGTTTGGGAGATTGCGGCACACCAACGAGGTTAGCCATGACGCCTGACTCTTTCCTTGCCGTCGCGCTCGCTCTTCCCGAAACCTCACTCGGTCATCACCAAAGCGGCGCGGACATTCGCGTCGTTGGAAAGATATTTGCGTCGCCAGCAGATCGGCCCGGGGGGACCGCGGTGATCAAGCTGACGCTTGATCAGCGAGAGTTGCTTTGCGCGGCTGAGCCGACAGTCTTCCATCCGGTGGAAGGGATGGGAGCCTCGCGCGGCTGGACGCGCATGGTCGTGGCGAACACTGATGAGGCGACCGCACTGAGCGCGCTTTGGATGGCTTGGCGCAACGTCGCGCCGCCACGGCTAGCCCGGGCGCATCCGACCTAGGAAAGGTCCGCTAAGGGTCGAAAGCGGTCGCCGACGCCGCACCCGGAAGCCGACGCTCGGCCTGGTTCCCGAGAGCTGACGTCGCGAACGTCTGCGATGGATCGAAAACCGCCGAGGCCGTCGGCGTAGCCGAGATCGTGTTCCTGAAATAGGCGCCGGGGACGGTGCAGGCGGCAGATGCTCCCCTATGGGGGAGCTCCCGGCCGAATGGCCGGGTGAGGGGGACTTTGACTCTTGCTTGTGGGCGGCAACCCCCTCCGTCACCTCGCCGAAGGGGGCGACGCGCCACCTCCCCCAGATCGCGCTTCGCGCTGGGGGAGGATCCGGGGTCTTGCATGCGATGCCTAATGCGCCGACGACGCACAGGCGGGGCGTTGGCCCCCTAGACCCGCGCCACCCACTCGCCCAGGTTCCGCTCCAGCACGGTAAGCGGCATGGAGCCCGAGAGCAGGGCCGCGTCGTGCCAGGCTTTCAGGTCGAACTTCGCACCCAGCTTGGCCTTGGCCTCCTCGCGCAGGCGGGCCCAGACGGTGTGGCCGACCTTGTAGCTGGTGGCCTGGCCGGGTGAGCAGCAGTAGCGATCAATCTCGCGCAGGGCGCGCGAGCGCGGATAGCCGGTGACGCTGACCATGTAATCGGTGGCCTGATCGCGGGTCCAACGCTTGTGGTGCAGGCCGGTGTCGACCACCAGGCGCGAGGCGCGGAACAGGAAGGACTGCAGGTAGCCGGCCTCTCCCCAGGGGTCGCCCTTGTAGACGCCCATCTCGTTGGCGAGCTGCTCGGCATAGAGCGCCCAGCCCTCGGTGAAGGCCGAGAAGCCGCCGCCGGTGCGCCGGATGATCGGGATCTTCGTGCTCTCCTGGCTGAGCGCGATCTGCAGGTGATGGCCCGGCGTGGCCTCGTGATAGACCAGGGTCGGCAAATTGTACTTCGGCCACTCGTGGGTGTTCTTCAGGTTGATGAAGAAGGCCGCCGGGCGCGAGCCGTCGAGCGCCGCGCTCTGGTAGTAGCCGTTGGAGGCGCCGTCCTGGATGAAGGCCGGCACGCGCTTGACCGTCACCTCGGCCTTGGGAAGCGTGGCGAAGGCCTGGGGCAGGCGCGCGGCGATGGCGGCCACCTGGACGTTGAGGTCGGCGATCAGGGCCGCGCGACCCTCGTCGGTGTTGGGGTAGAGTTGCTTGGGATCGGCGTTGAGGGCGGTCAGCCGCTCGGCCACCGTGCCCTTGGTCATGCCCTGGCCCTTGAGGATCACGTCCAGGCGCGCGGTGATGTCGGCCACCTGGTCGAGGCCCAGCTTGTGGATCTCTTCAGCCGAGAGGTCGGTGGTCGTGGAGGTTTTCAGGCCGCCCGCGTAATAGGCCGCCCCGTCCTTCAGCTTCCAGACCCCGGCGTCGGCGGTGGCGATTGCGCGCGCGGCGGTCATGGCCACGATCTGGCGGTCCAGGGCCGGGAAGATCTCGCCCGCCACGATCCTGGCAGCCGGACCGGCATAGTCGCCCGCCAGGTTGGCGGTCTTGGCCTTGCCGACGATGGAGGTGACCATGATGGTCGTCTCGGGCGGCTGGTCGCGCAGGGCCTTCATCTGGCCCAGGGCCAGGTCGCAGATAAAGTCCGGCGGCACGACGCCGGCGGCCACGTCGGTCTTCATCCGGTCGAGGTCCTGGTCCAGGGCCACGGCGAAGGCCTTGAGCCGGGCCATGTAGGCGTCGGCGTCGGCCGCGGTCTCCACCCGGTGCTGGTTGTCGAGGAAGTCGGGAATGTCTTGATAGACGCCGGTCTGCTGGCTGATCACATAGGGGCTGAAGCGGCCGCCCACCGAACCGAACCTGAACCGCTCGCCGGCCGCGAGCCCGTTCTCCTGGCCGTAGAGCACCGTGTCGAGGTCGACCTTGGAGGCGGGCGACAGGGCCGCCCGGTCGATGGCCTTCAGCTTGGCCACCCGGTCGCGGGTCTTGCCCAGGCGCTTGAGCCGGCCGGCCTCGGAATAGTCGTCGAGCTGGCTCTTGAGGGCGGCGCGGGGGCCCTTGTCGAGGCCCAGGCCCGTGGCGCGTTCGGGGCTGTCGTCGACCATCTCCTCGAACATGGCGTCGAGCAGGGTCTTCAGGCGGGCGTCTTCCGAGCCCTGGGCCAGGACGGGGGTGGCGGCGACGAGAGCGCCGGCGGCGGTGGTCGCGAGGAAGGCGCGACGGTCGAGCGTGGTCATGGACAGGCCCCGGAGTTACAATGTGACGGGACCCTATTGGGCCGCATGCAAGCGCGGCAAGACGAGGGCGTGGCGCGCCGGATTAATTCGCCGTAATGCAGCGAAGCCGCTTTTATGGCGTTGTCGTAGAAGCACCCTAATCTGCGCGTAACCAGCACCGCGACCTCATATCCTGGAAGTTACTCCGACGTGACCGAGACCAAACCCGCCGACTGGAATCGCAAACTCGCAGCCTACAAGCGCCCTGACTGGCGCCGCAGCCTGTTCGAGCTGGTGCTGACCGCCACCGCGCTCGGCGGCCTCTGGACCCTGGGCTGGGTGGCCATGCATTTCGGCCTGTGGTGGCTGGCCTTGCTGCTCACCGTGCCGGCCGCGGCCTTCCTGGTGCGGCTGTTCATGATCCAGCACGATTGCGGCCACGGATCGTTCTTCGAGGCCAAGGCGGCCAATGACTGGGTGGGCCGCGCCATCGGCCTGCTGACGCTCACGCCTTACGAATACTGGCGCCACACCCATGCCATCCATCACGCCACCTCAGGCAATCTCGACCGCCGGAGCCTCGGCGTGATCGAGATGCTGACCGTCGATGAATATCTGGCCCTGAGCCCGGGCCGCCGGCTGGCCTACCGGCTCTACCGCAATCCGGCGGTGATGTTCGGGCTGGGACCGAGCTTCGTGTTCTTCCTGCAACAGCGCCTGCCCTTCGGCCTTATGAAGGCCGGCTGGAAGCCTTGGCTTTCGACCCTGGGCAACACGGCCATCATCGCCGCCGGCGTCGGCGTGATGATATGGCTGCTGGGCCCGGCGCCGGTGCTGCTGGTCAACTTCACCACCATGGTGATCGCCGCCACCATCGGGGTCTGGCTGTTCTTCGTGCAGCACCAGTACGAGGGCGTGTCCTGGTCGCGGAACAAGGAGTGGAAGCGCGACGAGGCGGCGCTGATGGGCTCGTCGCACTACGACCTGCCCCAGCCCCTGCGTTGGCTGACCGCCAATATCGGCATCCACCACGTTCATCACCTGTCCAGCCGCATCCCCTTCTACCGCCTGCCCCAGGTGCTGAAGGACCATCCCGAGCTGAAGGACATGAGCCGGATCGGCCTGGTGGAGAGTTTCAAGAACGCCCGCCTGGCGCTCTGGGACGAGGCCGCCCAGCGGCTGGTCTCGTTCCGCGAGATCCGCGGCCGGGTGGCGGCGGCCTAGCACCACCTGAGATGCTCCCCCGCGGGGGAGCTGTCAGCGAAGCTGGCTGAGGGGGACCTCGACTCTGTCCGCCGTGGGTGGAGCCCCCTCCGTCTCGTCGCGAAGAGGCGACGATCCACCTCCCCCAAATCGCGCTGCGCGCTGGGGGAGGACCTATGACCTTACCTTTACGTCAACTGCCCTTGCGTCAGGGTTGACCGAGGCGCGGGCCTGACCGCCAACTGGCTCCCACAAAACAAGAAATGTGGGAGGAAGCCGGTGACCGCTTGGATCTTCGCCGACGTCTGGGAGGCGATCGCCGCCGCGCAGCCGGAGCGCCCGGCCCTGATCCAGGGCGAGCGCGTGGTGAGCTGGGGCCAGTTCGACGCCCGCGCCGACGCCCTGGCCGCACACCTGGTCGAGAGCGGGCTCAGCCCCAAGGCCAAGGTGGCGGCCTATCTCTACAACGGCCCGGAATACCTGGAGACCTACTACGCGGCCTTCAAGGCCGGGCTGGCGCCGTTCAACACCAACTACCGCTATGGCGGCGACGAGCTGACCTATCTGTTCGACAACGCCGACGCCGAGGCGGTGGTGTTCCACGCCAGCTTCGCGGGCATGATCGAAGCGATCCGCGACCACCTGCCGACGGTGAAGCGCTGGATCGCCGTGGCCGAGCCCGGCCATCCGGCTCCGGCCTGGGCCGACGACTATGAGGGCGTGGTCGCCAAGGTCCCCGGGAAGCGGCCGTTCAAGGCGCCATGGGGCCGCTCGCCCGACGACCTGATCCTGCTCTATACCGGCGGCACCACCGGGATGCCCAAGGGCGTCATGTGGCGGCAGGACGACCTGTTCAACGTCATCGGGGCCGGCGGCAACGCCCTGCAGGGCGTCCCGCCCCTGACGAGCCCGCAGGAGGCCGCCGAGCGCCTCACCGGCGAGCAGCGGCGGACTCTGGTCTGCTGCCCGCTGATGCACGGCACCGGCCAGTTCTCGGCCTTCATCACGCTGAATGTCGGCGGCACGGTCGCCACCCTGCCCTCGCGCCAGTTCAACGCCATGGAGCTGTGGGACGAGGCGGTGCGGCTGAAAGCCGACGGCATCGTCATCGTCGGCCTGGCCTTCTCCACCCCCATGCTGGAGGCGCTGGAGGCCAATCCCGGCCGCTGGAACCTCGACCACGTGAAGACCATGAGCTCCTCGGGCTCCATGTGGAGCCAGGAGAACAAGCGCGGCCTGCTGTCCTTCGCCAAGAACGCCATGATCATGGACAGCTTCGGGTCGTCGGAGGCGGTCGGCCTGGGGGCCTCGGCCTCCGCGCCGGGGGCGGAGGCGGCGACGGCGGCCTTCATGCTGGGCCCTAACTGCGCGGTGTTCGCCGAGGACGGCCGCCGGGTGGAGCCGGGCTCGGGCGAGCGCGGCCTGGTGGCGGTGACCGGCTTCCTGCCCGTGGGCTACTACAAGGACCCGGAGAAGAGCGCCAAGACCTTCCAGACCATGGAGGGCCAGCGCTGGAGCGTCCCGGGCGACTGGGCCGAGGTCAATGCCGACGGCACGTTGAAACTGCTGGGCCGCGGAAGCCAGTGCATCAACACCGGCGGCGAGAAGGTCTTCCCCGAGGAGGTCGAGGAAGCGCTGAAGACCCATCCCGGGGTCCGCGACGCGGTGGTGGTCGGCGTGCCCGACGCGCGCTTCGGCGAGCGCATCTGTGCGGTGGTCGAGGGCGATGCGGCCGCCCTGACGCTGGAGGCGATGGCGGCCCATGTGAAGTCGCGACTGGCCGCCTACAAGGCGCCGCGCGAGCTGGTGGTGGTCGACTCGATCGGCCGGGCCCCCAACGGCAAGGTCGACTACAAGTCCTCCCGGGACCTGGCCCTGGCGGCGTTGGGGGTCAGCGCCTAGGCAGCATCAGGCCGTCCCAATTGCTCCCCTACTGGGAGCTGTCGGCGAAGCCGACTGAGGGGGACTTTGACTCGCTTCGGCGCGCTTCAACCCCCTCCGTCTCTCCGCTTCGCTCCGAGCCACCTCCCCCAAATCGCGCTGCGCGCTGTGGGAGGATCTGGGAGGCCTCGACCAATTCCTTCATGCCGTTGGGCGCAGGTTCTTCGCCGAACGAGGAACCATCCCATGGCCGACACGCCCCAGACACCGGAAGCGGTGGCCTATCAGCTCATGCGCGACGTCATGGCGATCGAGGGCGCCTCGGCGGCCCTGCGCGAGAGCGGCGGACCCGATCGGGCCTGGCTGCTCAGCACCTATGCGGAATGCCTGAAGGTCGTGCGGCCGGACGCCAAGACGGCCCAGATGCGCAGCTTCTAGGCCGCCTGCTCAGGCGGTTCGGCGACGACGCGCGCCCAGCCCGCCGCTGATCAGCGAGACCGCGGCCAGGGCCAACAGCGGGATGGCAACTTCCGGACGCGCCAGGACCGTGAGTTCCGCGGCCCTCCCGGTCACGACCGCCTTGCCCAGGCCGGCGCCCAGATAGCTGTAGATCAGGGAATGAGGCACCGCCCCCACCGCCGTGGCCGCCACGTACTTCCGCACCGGGGCGCGGGCGAGGCCGGCGGCCACATTGACCAGGCCGAAGGGACTGAGCGGCAGCAGGCGCAGGGTCAGCAGATAGGAGAAGGGGCTCTGCTCGAACCCGGCCATGATCTTGCCCATCCGCCCCTTGGCCAGGCGGGCGCGGATGGTCTCCCCGGCGGCGAAGCGGGCGGCGAGATAGGCCATCACCGCACCCAGGGTGGAGCCGACGATGGTCGCCGCCGTGCCCACCAGCGGCCCGAACAGGAAGCCGCCGGCCAGCATCAGCACCAGGCCGACGGGCACGAAGGCGGCGGTGGCGATGGCGTAGAGTCCGGTGAAAGCCACCAGGGCGGCCAGCGGGGCGGCGAGGATCTCGGCGCGCAGGCTGATCTCGTTGGCCTGCAGATTGCCCACCGAGATGTCGGTCGCCAAGCCGCTGCCGTAGAGGGCCACGGTAGCGGCGACCAGCAGCGCGGCCGGCGCCGCCCGACCGAGCAGCTTCAGACTTTTCCGCAAGGACCCGTCGACTCCGCCAGTCATCGCTCCGACTTCCCACGACGCGTGCGACCTGGAACGCTCCAGCGGGCGTCGTGCCGGAGGCTAGCTCCGCAATCGCGACGTCGGCAAGGCCCGGCGGCTACTTGGCGCGCTGGTCGTTGGACTTTTTCTTCCAGGGGGGCTTGCCGGCCTTGGGGCCGGGCGCGCCTGGAGCCTTGGGCGCAAAGGGCTTGGTCGGCGGGCCCTTGCGGTGCGGCGGCTTGCCGTCGTTGGGCGCGCCCTTGCCGTAGGCCGGCTTGAACTTCGGCCGCGGCGGCGAGGTCGGGCCGCCGGGGGGCGAGGAGGGCTCGATCTTGATCTCCTCATCCGCCGTGGCCTTCACGGCCTGGGAGAACTTGCCGGCCGCGGCGTTGGAGATCTCGAACTTGGTCTCGCGGTCGAAAATCTTGATGGCCCCGATATCGGGCTTGGTGACGTGGCCCAGCCGGCAGATCAGCGGGATCAGCCACTTGGGGTCGGCGTTCTTCGAGCGGCCCACCGTCACCCGGAACCAGGTGACCTCGTTGGGGTCCAGCCGCTCGGGCTTGCCGAACGCGCCTTCGGCCCGTTCGGGACGGTCGCCGCGATCGGAGGGATCGTAGGTGCGCTTCGGCCGGCCCAGTTCGCGCGCCTGGCTGTCGCGCATGCGGGCGTCGTCATAAAGCTCTTCCGGCGAGGGCAGCCGGGCGCGGTGGATGCGGATCAGGGCCGCGGCCACTTCCTCGGCGGTGCGGTTCTCCAGCACCAGCTTGGCGAGCGCCAGGTCTTCCTCGGCCATGGGCTCGGTGAGGATGGGGTCCTCGAGCAGGCGGACCTGGTCCTTGGCGCGGATCTCGTCGGCGGTGGGCGGACCCTGCCAGATGGCCTCGATCCCGGCGGAGGCCAGGAGCTGCTCGGCCTTGCGGCGGCGGGTGTGGGAGACCAGCAGGACCGAGGTCCCCTTGCGGCCCGCCCGGCCGGTCCGGCCGGAGCGGTGCAGCAGGCCGGCCTTGTTCACCGGAATGTCCGCATGGATGACCAGGCCCAGCTCCGGCAGGTCCAGGCCGCGGGCGGCCACGTCGGTGGCGACGCAGACCCGGGCATGGCCGTCGCGCAGGGCCTGCAGGGCGTCGGTGCGCGCCTTCTGGTCCAGCTCGCCCGACAGGCCGACCACGGCGAAGCCGCGCTCGCGCAGGGCCGCGTGCATGTGGCGCACGCCCTCTCGGGTGTTGCAGAACACCAGGGCGCCGGGGGACTCGAAGAACCGCAGCACATTGACCACGGCCAGTTCGATCTCGTTGGGGGCCACGCGGATGGCGCGGTACTCGATGTCGCCGTGCGGCTCGTCGCGACGGCTGGTGTCGATGCGGAGCGCGTCGCGCTGGTAGCGCTTGGCGAGCGCCACGATCTCGCGGGCCAGGGTGGCCGAGAACAGCAGGGTGCGGCGGCCGACCGGGGCGGAGTCGAGGATCTCCTCCAGGTCTTCGCGGAAGCCCATGTCCAGCATCTCGTCGGCCTCGTCGAGGACGACAACCTGCAGGGCCGACAGGTCGAGATTGCCGCGCTCCAGGTGGTCCTTCAGGCGGCCGGGGGTGCCGACCACGATGTGGGCGCCGACATTGAGCGCCCGCTGCTCGCGGCGCGGGTCCATGCCGCCGACGCAGGTCTCCACCCGCGCGCCGGCGGGGGCGTAGAGCCAGGTGAGCTCCTTGGCCACCTGGATGGCCAGTTCGCGGGTCGGCGCGATGACCAGGGCCAGGGGCGAGCCCGGCTGGCCGAACTTCTCGGCCTCGCCCAGCAGGGTCGGCCCGGCCGCCAGGCCGAAGGCGACGGTCTTGCCCGAGCCGGTCTGGGCGGAGACCAGCAGGTCTCGTCCGGCGGCGTCGGGGGCCAGGACGGCGGCCTGGACGGGGGTGGGTTCGGCATAGCCTTGGCTCGCGAGCGCGCGCGCCAGGGCGGGGTGGATTTCGGGGAAGGCCATTTCAGTCCGTTTCGCAAGCCGCAACGAAAAGAAAACGCGCGGTTGCGCCTTAGAGGGCAAGCGGGCCGCCGCCGCAAGCCTTGCGACGTCGATTTTATCCACAGCGCACAAGCGCCGCAGTCGCTCAAGAGGCGAATGGGGCGAAATTCGTGGGTTCTTGAGCGCCAAATGCACGACGGCTGGCGAAATTGCGAGGGGCCCGCTAGCGTCCGCCCATGGATAAGTCCCTCACCCTTCGCCGCCTGCGCGACCTGCCGGGCATCGCCGAGCTGGAGCGCAAGGCGCTCATGAAGCCGCGCTACGCCGATGTCGACGCCGCCTACGAGTTTCCGGAGATCAACGAGACCTCGCGGGCGATATTCGGCCTGACCGCCGAGGAGGCCGACGACGTGGTCCGGCCGGACGGCTGGGACCATGTCGACCGCAAACCCGAGCGCGACCAGGTCATGGCCTTCGAGGCCGAGGGCTGGGACGTGACCGGCGAGAACCGCCGGCCGCTGCGGATGCTGGGCCATTTCAGCCAGCAGCTCTGGCTGGCCCTGCGCGGGGTGGCCGGCGAGCTGCCTTTCCTCCCCGAGGACGACGAGCCCGATCCGATGAAGTCGTCGCTGGCCAAGGAGGCCGCGGCGTTTCGGAGGGACCGGCGGTAGAGGGACTTTGACTGTTGCTTGTGGGCTGCAGCCCACTCCCCCAAAAAAAGAGAGCCGGGCGTCGCGGCCCGGCTCCCAAGGCGGGGGATAAACTAGAAGGTCTTGCGCAGGCTGACGAAGACCTGGCGGGGCGCGCCCGCCAGCAGGGTCTGGCTGTCGCCGCGCAGGGGGAAGCCGTTGGAATTGATCGTCGAGATGTAGTCCTCGTCGAACAGGTTGGTGACGTTAAGCTGCAGCTCCAGCCCCTCCAGCAGAGGCGTGCCTGAGAACCGATAGCCGACGGCGAGCTCGGCGAGGGTCTGGGACGGCACGCTCTTGTCGTTCTCGTAGGTGAAGAAGCGGCTGCTCAGATACGAGAGCGAGGCGCGGCCGAACAGGGCGCCGTTGTCGTAGGAGACCTCGGCCTTGAGCAGGTTCTCCGGCGTGTCGACCGTGGTCTTGCCCGCGGTCCGCGCCACGATCAGCCCGGCGCCGTCCAACGTGTCGTCGTCATAGGTGGAGTCGTTGTAGGCGTAGGAGGCGAACAGCGACCAGTCGGGGGCGAAGTCCCAGGATCCCGCGGCTTCGAAACCCTGGGCGGTCACGCCGCCCACATTGGACAGGGCCGAAGGGTTGCCGACGATCCCGGAGCCAACCGGCACGCCGAACAGCCGATCCTTGAACTTGACGTGGTAGACGGCGAGCACGCCCTGGAAGTCCGGGGTCTTATAGCGCCAGCCGGCCTCGAAGGTGTCGGAGATCTCCGGCTTCAGCTTGCCCTTGATGGCGTCGAAGCCGGCCTGCGAGGCCGAGAACGGCCCCGAGGTTCCGGAGCTCGGGAAGGCGCGCATGCTGCGGGCGAAGGATGCGAACAGCTGGCTGTCCTCGCTGAGGTCGAAGCGGACCCCGGCCTGGGGCAGGAACTCTTCCTTGGCCTCGATCTTGCCGGACTTGTTGGCGCCGATCAGGGTCGTGGCCTCGTTCTCCACCGACAGCGACTTGAAGCCGAAATTGACCGCCAGGACGTCGCTGACCGTCCAGGTGTCCTGGACGTGGAACTGCCAGGTGGTGGTTGTGAAGTCGTATTCCCACTGGGTGAAGAAGGCGCCCGACTGCATCTTCAGGCTGTCGCGCTGCGGGGCGGCGCGGTTCAGGCCATAGAAGCGGCGGGCCTGGTTGAAGCTGTTGTCCTCGTACCAGACCCCGGCATTGATCTTGTGGCCACCGAGGGTGAGCGTGCCGCCAGCCACCACGCCGTAGCGCTGCAGGTCATACTCCGTCGTGCGGATGGAGATCGGCGCGTCGTTGCTGGTCGCGCCGGCCACCCCGTAGTTCGGCGAGGGCACATAGGGCGTGTACCAAAGGCCCTGGCCCTTGTTGTCGTGGCCGTAGACCGTGGCCTTGATATCGAAAGCCTCGCCCACCGGCAGGGCCAGGGTGATCGCCCCGATCAGGTCGTCGCGCAGCCCCGAGGCGTTGAAATAGGTGTCGTCGACCGAGGTGATCGGCGCCGGATAGGTCGTGCCGAACGACGGGAAGCGCGGTGGGACCCCGGTGTCGCCGCGGTTGTTGCCGATCTCGGCGATCTGCACGGCCTGGGCCCAATTGCCGGAATTGTTGTCCCAGTCCGAGCCCAGGCGCTGGATCATCCCCAGCGACAGGTCCTGGTAGTCGTTCTCGCGACGCTTGGACCAGTTGGCCCAGCCAGTCAGCGAGCCCTCGCCGATCGGTTGGACGACCTTGAAATTGATCTGCTGCTGACGTTGCTCGCCCACGCCCTTCCACTTGTCGGCGGTGTTGTAGGAATAGCTGAGATAGCCCCGCGCCCCGCTGGGAAGGGCGCCGCTCTCGAGCCGCAGGAAGCCGCGATAGGTGCTGTCGGAACCGGCGGTGGCCGCCGCGAGGCCGCCGAACTCGGCCAGCGGTTCGCGTGAGATGAACTTCAGCGTGCCGCCCAGATTGTTGGCGGAGGCAGTCTCCAGGGCGCCCGCCCCTTGGGCCAGCTCCACCTGGCCGACATTCTCCCCGGCGATGGCGCGTGAGATGTGCAGGCCGTTGTGGTTCCCGTAGGTCATGTCGCCGAGCGGCACGTCGTCGAGGGTGAAGCCGAGCTGGTTCTGGTTGAAGCTGCGAATGGTGATCCGCGCGGACCACTCATAGGCGCCGAAAGGGTCGGCGGACTGCAGGTTCACATTAGGCAGTTTCTCAACCAGCTTCAGCGGGCTGGCGCCGGCCACCTCCAGTTGCAGCTCCTCGCCGCCCACGGTCTGGACCTGGCGGGTCTCGCCGCGCCCGAACACCACGAGCTCGTCGACCGACGAGGCGTCGGCCAGGGCCGCCGATCCGGCCGCAGCCGTCTGCGCTCCTGCCGAGCTCGCCGAAGCTAGGGCCAGCACGCCAAGCGCCACGCCGGTGAATAGATGGAATTTCATGATTTCGCCCCTGCGTCCGGCACCGCCCCTCGCGATCGCCCGACCGGGGCGTGGGGTAACAGCGCTACTTGAAGGGACGGCCAAGCTTTGATGACGACTTGCCGACATAGCGTGTGGACGAGGCGGCGATTTACCTGCGGCTCATAAAGGTCGGCTAGAAAACCTGGCCATGGACCGCCGCACAGAACTCCCGCCCGCCGAACAACTGGCCGAACTCGACCGCCAGATCGCCGAAGGCCGCGACACTACCGGCCTGCTGGCGCGGCTTCGGCGCGTCACCGAGGCGCAGGTGGAGACCATGAAGATCGTCGGCCGCCGCGCCGAGGATAAGGCCTGACCCCTATCTGGCCGGGGGCTCGAACAGCTCGATCGGATTGCCTGAGGGATCCTCGACGAGGATCTGCCTGCCGCCATTGCCCTGCACGATCTCGTTGCGGAAACGGCCGCCCGCGGCCCTGAGCCGTTCGACCTCGGCTCCGAGATCCCCGACTTGCAGTTGGATGCGGTTCCAGCCGCCCGGCGCCGGCGCCTCGCCGCTCGGCATGCTCTGGCCCGCGCCGCCGGCGCCGGGGCGGTTCAGCAACAGCCGCAGCGGCCCCCGGCGCAGCATCGCGAAGCCCGGCGCCGCACTGAAGTCGACCTCGAACCCCAGCAGGTCGCGATAGAAGGCGATCGCCGCGTCGACGTCGTTCACGATGTAACGCACGCTTACGGTATCCATCGGAATCTCCCATTGAACTGCGGATCCGGCCTTACTTCCCGGCGAGGGCGCTGGCGCCGGCCTTGGCGAGCGCCTTCTCATTGCAGTCGGCGAGCTTGGCGTCGTCCAGGGCCTTGCGGCCGCTGAAGGCGACGACCGCCCCGACCCTGTCGGCGATGGCCTTGCAGGTTGCGGTGGCGAAGGTCCGGGAGGTGGGCGTCAGGGCGACGCAGGTGTCGCCTTCGCAGTAAAACATGGCGCCGCCAGCGATGAACCTGGTCTTTTCCCCGACGGGCGCGGCCAGCTTGGCGGTGATCCCGTCGTCGGCGAAGGCCTGGCCCGCGGACAGGGTGGCGAGGGCGGCGCAGGCCGCGAGAATTCGGAGCTTCATCGAGGCGACGGCGATCATGGGGCTTCTCCCTGGGCGATGGACTGGACGTAGGCCTGCTGGCGGTCGAACAGCAGACTCAAGGTGACCACGTGGTCGTCGCGCCGCTCGACGGTGGCGAAGGGGGTCTGGTGGAAGGTCTGGATCGTCGCGCCCTTGCGCTCGGCGAGGGTGACGACCACCAGGGTCTCCGCCTCGCCGGCAGGGGCGGAATCCCAGGCGAAGGTGAAGACGATCCGCTTGTCGCGTTCGATCTCGCGATAGACGCCGCCCTGCCACTGTTCGCCATGCTGGGCCGACTTGATGCAGGCGCGCCAGGCGCCGCCCTCGCGGAATTCATGGGCGAAATGGGTGCAGGTGGACGCCCCCGGGCCCCACCACGGGGCGCGGTGGGCCGGGTCCTCCCAGAGACGGAAGACCAGGGCGACGGGGGCGGCGAAGGCGCGGACGATGTAGATCTCGTCGTCGGGCAGCGGGGCGGCGTGCGCCGGGCGGCCGATCTCAGTGCTTGCGGCCATCGGACTTTTCCTTGGTGAGCTTGGCCAGGTAGGCGTCCATCTTGTTGAAACTGCCTTCCCAGAAGCGGCGGTAGTGTTCGAGCCAGCTGGCGACGTCCTTCATGGGGCCTGCCTCCAGCCTGGCGGGCCGCCATTGGGCCTCGCGGCCGCGCGAGATCAGGCCCGCGGTCTGCAGGACCTTCAGGTGTTGCGACACCGCCGGCAGGCTGATGTCGAACGGCTCGGCGAGTTCGCCCACCGTGGCCTGGCCTTCCGCCAGCCGCGCCAGGATCGCCCGGCGGGTGGGATCCGCCAGCGCCGACAGCGTCGCGCTCAAGGGGTCCATCGCCGCCCGCATTTAATGATATCCTTAATTAAGTCATCGCTTAAATACGCCCGAGCGCGAGGCCCGTCAAGACTGGGCGCCGACTCTCGGCAGGGGGCTATCGCGCATGGCGGGGCTAGGCGGACTTTGGCTCTTGTGGGCTTCAGCCCCCTCCGTCACGTCGCCGAAGAAGGCGACGCGCCACCTCCCCCAAACCGCGCTTCGCGCTGGGGGAAGATCTTGGAGCTAGATGCTCCCCTCCTGGGGGAGCTGTCACCGCAGGTGACTGAGGGGGACTTTGACTCTTGTTCGGAGGCTTCAACCCCCTCGGTCACATCGCCGAATCCGCGCTGCGCGCTGGGGGCGGATCTCTAGCCCCGCAGGCGGCGAACCAGGTTCCGCCGCGGCTTGCGGGCCGGGGCGGCGGGCTTGAGCTTCGCCTTCGGGGTGGGCGGAAGCGGGGTGTCGGCGCCGTCGGCCAACAGGCGGGCGGCCAGCAACAGGTCGGCCTTGACCACCCCATAGTCCTCGCGCTCGACCCAGGCGCGGACCACGGCCTCGACGAAGGCCTCGGACATGCCCAGCACTTCGGCCATGGGGGCGGGGTCGGGCAGAACCAGGGGATTGGCCTCGGCGCGGGCCTTGAGGCCCGCCAACAGGGCCGGCACGTCGCGCTTGGTGTCGACGCGGAAGATCGCGTCCACGCGGCGCCTGGAATGGTGGCTGGTGTTGACGATCACGTCGCCGAACACCTTGGCGTTGGGCATCACCACCTTGATGTTGTCGGGGGTCGCGAGTTCCGTGACGAACAGATCCAGCGCCTTGACCGTGCCGGTGCGTCCGGCGATCTCCACGACGTCGCCGACCCGGTAGGGCCGGAACAGCAGCAGCATGACGCCCGCCGCCACGTTGCTGAGCGTGCCCTGCAGCGCCAGGCCCACGGCCAGAGAGGCCGCCCCCACCACCGCCAGGATCGAGGTGGTTTGGACCCCGACCTGCTGCAGCACCGCGATCAGCCCGACGATGACGATCACATAGCGGGCCGCCGAGCCGCCGAAGCTCTGCAGGGTGACATCGGGAGGGCCGTCGCGGTGGACCCTTCCGATCAGGCGGCGCACCAGGCGCGAGGCCCAGCCGGCCGCCCAGAAGGTGACCACCAGGATGAGGGCGGCCACCACCAGGTTCACGGCCAGGTCGCCGGCGGCGTCGATGAACTTGTGGATCACGTCCTCGTCGGCGGCGATGGTGTCGCTCAGCCGGCGTACCTCGCGTTCAAATCCCTGCATGCGCTCCATTGCAGGCAGACCCTCAGGCCGCCTTCTGCAATTCCTGCTTCACCCGTTCGGCGAGCATCTTGATATCGATGGGTTTGGGCAGGAATGAGATGTTCTCCTCGCCCTCGAGCAGGTTCGAGAACTCCGCCTCGGCATAGCCCGAGATGAACATGACCGGCGCGCCGCACAGGAAGACGCGGGCCTGTTTCAGGAGATCGGGGCCCTGCATGCCCGGCATGACGACGTCGGAGATCATCAGGTCGATGGAACCCGCGTGCTGCTCGGCCAGCTCCAGGGCTTCCTCGCCGGAGGCCGCCTCGATCACCTCATAGCCGCGGGCGCGCAGCAGCTTGGCGGCCACCCCGCGCACGGCGTCCTCGTCCTCGACGAACAGGATACGCCCGGCGCCCGAGAGGTCGCGGGCCTTGGGCGGGGCCTTGACCACCGGCGTCAGCGCCGGAGCGGCGGCCGAGGGCACGTGGACCGGCAGGAAGATGCGGAAGGCCGCGCCCTCCCCCGGCTTGGAGTCTACGCTGATCCAGCCGTCCGACTGCTTGACGATGCCGTAGACGGTGGCGAGGCCCAGCCCCGTCCCCTCGCCCACCGGCTTGGTGGTGAAGAAGGGGTCGAAGATCTTGTCCATCACGTCGGGCGGGATGCCGGGGCCGTCGTCAGAAACCTCGATCAGGGCCTGGTCGCCCTCGGCGGCGGGATAGCCGAGGCCGGCGGCCTCCTCCTGCGTCACCCGGGCCAGCCGGATGGTGACCACGCCGCCGCCATGGGCCCGCACGGCGTCGCGGGCATTGACGGCCAGGTTCATGACCGCGGTCTCGATCTGGCTGCGGTCGGCGCGGACGTGCGGCAGGTTGCGGCCGTACTCGGTCTCGAGCTTCACGTCCTCGTAGAGCACCCGGCGCAGCAGCACCTCGGACTCGCTGATCAGCTCGCCCAGGTCCAGGGTCTCGCGCTGGACGGTCTGCTTGCGCGAGAAGGCCAGCAGCTTGCGCACCAGGTCGGCGGCGCGCGCCGAGGTCGATTTGATCTCGTTCAGGCCTTCATAGGACGGGTCGCCCACCGGATGGCGGGCGGCCAGCACGTCGAGCTGCATGAAGATGGCGGTCAGCAGGTTGTTGAAGTCATGGGCCACGCCGCCGGCCAGCTGGCCGATGGCCTGCATCTTCTGGCTCTGGGAGAGCTGCAGCTCGATCTGCTTCTGCTCGGAGACGTCGACCAGATAGGCCACCCAGCGGCCGTCGCTCTTGGAGAGATAGAGATGGGCGATCTTGGCCGGGTCGCGGGCCAGCCGGACCTCCAGGGCGCCCACATGGCCGTCCTTCAGCTTCTGGGCCGCGTCGATCCGCGACGACGGCTCGATCAGCTCGCCGAACACTTCGCCGGCCCGTCCGTCGCCGGCCACGGCCGCCAGACTGTGATTGGCCTCGACGATGGTGGCGGCGAAGGGATCCTCGCCCTCAAGCAGGGCCGCGCCGAACGGCGAGGCGGCGGCGAAGGCGTCCAGCACCTTGGGCGGCGGCGGCTTGGCGGTGTTGAAGGCGGTCAGCACCTCCATGGCGCCGGCCGGCAGGGCCAGGGTCTCGGGCGGCCGGTCGTCCAGGCGCACCAGGAATCGGCGCTCGCCCAGAGGCGAGACGGTGGCGGCATGTTCCGAGCCGTTGGTGCGGATGGCCGCCCGGCCGGTCTCGCCCCGCCGCGCGGCGGTGAGCGCCGAGAACAGGCTGGCCGCGGAGGGCCCGCCCTTGGGCAGGCGCTGGGCCGCGCCCAGGGCCGCGCGCCAGGGGGCGTTCGCCGCGTGGATGCGGCCGTCGGCCGCGGCGATGGCGGCGGGTTCGGGCAAGGCGTCGATCAGGGTGTCGACGCCGGGTTCGCTCTCCGGGTTCGCCTCGACGGCGTTGCGCAGCGCGAACAGACCCAGGCACGCCACGCCGAAGAGGCCGACCAGCAGCATCACGCCGGCCCGGGTGGAAGCCCCGGCGTTGAAGGCCGGCACCGCGGCGAAGCCCACGGCCGCGAGGAAGCACACGGCCGCGAACCCCATCAAGGGGTCGAAGCGGCGCCGCGCACCTTCGCGGGTCGTTGACTTGGCCATGGGGCGGCCCCGGTTGACTGAGGAGGCCACGGCCCCCGACGAATCACTCACAGCGATACTCTCACGAATCCGTAGTGTTTTTTCGGGGTTAGGCCGCGCCGGCGGCGCGTCGTCCCGTCTGCATGATGAAGCCGATCAGCTTGGCCACGGCTTCGTAGTGGGTGGCGGGGATGAAGTCGTCGAGCTCGACGGCGGCGTAGAGGGCGCGCGCCAGGGGCGCGTCCTCGATGACCGGCACGCCGGCCTCCTCGGCCAGGGCGCGGATCTTGAGCGCCACGGCGTCCATGCCCTTGGCGACGCACTGGGGGGCGGCGGTCTCGCCGGGCTCGTACTTGAGGGCCACCGCGTAGTGGGTCGGGTTCATGATCACCATGGTGGCGGTCGGCACCGCGGCCATCATCCGGCGGCGCGAGCGCTGGATCTGAATCTGGCGTCGCTTGGCCTTGATGTGGGGATCGCCCTCGGTGTTCTTGAACTCCTCCTTCAACTCCTCCTTGGTCATCATCATCTTCTTCATGAAGCGCTGGCGCTGCCAGAACCAGTCGAAGCCCGCGATGACCAGCATCAGCCCGGCCACGGCGAAGACCAGCTTGCGGAGGATCTCGATGACGAGGGGCAGGATCGACGTCGGGTCCAAGGCCGACAGCTCCTGCATCGGGTGGACGTAGGGCTTGACCACCACATAGCCGACCCAGGCCACCATCAGGATCTTCACCAGCGACTTGAAGAACTGCATCAGCCCGTCGGGGCCCAGCATCCGCTTCAGTCCGCCCATCGGCGAGACCTTCTTCCAGTCGGGCTTGAGCTTTTCGGGGCTGTACATGAAGCCCGTCTGGACCAGGTTCCCGCCGGCCCCCAGCAGGGCCGCCACCACCAGCACGGCCAGCAGGATCGGGGCGGCGGCCATCATGCTATGGCGGGCGATCTCGACCCCGCCGCCGCCTTCAAGCCTCATGTCATGCGGATGGGCGATGAAGGGCAGCAGCTCGTTGGCCAGGTTGTTCGACATCCAGCCGCCGGCGACGGCCAGCACGCCGGCGGCCCCCGCGAACGAGGCCAGCATGGCGAGATCCGGCGTCTTGACGACATCGCCCTTCTCGCGGGCCTTCTGAAGCTTGCCGGGTGTCGGCTCTTCTGTTTTCGAGGCTGCGTCGTTCTCTTCGGCCATGTCAGCCCGCCGCGAACAGGCTGATCAGCTCGCGATAGCGGCTGACCCAGACCATGCCGATGGTGCCCAGGCTAAGGGCGAAGAGCGAGAGGCCGAACAGCACCATCAGGGGCGTGGCCACGAAGAACACCTGGAACTGCGGCATCACCCGGCCGACCAGGCCCGCGGCGATGTTGAAGATCAGCGAGAACACCACCACCGGGGCGGCAAGCTGCAGGCCGAGCTTGAAGGAGCCCGCCACCGTCTGGATGGCGAGCTGGGCGGCGTCGGCCACCGGCACGTCGCGGGAGAACGGGAACAGAGTGTAGGAGCGCACGATCCCGGCCAGGAACATGTGGTGCAGGTCGGTGGTCATGATCAGGGTGATCCCGATCAGGCCGAGGAAGGTGCCGAGCGTCGTCGACGGCGCGGCCTGGCCCGGCGCGGCGGTCTGGGCGAAGGCGAGCGTGGTCTGGATCGAGATGATCTCGCCGGCCGCCGCCAGGGACGACATGAAGAGCCGCAGGATGGCGCCGATCATCAGCCCGATCAGCACCTCCTTGATCACCGCCGTGCCGACCCCCGAGACCGTGCCCGGAACCGGCAGGCCCTTGGCGATCACCGGCATCAGCATGAGGGCCATCAGGAAGGCGAAGGCCAGCCGGATACGCGGCGGCACGGTGGCGTCGCCGAACCCGGGCAGCAGCATGATCATCGCGCCGATGCGGGCGAAGATCAGGCCTCCGGCATAGACCTGAGAGGCGGCCGCGTAGTGCTCCATGCGCCGCGCTACATCGCCGCGATGCGGGCGGCGATCTGGCGCATGAAGCCGCTCATCAGGGCTCCCATCAGCGGCAGGAAGACCAGCAGCGAGATGAAGATCGCCACGATCTTCGGCGCATAGACCAGGGTGGCTTCCTGGATCTGGGTGAGCGCCTGCATCAGGCCGATGCCGACGCCGACCACCAGGCCGACGATGAGCACGGGGGCGGACAGCTGGATGGTGAGCCAGATGGCGTCGCGGCCGACGTCCAGAACTTCGGCGCCGTTCATCGGGGGCCTCTTGGGTACGCGTGGAGCTAGGTTGGAAGCTAGGTCAATTTTGCCCAGCTATGGTTAACGAAGGGAGAATCCGGGACTCCGGACCCACCGTGGCCTTACCGCATCTTAATTTGCGCGGGGCCGCCCGAGGTCGCATCACTCGACGGCTCGAAGGGAGTTTCCATGCGACATTCGTTGTTGGCCGCCTGCTCGGCCCTGGCCCTGTTCGCCAGCCCGTCCATCGTCGCGGCCGCACCGCCTGCCCCCACGGCGACGCCTGCGCCGGTCATGCCCATGTCGGCCGCCGAGCGAGGTGTTGTCATCGAGGACCTGGCCAAGGCCCTCGAAGCCGACTTTCTGTTCCCGGATGTCGGCGCCCGGTACGCGGCCATGCTGCGGGCCAACCTCAAGAGCGGCGCCTATGATGGTCTGACCGACCCCGCCGCGTTCGGCGAACGGGTCACAGCCGACCTGCAGGCGGTGGCCAAGGATGGTCACCTGCGGCTCGCCACGCAAAAGGCGTTCGAACAGCCGCGTCCCCCCGCCGCCGACGTCCCCGCCAGCGCGCGCAGCAGCGGCCCGCCGGGCCTGGAGGCTGCGCAGATGATGGGCGACGTCGCCTATCTGCGATTCAACCAGTTTCTGGACGACCCGGCGGCGACCGAGGCGGCACGAAGCTTCCTGCTGGCCCACGCCGACGCCAAGGCGGTGATCATCGACGCGCGGCCCCACCGCGGCGGCGGCCTGGGCATCATGGACGCGATCCTGCCGCTGCTCTACGCGCGGACCACCCACCTGGTGCGGATGGACACCCGCGCCTCCGTCGCCGACTTCGGACCGATACGCGACGGCCAGACCCTGCTGCGCCAGCCGTCGCCGCCCACCATCGTCAGCCACGATCACGTCGTGAGCCCCGACGCCGAAACCCGCTTGCAGCGCGTGCCGGTCTACTACCTGACCTCGCGACGCACGGCCTCGGCCGGCGAGCACCTGGCCCTGGCTTTCAAGCGCACCCGCCGGGCGACGCTGATCGGCGAATCCACTCGCGGCGCGGGTCACTATGGCGGCCTGCAGACCATCGGCGAGCGGTTCGCGGCCTTCGTCCCGGTCGGACGCACCTACGATCCCGACACCGGTTGGGACTGGGAGGGCAAGGGCGTCGCCCCCGACGTCGCCGTCCATACCGACGAGGCGCTGAAGGAAGCCCTCAAACTGGCGGCCGCCGCAGGGGCCCACCCGAACTGAACTTGTTCAGGGCGCCGCGTTGGCCGACTGCGCCGCAAGCCCCCGCTCAAGCCCGCGCGCCGCCTCGGCGGGCGTGGCCTTCCCTGTGTCGCGGTCGACGCTGTAGTTGGCGGCGCGCATGGCCTCGACGCTGATCGAGCCGACCAGGGGCCGCAGGGCCTCGATCAGCTTGGCGTCCCCTGCCCGCTTGGGCGAGATCAGGATCACCGCGTCATAGGGCGGCAGGGCGCCCTTCGGATCGGTCAGCACGATCAGCTTGTCGGCGGCGATGCGGCCGTCGGACGAGAAGGCCGAGATCACGTCGGCCTCGCCGCCCGACAGGGCCCGGTACATGAAGGTGGGCTGGAAGGACCGCTCGGCCTTGAAATTGAAGCCATAGGCGGCGTCGACGCCCTTCCACTCCGGCCGCGACAGGAACTCCAGGTCCGAACCCAGGGTCAGGCGCGGCGCCTCGCGGGCAAGGTCGGCCAGGCTGGTGACGCCCAGCGTCCGGGCGCGGTCGGCGCGCATGGCGAAGGCGTAGGCGTTCTCGAAGCCCAGGGAACCGAGGACCACCACCCCGTCGCGGCGCTTCAGCTCGGTGGTCAGCTCGGCCAGGACCGCCGCGCGGCCGGGATTGTCCTGCCGCTTCAGGACGTTGGTCCAGAGGGTGCCGGAATAGTCGACATAGACATCGAGCTCGCCGGCGGCGAGCGCGCGGTAGGCCACCGCCGAGCCCAGGTCCTCCTTGCGCGAGACCTGACCGCCTGCGCCCTCCAGCCGCCCGGCCATCAGCTCGGCCAGGATGTACTGCTCGGAGAAGTTCTTGGCGCCGACCACGTAGCTGGCCGGCTTGCCGAAGCTGGCGAGCGGCAGCAGGGCCGCGGCCACGCCCACCGCCAGCAGCGCGGCGCCGGCCAAGATCAGGACGCGCCGACGCCGCGCAGCTCCCGTCTCGATCAGGCCCAGGAGCTGGTCGGCGACCAGGGCCAGCCCCGCCGAGGCCGCGCAGCCGAACAGGACGAAGACCCAGTTCTCGGTCTGCAGCCCCGCGAAGATGTAGTTGCCCAGGCTGGTCTGGCCGACCGGGGTGGAGAGGGTCGCGGCCCCGATGGTCCAGACCGCGGCCGTGCGCACCCCTGCCATGATCACCGGCATGGCCAGCGGCAGCTCGACCTGCAGCAGGCGCTGGCGGGCGGTCATGCCGACGCCGTCGGCGGCCTCGCGCACCGCGGGATCGACGCCGAGGATACCGGCCGTGGCGGTGCGCAGGATCGGCAGCATCGAATAGAGGGTGAGCGCCAGCAGCGAGGGGAGGAAGCCCAGCGCCGAGAAGCCCTGGCCGAAGGTCGCCAAGCTGAGGGCCGAGAGGGCGAGCAGCAGCGGGTAGAACAGGGCCAGCAGGGCCAGGCTCGGAATGGTCTGGATCAGGCCCGCCAGCGCCAGGACCGGCCAGCGTAGACGCTGGCTGCGGCTGGCGGCCACCGCCAGCGGCAGGCTGATCAGCAGGCCGAGCGCCAGCGCGCTGGCGCTGAGCAGCACGTGCCAGCCGAGATATTCCGGCAGCAGGGCGAAGGCGTCCGCCACCCGAGGGTTCACGAGGCGGCCTCCAGCCGGGCGCGCAGCCGCTCGGCCTGGCGGCGCGGGGCCTCCAGCAGGGACAGGACGTCAGGGTCGCGGCTGGTGGCGAGCAGGTGGCCCGGGGTCCCGTCGGCGACGATGCGCCCGGCTTTCAGCACCACGATCCGGTCGGCCAGCAGAACGGCCTCGGTCATGTCGTGGGTGACCATGACGGTGGTGAGCGAGAGCTTTTCATGCAGGGCGCGGTAGTCGGAGCCGAGCTCCTCGCGGGTGACCGGGTCCAGCGCGCCGAAGGGCTCGTCCATCAGCAGGATGGCCGGCTGGGCGGCGAGCGCCCGAGCCACGCCGACCCTCTGCCTCTGGCCGCCGGAGAGGGCGGACGGCAGCCGAGCGGCCACCTCGCGCGGCAGGGCGACGAGGTCCAGTAGCTCGTCGACGCGGGCGGCCATCCTGGCCTTGTCCCAGCCGAGCAATTTCGGGGTGATGGCGATGTTCTCGCCCACGGTCAGGTGCGGGAAGAGGCCGATCTCCTGGAACACATAGCCGATCCGCCGGCGCAGCTCATGCGGCGCGCGGCTGGCGGTCAGGTCCCCGGTGACGCGCACGGTCCCGGCGTCAGGCCAGGCCAGGCCGTTGATGGTCTTGAGCAGGGTGGTCTTGCCCGAGCCAGAGGCGCCCACCAGGGCAACGAACTCCCCCGGGGCGACCGACAGGCTGACCCCGTCCAGCGCCGCATGGGCGCCGTAGCGCTTTTCGATGTCGATGAGCTCGATCGCAGGTTGGGCCATGGACCAACCTTAGACAGGATCGGTCAGATCGGCATCCGCATGATTTCCTGGTAGGCGTTGATCACCTGGTCGCGGACCGCCATGACGGTCTCCAGGCTGGCCTCTGCGGCCGAGATGGCCGTGACCACGTCGATCAGCTCGGCCTTGCCGGCCACGTTGGCGGCGATCTGGGTCTCGGCGGTCTTGGTCGCCGTCATGGCGTCCTGGATGGCCGACTTGACCATGGCGCCGAAGTCGAGGCCGCCGTCTTCCTGGGCGCCGGTGGGCGCCTTGATCCCGCTGTTCTGGGTGGCGGCGTAGGCCTTGGCGGCGGCGAGGGCGGTCATCATCGGTCAGCGCCCTATTTCTTGAGCATGTCGAGGGTGCGCATTTCCATGGCGCGCGCCGTCTCGATCACGTTGAGGTTGGCTTCGTAGGCCCGCTGGGCCTCCTTCATGTCGAGCGCCTCGATCAGGGTGTCGACATTGGGCAGCTTCACATAGCCCTTGGTGTCCGCCGAGGGATGGCTGGGGTCGTAGACGTTGCGGAAGTCCTTCGGGTCGGGGGCGACCCTGGACATGCGCACGCCTTGGCCGGCTTCGGTCTTCACCGGTTCGAACACCGGCACCTGGCGGCGGTAAGGATCGCCGCCGGCCTGGCGCGCCACGGAGTTCGCATTGGCCATGTTCTCGGCGATGATCCGCATCCGCGCCTGCTGGGCGCGAAGGGCGGTGGTGGCGATGGCCTGCGGCGCGCCGGAGACCGGCTTGATGTTGGGCATCTAGGCCTCTCTAACCGCGGCCGGGCGCGCGGCTGGCCATGCGCAGCAGGCCCAGCGATTTCTGGTAGAAGCCGATGGCCGCGTCATAGCTCATGCGCGCGTCGGCCATTTTCATCATCTCTTCTTCCAGGACCACCGAATTGCCGTCGAGGGTGGTCTCGGAGTCGCGGGCCTTCACCGACTTGAACTGACTGCCCAGCCCCTTGCGGACCCCCGGCGCGGTCATGTGGCCGGGCTGGGTCGGGGTCTGCACCGGAGTCAGGACCACGCCCTTCACCTGGGCCTCGAAGCTGTAGGGTTTCACGTCCGAGGGCGTGTAGCCGGGCGTGTCGGAATTGGCCACGTTCTGAGAGACCACCCTTTGGCGCTCGCTCAGGTGGCCCAGCCGGCCGCGCAGCATGGAGAACAGCGGGATTTCGGCGAGATTCATGGCGGTTATGGTGAACAAACAGGGTTAACCGGCCCTTAAGGAGCCTTGGGGCAAACCCTTGAGCCGACACGCTCTCCTCGTCTTCGGACCCGCCCTCCCCGATGGAATTCGCCGACTTCGTCCGCGCGGTCTTCGCGCTCGCCCTGACCCTGGGGCTGGTGGGCATGGCCGCCGTGGCGCTGCGCCGCTTCGGACCCGACGCGCTCGCGCGGTTCTCGCCCACCCGCAAGGAACGGCGGCTGGCCATCGTGGAGAGCCTGGTGCTCGACCCCTCCCGGCGGCTGGTGGTGGTCTCCTTCGACGGCCAGGAGCGCCTGCTGCTGCTGGGCGAGGGCCAGGTGCTGACCCAGCCCCCCGCCCAGCGCAAACCCAAGACGGCGGCGTGATGCGCAAGCTCTTCTCCGCCCTGTTTCATCTCGAGGCCGCCGACTGGCGCCGCGCCGCGGGCCTGTCGGTCCTGGCCACCCTGGCTGCCCTGATCTTCCCGGTCGCGGCCGCCGCCCAGGCGGTGAACATCGACCTCGGCACCGGGGCCGGCCTCACCGAGCGGGTGGTCCAGCTCATGGGCCTGCTGACGGTGCTGTCGCTGGCGCCGTCGATCGTCATCATGACCACATCCTTCGTGCGGATCGTGGTGGTGCTGGGCCTGCTGCGCACGGCGCTCGGCCTGCAGCAGAGCCCGCCCAACGCCGTGCTGATCAGCCTGGCCCTGTTCCTGACGGCAATCGTCATGGGCCCGACCCTGCAGCGGTCCTATGACGAGGGGATCAAGCCGCTGATGGACCAGCAGATGGAGATCCCGGCGGCTTTCGACGCGGCCAGCGCGCCGGTGAAGACCTTCATGCTGAGCCAGGTGGACCGCGAGGACCTGGCCCTGTTCATCCGCCTGTCCAAGATCGAGCGCCCGGCCACCATCGCCGAGACCCCGCTGCAGGTGGTGACGCCGGCCTTCATGATCTCGGAGCTGAAGCGCGCCTTCGAGATCGGCTTCCTGCTGTTCATCCCCTTCCTGGTCATCGACCTGGTGGTGGCCAGTGTGCTGATGAGCATGGGCATGATGATGCTGCCCCCGGTGGTGGTGTCGCTGCCCTTCAAGCTGATCTTCTTCGTCCTGGTGGACGGCTGGCGGCTGGTGGCGGGCAGCCTGGTCGAGAGCTTCCAGCGCGGGGGCGGCGGGGGATAGGGCGTACCCCCGCTCATCCCGGCGAAGGCCGGGACCCAGGTGAAACTCACTAGGCGCCCTGGATGAATCTGGGTCCCGGCCTTCGCCGGGATGAGCGGCTATTGGGTCAGCCCTTGGCCGCCGGAGCCGCACCGGTCGCCGCCTGCTTGGCGGGAGCAGCGGCGGGCTTGGCGCCGCCCGTCGGTCCCGGCTTCTGCCGGAAGCGGACCTTCATCTTGTCGACCCAGCCGGAGAAGGCCTCGTTGTCGGCGGTCACCCGGCCGAAGTCGGCGACGTTCAGGCGGCCCGACTGCACGCCGGTCAGGGCCACGCGCAGGGCCTCGGGATTGCGGGCCTGGTCGTAGAAGCCGCCGTAGCGCTGGTTGAGGCGGTCGAGAGCGGGCTCGTCGCCGGCCAGGCTGAAGGCGACGCCGGCGCGCAGCAGCTTGCCCTCCTCCTCGCTGGTGAGGGCGCCGGGCTGCTTCCAGCGGTCGCCCAGGCTCTTCTCGAACTGGCCGCCGGCCGCGGGCCAGTCCTTCTGTTTCCAGATCACCTCGGCTCGCAGGTCGTTGGCCTCGCGGGAGGCGTCGCGGTCGATCACCTCCAGGGCGTGGTCGAGACGGCCCAGGCCCATCAGGGCGCGGGCCTCCACCAGGCGGCGTTCGTTGTTGAGCGAGGTCGGCAGGATGGTGGTGCGCGAGCCGTTGATGGCCTGCATGGCCTTCTCGGGCTTGCGGTCCATCAGGTAGATGAGGGCGAGGTCGGTGGCCACCTGGGCGCGGGGCACCCCGTCCAGGCGGTTTTCGGCCTGGTAGCTCAAGAGCTGGGCGGCCTGGTCCAGCAGGTCGACGTCGACCAGCCGGCGGACCAGCTTACGGACCATCAGGTCGCCGTCGGCGCCCAGCGGGGTCAGCTCCTTGAAGTCGAAGAACAGGGCCAGCGCCTGGATCGGCTCCAGGCCGTCGGCGGCGCCGTCCAGGAACAGGGCGCGGAAGGCCGCGGCCAGGTCCGTCTGGAGTTGCAGGGCGGCCGGCAGGTCGGGCAGCCGCTGGCCGGCCGAGCGCAGGGCCTCCAGGGCCTCGCGATAGCGGCCCTGGTTCAGATAGAGCTGGCCCAGCGCGCGGATAGTCTCCAGCTCGGTGGAGTCGCCGCGCCAACGGTAGCGCAGGCCGTCGAACACGTTGGCCGCCTGCAGCGGGGTGATCTTTCCGGTGTCGAGGCGGATCTGGGTGGCGTGCAGCAGGGCCGGCGCCGACAGGCTCTCGATCGGCGCGCCGGCGACGGCCGCATAGATCCGCAAGGCGCGGTCGGTATGGCCCAGCGCCTCGACCACCTGGGCCTGGACCAGCCGGGTGGCCAGCTCCTCCAGCGGCTCGGTCTTGTCCATCAGGGCCAGGCGGATGCGGCCCTCGGCGCCGTTGAGGTCGCCGAGTTGCAGCGCGGCCTGGGCGTCGGAGCGGGCGAAGCGCGCCTTCCACTTGGGCGAGAACTGGTTGAAGGCCTCGGCGCCGGAGGAGAACTGGGCGCGCGCCTCCGGCCACTGGGCGAGCTGGACGGCGATGTAGGAGCGCCAGAGCGCGCTGGAGGGATCGTCGGAGAGGATCGGGGCGGAGAAGTCGGCCTGGGCCTCCTTGTATCGCCGCGCCATCACTCGGGCGATGCCGCGCAGGCCGCGGAACTCGGGATCGTCGGCCAGGGCCGGATGGCGGCGCACGGCGTCGTTGAGCACCCCGATGGCCTCGAACGACAGCTCCGAACCGACCAGGAACCGGGCGAGCGCCATGCGCGCGGCCAACGGCGCGTCCGCGCCCTTGGCGGCCTCCTCGTTGGAGGCCGAGAGCAGGGCGTTGTAGCGGGCCAGGAAGCCGCCGGACCCGGTCTTGCTCCAGGTGGCGTCAATCAGGCCGGGCATGCTGGCCTGCTGCGGGGCGCCCATCACCGACTGGACCCGCTCGGCCCCGGCCGCGGCTGGCGAGAGGGCCAGGCCCTGGGGACGACCGATATGGATCAGGTCGCCCTCGCGGCTGACCGAGAGGTCCTCGACGTAGGACTCCACCGCCAGGCCCTGGGCCGAGGGCAGCAGTGCCATCTGCACGAACTCGCGGCGCGAGGGCAGGCCCTTGGCGGGGCCGAGCGCGGTCACGACCTGCAGGCTGTCGCCGACCACGGGATCGGCCACCACCAGCGTCCCGGTGATCCCGGCCACCGCGGCCTTCAGGCCTGCCGGGCCGCCGGCCTGGTCGCGAGCGATGCGCACCAGACTGGCCTGCTGGCCCTGGGCGCCGGGCCCGAGCGTGACGGTCCAGACCGCCCCCTGGCTGGCGGCGAAGAACGGGGTCGAGGCCGGGGTGGCGATGCGCACCGCCGAATAGCTGGTCCCGGTCATGGCCTGCATGCCGGTGAAATGGCGCAGGCCCCGCGGGGCGGTGGAGACGTCCAGCTTGGCCGGGGCGTCGAACACCACCCAGATGGCGTCGCCGCGACGGAACACCGCCGCCCCGTTGGGATTTGCCCAGGGGAAGCTGAAGCTCACCTGGCCGTTGGCGACCCTGGCCTCCATGCGGACCACGCCGCCGGCCGGGACCGGATTGGCGCGAGGGGGCTCGGGCGGCGCCTCCGCCTCGGCGACCTCCGCCGGCGCGGCCTCGGCCACCGGAGCGGGCGGCTTCTCGAACAGGTTCACATAGGTGGCGCCCCCGTCGACGCCGACCTTGGCGTCGGCGTCGTCGGCCAGGGTCAGCACCAGTTCCAGGCCGCCGCCGGCCGAGCGCCTGGCCTCCGCGGTCTTCAGCCAGCGCGGCGGGTCGACCCGCAGGCGAGCGATGTCCGGACTGGCGTCGCGGTTGAACTTGAGGATCAGCTTCTGGCCGTCACGGCGGCTGACCGCGCGAGCGCCGCCCGACCAATGGAACTCGATGCGCGAGAAGTCCCGCGCCTGGGCCACGCGCACGTCCAGCGGCCCGCGCGGGGCCACGGCCTTGGCCGGCGCCGCCAGGCCCGGAGGCGCGACGACGCCCGCGATGGCGATCGCCGCCACCGTCGAGCGAAGGGCGTGGCGCAGACCCACGGCCCTATCCGGCCTTGGGCGCCGGCGCGGCGGCCGGATCGGCGAGCGGGGCAGCCTTGGGCGGCGCGGCCGCGGCCTGGGCCGCAGGCTTGGGCTTGGCTTTGGGCGGGGCCTTCGCCGCGGCCTTGACCGGAGCCTTGGCCGGCGCGGCGGGCGCGCCGACCCCGGCCGCGGCCGCGTCGGCCGTGGCGTTGGCGGCCTCGGCCACCTTCTTCACGTCGCTGAAGCGGCGGGCCAGCAGTTCGGTCAGCTTGCGCGCCTCGGCCGGCGGCATGGCGGCCAGGATGGGCGCCAGCGAGCGCTCCTTCATCTTGGCGGCGATGGGCACGCGCACGGCGTCGTCCAGGCCCACCAGGCGCGGCGCGGCGTCCTTGGCCTTCATGGTCTCGAACACCTTCACCAGGCGGTCGATCTCGGCCTGCTCCTTGCCGTTGGCCTGGACCATCAGGCCCTGGATGTCGCCCTTCAGCCCGGTCAGGGCCTTCATCTTGGCGTCGAGCTTGGCCTCGGCGGCGGCCATCAGGGCCAGCTGCACGTCGAACTCCTGCTCGCGCTTGTCGAGCTGGCCGCGGCGGGCGCCCAGGCTTTGCAGCACCTGGAGTTCGGCGGGCGAGAGGCCTGCCTCCTTGGCCAACTCCGCGGCGGTGGGCGCGCAGACGGCCGGAGGCCTGGCGGCGGACGGCAGGGCCACCTTGGCCGCGGCGTCCTTGGCCAGGCCGGTCTCGGCCTTCATCTCGTCCTTGGACGGCTTTTCCTTGGGACCCTTGGCGGCTTCTTCCGCGAACGCACGCGCGCCGGACACCAGGTCCGGCAGCGACTGGGCGCCCGCCAGGGCGTTCAGGCCCATGACCCCGGCGATGGTGACGCCGATCAGGGGCAGGATGCGGGGCATGTTCCTCATCGACGGCCTCCGGCGCGCATCGGCTCGTCGTCGATGTCGAACAGGTCGTCGTCGAAGCGGGGACGCTCGCGCACCGGCGCCAGTTCGCGGCGGACGGTGCGGTCGGGGCGGGGATCGCGGGCGGCGGAGAGCAGCGAGCCCAGCCGGTGGGTGACGCGCTCCACGTCGCCCAGCTCCAGGTCCTCGCGTTCGCGCTCGCGGCCGCGCATGGGCTCGACCCGGGCCGAGACCTGCGGGGCGCCCTGCAGCTGGCGATCCAGCTTGGCGGTCAGCTCGCGGGCCTTGGCGATGCGGTCGGCCAGGGCGTCGTGCGCCTCGTCCGTAGCGGCGCGCAGGTCCGCCAGGCCCTGTTCGGCGCGGGCGGCGGCGGCGTCCAGTTCCCCGACGGCCTTGGCGAAGCCCTCATGGCTGTCGCGCAGGGCCTTCAGGCGGGCGTTCAGCCGGTAACCCATCAGCAGGGCCGCGGTCAGCAGACCGGCCAGCATCAGGTTCATGCCGATGGCGATGATGCTCATTTGACCCTCTGGATGGCTTTCTTGGCGTGGGGCGACAGCGGACTGTCGACGCGGACGGCGATGTGATGGTTGCGGCGGCCCATGCGGCCGCGGGTCAGCGGGATCGAACCCGCGCGCAGCTCGATCTGGCTGTCGGGGGTGGCGTTCAGCATGAGGGTGTCGCCAACCTTGAAATCGAGCACTTCCCGCAGGCTGAGCTGTTGTTCGTCGAGCACGGCGCGGACCTCCATCTGGGTGGTCCAGAGCTCGGTGGCCAAGTGGCCTTCCCAGATGTTGTCGCGGCCGAACTTCTCGCCCATGAACTGCTGCAGCAGCATCTTCCGGATCGGCTCGAGGGTGGCGTAGGGCAGCAGCAGCTCGATGCGCCCGCCGCGGTCTTCCATGTCGATCCGCAGCTTCACCAGGATCGCCGCATTGGCCGGCCGCGCGATGGCGGCGAAGCGGGGATTGGTCTCGAGCCGGTCGAGGGTGAAGGTCACCGGGGTCAGGGGCTCGAAGGCCTGCTTGGCGTCGGCCAGCACGACCTCGACCATCCGCTGGACCAGCACGCGTTCGATGGTGGTGTAGGGACGGCCCTCGATGCGCATGGCCGCGGTGCCGCGCCGGCCGCCCAGCAGCACGTCGACGATCGAGTAGATCAGGTTGGAGTCGACCGTCAGCAGGCCGTAGTTCTCCAGCTCCTCGGCCTTGAACACCGAGAGGATGGCCGGCAAGGGGATCGAGTTCAGGTAGTCGCCGAACCGGATCGACGAGATGTTGTCGAGGCTGACCTCGACGTTGTCGGACGTGAAGTTCCGCAAGGAGGTGGTCATCAACCGCACCAGGCGGTCGAAGACGATCTCCAGCATCGGCAGGCGCTCGTAGGAGACCAGGGCCGAATTGATGATCGCCCGGATGCCCGAACGCTCGGCCGCCTCCTCGTCCGAGAGGTCGAAGCCCAGGAGGCTGTCGATCTCGTCCTGGTTCAGGATCCGCTCGGCGCCGATCAGGCCTTCGACCTGGGCGTCGGGGTTCTCCCACGTCGAGGGATCGTCGGGGTTTATCCCGCCCTGCATGCCCCCGATGATCTGCGGTTCTTCGTCCATGGGTTACGCGTCGACCAGGCCCTGGCGGGCCTAGTTGATCAGCATCTCCTCGATCAGGACCGCATTCACCTTCGACGGCGCGATGACCAGGTTCACCCGGCGCTGGATCTCCATGCGCAGCTGGTAGGAACCCTGCGACCCCTGCAGGTCCTCGGGACGCAGCTCGCGCAGGAAGGTCTGGAACATGTCCTGCAGCCTGGGCATGTTCGGCTCGAGCAGGTCGACCGTCTCCTGGTCGGGCACTTCCAGGGTGAGCTTCAGCTTCAGGAAGGTGGCGCGGCCGTCGGCGGTCTGCATGTTCACCACCACATTGGGCATGGTGTAGAACAGGATGCCGTCGGGTCCTTCGCGGACCTCGCCCGCGAGCTTCTCGCCTTCCTTCTTCTCGCCCTTCTTTTCCTTCTTCTTGTCCTTCTCCTTGCCCGCGTGCGCCTCGTCCGGCTTGGGCTTGAGCAGCATGAAGCCGGCGGTCCCGCCGCCCCCCAGGACCAGCACAGCGGCCACGCCGCCGATGATCAGGAATTTGAGCGGGATTTTCTTCTTGGCAGGCGCGCCTTCGCCTTCTTCGCCTTCGGCGGCGTCCGCCTCCGGCGGGGCTTCCTTGACCTTGTCCTTGGCCACGCGTGCGCGCTCCTTAGAATCTTATCCCCGTCTCATCGCCCGACCATGGTTAAGGATCGGTTTTTAACCGGTGTTAACGCGCCACGAATCCTGCCCGGCAGAATCCGCCGATCGGCCGGCGTTAACTTTGTTTCTCATTGAAATTGCTGCGCTTTCGCTTTGGCCCGAAGTTTGCAGCGAGACGGCTGGGAAAAGTGACGCAGGTTAAGGCCCGCTTTCGATGGATAACGCCCTCTACGTCGGACTTTCGCGGCAGATGACGCTGCGCCGCGAAATGGACATCGTGGCCAACAACATCGCCAACGCCGACACCACCGGTTTCAAGGTCGAGAGCCTGCTGGTGGAGACCGAACCCATGTCGCCGGCGGTGACCGCCCAGGGGCCCCGCCCCGTGAAGTTCGTGTTGGATCGCGGCGTCGGCCGCGACTTCCGCCAGGGGACCCTGCGGATGACCGGCGGGACCTTCGACCTCGGCGTCGAGGGCGACGGGTTCTTCAAGGTCTCCACGGCCGAGGGCGAGCAGTACACCCGCGATGGCCGCTTCCGCCTGGACGACGCCGGCAAGCTGGTCACCCAGGACGGCCTGCCCGTACTGGGCGACGGCGGCGAGCTTGTCATCGATCCGAAGAAGGGCCCCGTCACCATCGCTCCGGACGGCACGGTCAGCCAGGGCGAGGAGATCGTCGGCAAGGTGGGCGTGGCCCGCTTCGACCAGCTCTCGGTGCTCGAGAAGGTCGGCGACAACCTCTACCGCAACACTTCCAACGACCAGCCCCAGGCCGCCCCCGACGCCCGCGTCAAACAGGGGATGCTGGAGGGCTCGAACGTCAAGCCGATCACCGAGATCACCCGGATGATCGAGGTCACCCGGGCCTATGAGTCGATGGCCAAGATGATGGACGCCAACGCTGAACTCTCCCGCCGCTCGATCGAGCGGATGGGCAAGCTGAACTAAAGAAAGTCTAGTCGATGCAAGCGCTTCGCACCGCCGCCACCGGCATGGCCGCCCAACAGCTGAATGTTGAGGTCATCTCCAACAACATCGCCAACATGAACACCGTGGGCTTCAAGAAGCAGCGCGCGGAGTTCCAGGACCTGCTCTACCAGACCCTGGAACGGGCCGGCGCCCAGTCCTCCGACCAGGGCAACGTCGTTCCGACCGGCGTGCAGGTCGGCGGCGGCGTGAAGGCCGGCTCCGTCTACCGGATCACCGAACAGGGCACGATGACCGCGACGGGCAACAAGCTGGACATCGCCATTTCCGGCCGCGGCTATTTCCAGGTGCTGATGCCGGCAGGCGAGACCGCCTACACCCGGGCCGGCAACCTCTCGACCAACGACCAGGGCCAGCTGGTGACCGAGGACGGCTACCTGATCCAGCCGGCCATCACCATTCCCGGCGACGCCACAGACATCTCGATCTCCAAGAGCGGCCAGGTCCAGGCGATCCGCGCCGGCCAGACCTCGCCCGAGGTGATCGGCAATATCGAGCTCGCCACCTTCGTCAACGAAGGCGGCCTGGACGCCATCGGCGACAACCTGCTGCTGGAGACCGCCGCCTCGGGCGCGGCCACCACCGGCACGCCGGGCAATGACGGCATCGGCACGCTCAGCCAGGGCTACACCGAGGCCTCGAATGTCGACGCGGTGAGCGAGATCACCGCCCTGATCGTCGCCCAGCGCGCCTATGAGATGAACTCCAAGGTCATCACCTCGGCCGACGAAATGCTGCGCACCGCCAGCAACATCCGGTCCTGATCATGACCCGCGCCCTGCTCGTCGCCGTCTCCGCCGCCTGGCTGATCGCCGGCCCGGCGCTGTCCGCCACCAACGTCACGCTGAAGGCCGAGGTCCTCGACGACGACGGCATGGTCACCCTGTCGGACCTGTTCGAAGGCGCCGGCGCGGCAGGCAGGGTCCAGGTCGCGGCCAAGCCCGGCGCCTCAACGGTGCTGGACGCCGGGGCCGTGCAAGGGCTCGCGCGGCGCAATGGCCTGGCCTGGGCGAACGCCGAGGGCATCCGCCGCATCGTGGTCCGCGGCGGCTCGCCCGGCGCGACCGCGGCGGCTGTTCGCGGCAATGTCGAGGTCCTGACCTATGCCCGCAGCCTCTCGGCCGGCGAGATCGTCCAGCCGCAGGATCTGGTCTGGGGCAAGGCCGCCGCCGCGCCTCATGACGCGCCCGGCGACGCCGAGGCGATCATCGGCCTGGCCGCCAAACGCCCCTTGAGGGCCGGCGCGAGCGTTTCCGCCCGGGACGTGTCCGCACCTCAGGTGATCAAGGCCGGCGAGCTGATCACGGTCCTCTACGAGAACGACGGCGTCTCGTTGGCCCTGCAGGGCAAGGCGATGACCGCCGCCAGCCAGGGCGAGGCCCTGAGCGTCCAGAACACCACCTCCAAGAAGATGATCCAGGCCGTGGCCAGCGGGCCCGGCCAGGCCCTCGTCGGGCCCGCCGCCGACCAGCTTCGCTCCGCCCGCCGCACCCAAATCGCGCTTCGCTAGTGAGCCTTCATCCCATGCGCCTTCCCGTCCTCGCCCTCATCGCCCTGGCCCCGCTGGCCGCCTGCTCCACCGTGACGGAGGCCGTGAAGGGTCCTGAGCTGGCCCCGGTCGGCTATCCGTCGCAACTGGTCGGGCGCGAACAGCCGACCTTCGCCTCGGCCACCCAGCCCATGCCCCAGGCGGCCTCGGCGAACTCCCTGTGGCGCACGGGCGCGCGGGCCTTCTTCATCGACCAGCGGGCCAACCGCGTGGGCGATATCCTCACCGTCCAGATCGACATTAACGACTCGGCCCAGACCTCCAACGCCAGCAACAGCTCGCGGACCTCGGGCATGAGCGCCGGGGTGGACAACTTCCTGGGCCTGGAATCCAGCCTGGGCAAGATCCTGCCGGGCGGCTTCGATCCGGCCAACGCCATCAACACCAACTCCAGCACCAACAACCAGGGAACCGGGGCGGTGACCCGCTCGGAGAAGATCTCCCTGACCATCGCCGCGGTGGTGACCAATGTCCTGCCCAACGGCAACATGGTGATCCAGGGCAACCAGGAGGTGCGCACCAACGCCGAGCTGCGCCAGCTCACCGTCGCCGGAATCGTGCGGCCCGAGGACATCACCTCGGCCAACACCATCCGCCATACGCAGATCGCCGAGGCCCGCATCAGCTACGGCGGCCGCGGCGACATCAGCCGGGTCCAGAAGACCCCGGCGGGGCAGTCCCTGATCGAGCGCTTCACCCCGTTCTGACCCTGAAACGGATCGTTTCCGTCCGGGGCGGCGTTCTCCATGCGAAGGGAGCGTCGTCATGCGTCGCCGTACGATCGCCGGACTGGGACTTTTCTGCCTACTGGCCGCCTGCGCTCAGCAGGCCAGGTCGCCGACAGCGCCCGGCATGGCCTGGTCGCTGAACCACGCCGAGGGCGAGGGCGCGAAGCTGGCCTTCGGCGAGCCCCATAGCGACAACCTGCTGCTGATGATGACCTGCCAGGCGCGCTCGGGCGAGGTCATGGTCACGGTGGCCGCGCCGGAGAACCGTCCGGCCCACGCCATCGAGCTCAGGTCGAACGAACGCACCACCCGCCTGCCCGGCCAGATCGTTCCGGCCATGGCCGAGGGCGAGGCGCTGATCGAGGCTCAGACCCCAGCCACCAACCCGACCCTGACCAATTTCGCCCGAACCGGCGACCTCTCGATCGGCGGCGATGGCTCCAGCGCCAAGCTGCCGGTCCGCGCGGGTGAACGCGAGGTGGTCCGCAGCTTCCTCGCCACCTGCCGCGCCGCCTAGATGCGCCCCCGGACGTGGTGCTAGCTTCGCTGCATGAAGCTCGCGACGATCCTGATCTACGCTGTCACGGCCACCGCCGCCCAGGCCCAGGACACCCGTGTCTGGATGGTGCAGACGCCCAAGGACAATGACGCCTGGCTGCGCTACGCCACGCCCGACACCGACGACCAGCCGGTGGCTTTCCGCTGCACGCCCAAGTCCGGGCAGGTCCAGGTGATGGCCGAGATGGGCAGGCCGCTAGGCACGCGCATTCCGACCAGCGTGACGGTGGCGTCGGCTCCGGCCTCGGTGACCCTGCGCGGTTTGGCCGATCCGGACCAGATCACCGAGGGCGCCCTGGTCACGGCGGAGTTCTCAACCCGGGCGCCCCTGGTCGCGGCTTTCAGGAAGACGGGCGTGGTAAGTGTCACCGCCCTGGGCGAGACGCTCGCCCTGCCCCCGGCCCCAAAGGGCGCGGTGCGGAAGTTCTTCGGCGCCTGTAAGTAGCTAGGCCCGCCGACCCGCGGCGTTGACGTTGTCGACGCCCAGGGCCGCCAGGGCTCCACGCACGATGCCCTCGGCGTCGAGGCCGGCCTCGACGTACATGGCGTCGGGCTTGTCATGCTCCTGGAAGGTGTCGGGCAGGTTCAGGGTGCGGACCTTGAGGCCGCGGTCCAGGGCGCCGTGCTCGGCCAGCGCCTGCAGCACGAAGGCGCCGAAGCCGCCCATGGCGCCTTCCTCGACCGTGATCAGGGCCTCGTGCTCGCGGGCCAGGCGCAGGATCAGCTCGATATCCAGGGGCTTGGCGAAGCGTGCGTCGCAGACCGTGGCCGACAGGCCGCGCGCGGCCAGCAGGTCGGCGGCCTTCAGGCTCTCGGACAGCCGCGTGCCGAAGGACAGGATGGCGACCGCCGTACCCTCGCGGACGATGCGGCCCTTGCCGATCTCCAGCGGCTCGGCGATGTCGGGCAGGGTCAGGCCCAGGCCCTCCCCGCGCGGATAGCGGAAGGCGCTCGGCCGATCGTCGATGACCGCGGCGGTGGCCACCATGCGGGCCAGCTCGACCTCGTCGGCGGCGGCCATGAGGATCATGCCCGGCAGGGCGCCCATGAAGCCGATGTCGAAGGAGCCGGCATGGGTCGCTCCGTCGGCGCCGACAAGGCCCGCGCGGTCCATGGCGAAGCGCACCGGCAGGCGCTGGATGGCCACGTCGTGCACCACCTGGTCGTAGCCGCGCTGCAGGAAGGTCGAGTAGATGGCGCAGAACGGCTTCATGCCGTCGGCGGCCAGGCCCGCGGCGAAGGTCACCGCATGCTGCTCGGCGATACCCACGTCGAAGGTGCGCTCGGGGAAGCGCTTGGCGAACAGGTCGAGCCCGGTGCCGGAATCCATGGCCGCGGTGATGGCCACGATCGTGTTGTCGCGCTCGGCCTGCTTGATCAGCTCCTGGGCGAAGACCTTGGTGTAGGTCGGCGCAACCGGGACGGCCTTGGCCTGCTGGCCGGTGACCACGTCGAACTTGACCACGGCGTGCAGCTTGTCGGCGGCGCTCTCGGCGGGGGCGTATCCCTTGCCCTTCTGGGTCACCACGTGGACCAGGACCGGCTTGTCCTTGATCTCCCGAACGTTCCTGAGGATCGGGACCAGGGCGTCCAGGTCGTGCCCGTCGATGGGGCCGACATAGTAGAAGCCGAGCTCCTCGAACAGGGTGCCGCCGGTGACCATGCCGCGGGCGTATTCCTCGGCCTTGCGGGCGGCCTCGCGCATCGGTCGCGGCAGCACCTTGGCCACCGACTTGCCGAGGTTGCGCAGCGACTGGTAGCCGCCGCCGGAGACCACGCGGGCCAGATAGGCGCTCATCCCGCCCACCGGCGGGGCGATGGACATGTCATTGTCGTTGAGGATGACGGTGAGCTGGCCCGTGGTCTCGCAGGCGTTGTTCATGGCCTCGTAGGCCATGCCCGCGCTCATCGAGCCGTCGCCGATCACGGCCACGACGCTGTGATGCTTGCCGTGCGCGTCCCGGGCGGCGGCGAAACCCAGCGCCGCGGAGATCGAGGTTGCGGCGTGGGCCGCGCCGAACGGGTCGTACTCGCTTTCGCTGCGCCGGGTGAAGCCCGACAGGCCGCCCCCCTGGCGCAGGGTGCGGATGCGGTCGCGGCGGCCGGTGAGGATCTTGTGCGGATAGGCCTGGTGGCCGACATCCCAGATCAGAATGTCTTGCGGGGTCTCATAAACGTGGTGCAGGGCGACGGTCAGCTCGACCACGCCCAGACCCGCGCCGAAGTGGCCGCCGGTTTGGGAAACGGCGTCGATCATCTCGGCGCGCACCTCGTCGGCGAGCTGCCGAAGCTCGGCCCCGTTGAACCCGCGGGTGTCCTTGGGGAACGAGACCTTGTCGAGCAGAGGCGTGACTGGCGGCATGTTTTACAGGAGACGCTGCAATGAAATCAGTTCCGGCGCTCTAGCACGAAATCGACGCTCGCCCGCAGGAATTCGGCCCGCGGACCGAAGGGGTCCAGGTGCGCCTTGGTCTGTTCCGCCAGCAGGGTCAGACGCTCGCGGGCGGCCTCGGCGCCCAGCAGGGTCACGTAGTTGGCCTTGCCCATGGCCGCGTCCTTGCCGGCCTTCTTGCCCAGGGTGGCGCTCTCGCCCTCGGCGTCCAGCAGGTCGTCGACGATCTGATAGGCCAGGCCCAGGTCCTGGGCGAAGGCCATCAGGGCGTGGCGTTCGCCGTCTCCGGAATGGGCCATGATCAGGGGCAGCTCGAAGGCCACGGCGATCAGGGCGCCGGTCTTCAGCCGCTGCATGCGGGCCACGGCGCCCAGGTCGTCGCGAACGCCCAGCATGTCGATCATCTGGCCGCCGCACATGCCGCGCGCACCGGCCGCCTGGGCGAGCTTCAGCACCATCTCGGCGCGGACATTGCCGTCCTTGTGGGTGTCGGGATGGGCCAGGATCTCGAAGGCCACGGTCTGGAGGGCGTCGCCGGCCAGGATGGCGGTGGCCTCGTCATAGGCCTTGTGCACGGTCGGACGGCCACGGCGCATGTCGTCGTCGTCCATGGCCGGCAGGTCGTCATGGATCAGGCTGTAGGCCTGGACGCATTCCAGGGCGCAGGCCGCGCGCAGCACCGGCCGATCGGCCAGGTCGAACATCTTGCCGGTCTCGATGGCGAAATAGGTGCGCAGCCGCTTGCCGGGCCCCAGAGCCGCATAGCGCATCGCCTCGGTCAGCCGCGACTCAGGCCCCTCGGCGCGGGGCAGCAGCTCGTCCAACGCCACGGTGACGAGATCCGCCGCCTCGGCCACGCGTTGGGCCAGGGACATCCTAGTTGAACTCGGCCGGTTCGACGCTCGCCTGTCCGCCCGCGCCCACCACGATCTTCTCGACCTGCAGCCGCGCCGCCTCCAGCCGCTTCTCGCAATGGGCCTTCAGCGCCGCGCCGCGCTCGTAGAGCTTCACCGACTCATCGAGCGGCGCCTGGCCGGACTCCAACTGGCCGACAATCCGTTCCAGCTCGGCCAGCGCCTGCTCGAACGATAGCCCATCGATGTCGGCGGCTTCGGCCATTCCAAATCCCCTGAGGAACTGTGCAACCTAGTAAGGGCGGAGGAACCCCGCAACGGCGATGATCTCAGGGGCGCTCGTATCGCCGGGTCGACCAGTACTTCCAGCCCTGGTTGGCGGTCATCTTCCAGCCCCGCCGGCGCAGGGCGCGGCCGATCATGAAATTGAAGAAGCCGTGGGCCAACACCACCACGTCACCGCCGTCGGCGGCCAGGGCCTCGATTCGCGAGGCGGCCTGATCGGCGCGGGCCTCGGCCTGGCGGCGGGTCTCGCCGCCCTCATGGTGATCGAAGAACCACCACCAGAAGCGCGCGAGGAAGCCCCAGGTCCGGGGGGCGAGCTTGACGAATCCCGGCCAGTTGGGCGGCGGCAGGGGAGCCTCGACGAACATTTCTTCGCGGGCGAACTCGCGCCCCCGGCAGAGGGCGACCGCGCTCTCGATCGAGCGGGGGCGCACCGAGGAGATCACCGCCCCGGCCGAGGCGATCTGGTCCATCAGCGCCGTCGGCGGCGTCTGACCCGGCCGCAGGCCCATTTCTTCGTACTTGGCCCAGAAGTCCCGGTAGCCGCCGGCCGTCAGGATGACGTCGCGCGACAGGGCGGGTTCGCCGTGGCGGGCCAGGATGATGGCGCCGGGACGTTTCGCGGACTGGGATCGGGGGTCGGCGGTCAAAGCGTCGGCCATGTCATCTGAAAGCCCTTGTCCGCGCAATGCGCGACCCGGCTCCGCCCTTCACCCCAAAGACAGGGCCCGAACATGCGCAAGCGCAGAGCGACCCAGAGCCTCAAGGTCGTAACCGCCCTCGAGCGAGGACACAACCCGACCTTTCGCGTGGGCGTTGGCGACCGAGACGATGGCCCTTGTGGCCCAATCGAAATCCTCGGCTTCCAGGTTCTGGGTCGAATCGCCGATCGGGTCGCGGGCGTGGGCGTCGAAGCCGGCGGAGACCAGAATCAGGTCCGGCGCGAAGGCGTCGACATGGCTCATCAGTCCCTCGAACTGCCGGCGCCAGGCCTCCCGCGCGGCGCCGGGCGGGACCACCGCGTTGCGGATATTGTCCGGAACGCTCTCCGCCGGGTGACCGGTGCCGGGCCACATGGGCCACTGCTGCACCGAGACGAAGAAGGTGTCCGCAACCCCGCCGAGCGCGGCCTGGGTGCCGTTGCCGTGATGGACGTCGAAATCGACCACCGCCACCCGCTGCAACCCCGCGGCCTGGGCCACGCGGGCGGCCACCGCGACGTTGGAGAAGATGCAGAACCCCATCGGCAAGTGCGGCTCGGCGTGGTGGCCCGGCGGGCGCACGGCGCAGAAGGCGCGCTGCAGGTCGCCGGCGGCCACGTCGCGCACGGCGCTCACCACCGCGCCCGCCGCCCGTCGCGCCGCCGCCAGGCTGCCGGGGGACATGAAGGTGTCGCCGTCCAGCATCAGCCGCCCGGTGGTCGGGGCCGAGGCGACGATGGCGTCCACATAGTCGGCCAGGTGCACCCGGGCGAGGTCGGCGACCTCCACCAGCGGCGCCTCGCGGCGGTCCAGGCGAAGGTCGCTGGCGTCGTCCAGGGCTTCGACCACCGCGCTCAGCCGTTCCGGCCGCTCGTAATGGCCTTCGCCCGGACGGTGGTCGAGCATGTCGAGATGGGTGTAGAGCCCGACGGTCATTGGCGACTCATCCTTCCCCGCAGATCGCAGCGAGCAGCATGCAGGAACCCATAATCCGCCGCGCCCGTCCCGACGAGGCCGAGATTGTCGCGGCCATCGGCGTCCGCACCTTCAGCGAAACCTTCGGCCACCTCTATCCCGCCCACGAACTGGCCGCCTTCCTGGCCGAGGCCTACGACGTGGATCAGGCCCGCGCCGATCTGGCCGATCCCGCCAAGGCCACCTGGCTGGTGGAGGCCGGCGGTGAGGTGGTGGGCCATGCCCTGGCCGGGCCCTGCGCCCTGCCCCACCCGGAGGTGACGCCCGCCTGCGGCGAACTGAAGCGCCTCTATCTGCTGAAGCCATGGCAGAACGGCGGGACCGGCCGCCGGCTGTTCGCCGAGGCCATCGACTGGCTGCTGGCCGCCGGACCGCGCGACCTGTGGATCGGGGTCTGGTCGGAAAACCACGGCGCGCAGCGATTCTATGAGCGGCACGGCTTCGTCCGGGCGGGCGAATACGGCTTCCAGGTGGGTTCGACCACGGATCGGGAATTCATCCTGCGCCGGCCCGCCCGCGGTTCGGCCTCCTAGGCACGCGGCGATGCTTCGGGCTTGCCAGAATTTCTAAGTAAACCTTGGCGGCCAAAGAAATATTGCTTCGATTTAACATAGCTGTCTTTGACGGCGGAGACCGGGTTTGCGACCTTCAGCTCAATCATCGCAGAGCTGACACGGGCGACGGTGGGATGTTGAAAATCGGGTATGTGCGGCTGCGCGACGCGCGGTCGTCGGACGACACGGCGATACTAAAGGAACTGGGGTGCCACGTGGTCCGGGCCGAGGAGCCCACGGGCCCGGCGGCCGACGACTCCGCGGTGCTGGCGTCGATCCTCGATTTCATCGGCGCGGGCGACCAGTTGGTGGTCACCCGCCTGAACCACCTGGCCCATTCCAGCCGCGCACTGCTGGACGCCCTGAGCCGGCTCGAGGCGCGCGGCGCCCACCTGTTCGTGGTCGAGTCCGGCATCTCCTCGGAGGGCGAGGGGGGCCGTGCCCTGCGCGCGGCGCTTCAGGCCGTGGCCTCGGTGGAGCCGCCCTGGATCGATCGCCGCCGCCGCGGCGCGCCGGCTGACGACATCCGCGCCCTGCAGGCCGCCGGGGTCGGACCGGTGGAGATCGCGCGGCGCCTGGGCGTCTCGCGCATGACCGTCTGGCGCAAGCTGCGCGAGATGCCGGCCTAGCCGCCGACTCATCGACGCCTTCAGCCAGCGATGTTGGCTGTCAAACCCGCGCGGGAGAGCTAAGCGTGCGCCGGTAGCGTCAGGCCGCCCTGCGCCGCACGGCGTGCTGGACATCGGCCTCCGGGGGCCCCATCTTCCGGAGTCAAACGATTGTTCGTCCCCCTATTCGGGAAGCCTGCCCATGTTCATGCGTTTCTTCACCGAGCTCCGCGAGGCCAAGGTGCCCGTGACGCTCAAAGAGTACCTCATGCTGATGGAAGCGCTCGACAAGGTGGTCATCGAACGCAATGTCGACGACTTCTACTACCTGTCACGCTCGGCCCTGGTGAAGGACGAGAAGAACCTCGACAAGTTCGACCAGGTGTTCAGCCACGTGTTCAAGGGCCTGGAGAAGGTCGACGGGATCGGCGTGGCCGACATCCCCGCCGAGTGGCTGAAGCGGATCTCCGACAAGTTCCTCACCGACGAGGAGAAGGCCCAGATCGAGGCCATGGGCGGCTTCGACAAGCTGATGGAAGCCCTGGCCGAGCAGATGCGCAAGCAGCGCGAAGAAGGCGACGGGGACGGCGAAGGCAAGGGTCAGAACGGCCAGAAGGGCGACGGCAGCTCGCCGTTCGGCGCCAACGGCTATCACCCCGAAGGCATCCGCATCGGCCAGGACAAGGGCCGCCACGGCAAGGCCGTCAAGGTCTGGGACAAGCGCGAATACAAGAACCTCGACGACTCCGTCGAGCTCGGCACCCGCAACATCAAGGTCGCCCTGCGCCGCCTGCGCAAATGGGTCCGCGAGGGCGCCGCCGAAGAGCTGGACATGAACGCCACGATCAAGGGGACGGCCGAGAAGGGCTACCTTGATATCAACATGCGTCCCGAGCGCCGCAACAAGATCAGCGTGCTGATCTTCTTTGACATCGGCGGCTCGATGGACAGCCACATCCGCATCTGTGAGGAGCTGTTCTCGGCGGCGCGGAGCGAGTTCAAGAACATGGAGTTCTACTACTTCCACAACTGCCTCTATGAGAGCGTGTGGAAGGACAACCGGCGGCGTCATGCCGAGAAGCTGAACACCTGGGACGTGCTCCACAAGTTCTCCAGCGATTACAAGGTGATCTTCGTCGGTGACGCCACGATGAGCCCCTATGAGATCACCTATCCGGGCGGCTCGGTGGAGCACTGGAACGAGGAGGCCGGGGCCATCTGGATGGACCGCGTGGCCAATATCTACGAGAGCATGATCTGGCTGAACCCGACCGCCGAGCGGCACTGGGATTACACCCCGTCGATCGAGGTGATGAAGCAGCTGGTCGGCGACCGGATGTTCCCGCTCACCATCGAGGGGCTGGACAAGGCCATGCGGGAGCTGGCGCGCTAATCACCAGGTCGCTTTTCGCGACCATTCCATCCAACCGGGCCAGTTCCTTGCCGAAGATCGCGTCGTTGCAGCCAAAAGCTGTCGAGAAGGTCGCATCGCCCTTCACGTCTCACCTGCTAAGGTGGAGTTGCACGTGAAGGATTCGCCCGTGGACGCCGCCCCGGCCAACGACATCGCCGAGCCCAACGAGGCCGCCACCAAGGCGGCGGTCTTCTGCGCCGCGGAGCGATTGTTCGCCCTGCACGGCTTCCAGAACGTCTCGGTGCGCGACATCACCGCCGACGCCGGCGTCAATCTCGCCTCGGTGAACTACCATTTCGGGTCCAAGGACGCCCTGCTGTTCGAGATCTTCCGCCGGCGCACGGCGGAGCTGAACCGCGAGCGGGCCCGGATGCTGCACGAGGCTACCGACCGCAACCAGGGCAAGCCGCCGGTCCGCGACATCCTCGAGGCCCTGTTCGCCCCGCCGCTGCGCTGGGCCTCGCCGGAGAACGACCGGCGCATCTCGGTGCAGTTCATCATCCGCTCGCGCAGCGAGGGCACCGAGGAGATGCGCGAGGCCCTGACCAAGGACGTCAGCCACCTAGCCCGCTTCGCCGACGCCCTGATCGCCGCCTGCCCAGACCTGCCGCGCGAGAGCGTCTACTGGCGGCTGCACTTCTGCCTGGGCATGGTCCACAACAACCGCTTCGCCGAGTTCGACCGCCTGCACGTCCTGTCGGACGGCGCCACGCGGGAGGGCGACATCGAGGGGCTGTTGAAGCGGATGCTCGACTTCGCCGAGGCCGGCTTCCTGGCCTAGGGCCGTGGCCCCGCTCCAGCGCCTCCTCGCCGCGGCCTGCACGTTCAAGTTCTTCGACGGCTTTCTGCTGATCTATCCGCTCTATGCGGTGATGTTCGTCGACCACGGCCTGACCCCCTGGCAGGTCTCCGTCACCCTGATCGCCTGGTCGACCACGGCCTTCGTCCTGCAGATGCCCTCGGGCCTGCTCGCCGACCGGTTCTCCCGCCGCTGGCTGCTCTGCGGCGCCCAGCTCGTCCGCGGCCTGGGCTTCCTCGTCTGGCTGCTGTTCCCGGGCTTCGCCGGCTTCCTGGTCGGCCTGATGCTTTGGGGGGCCAAGAGCGCCTTCACCAACGGCACCTTCGAGGCCCTGGTCTATGACGAACTGCGCGAGGTCGGGCGCGCCGAGGATTATGCCCGGGTGATAGGCAGCGCCCAGGGCTTCCTCTTCGCCGCCATCCTGCTGTCCTCCCTGGCTGCGGCCTATGCGGTGCGCTTCGGCTATTCCGCGGCCCTGATCGCCAGCATCGCCGCCTCTGCGGCCGCGGCCGGGGCCGCCTTGGCCCTGCCCCGGGCGACGCGGACCCTGGCGCTCGGCAAGGCGGACTATCTCGGCCACCTGAAGCGGGGATTCGCCTATGCCGCCGCCCACCCTGTGATACCCGGTGTCATCCTCCTGCTGGCGCTGAGCCAGGCGTTCGGCGGCGGGCTGGAGGGCTTCTGGCCCGTCTTCGGGCGCGGCGTCGGGCTTGACGCCGCCCAGGCGGCGCTGCTCGCCGCGGCGGTCGGGGCGGCCCAGGGCGCCGGGGCGGCGACCGCCCACCGATTCCGGCGCATGCCCGAGCCCGGCTTCCTCGCCCTGTTCGCCGGCATCGGGGCGCTGCTGGTCGTGGCCGCGGCCGTCTTCCAGGTCTGGACCGTCGCCCTGGTCGCGATCCTCGCGGGACTGTTCAAGGTGATCGACATCAATTTCGACGCCCGCCTGCACGACGCCATCCCGACCGAGATGCGGGCCACCCTGGCGGCGACCCGCAACTTCGCGGGCCTGACGGCGCTCACCGTCATGCTGCTTGGCTTCGGCCCGCTGGCCGACACGACCTCGTACCGCGTCGCGTTCCTGGGCGCGGGCGGGGCCATGGTCGTCATCGGCCTGGCGCTGCTGGCCTGGCGGGGCGCCCGGCGTGCCTAGCTCGCCAGCTTCCAGGCGAACCGCAGGTCGTCGACGAAGGCCGCATGGGCCGTGGCCTTCGCGGCCGCATCCGGCACGCGCAGCAGGTAGGACGGGTGGTAGGTGACCACGCCCTGGGCCTGATCGGTCAGCTGCAGGGCCTTGCCGCGGTTGGCGGCGATGGGAGTGGCCTTGCCGAACACCGCCTGGGCCGCCGTGCCGCCCAGGGCGACGATCACGCGGGGGCGCACGATCCGGCGCTCGGCGTCCAGCCACCAGCGGCAGGCTTCCACATGGCGCGTGGTGGGCGTCTGGTGGATGCGCCGCTTGCCGCGCTGTTCGTGCCGGAAGTGCTTCACCGCGTTGGTGACATAGGTCTCGGCGCGCGGCACGCCGGCTTCGGCGAGCGCCCGGTCCAGCATCTGGCCCGCGGGGCCGACGAAAGGCCGGCCCGCCAGATCCTCCAGGTCTCCCGGCTGCTCGCCCACGAACATCAGCCGCGCGGTGGCCAGTCCCTCCCCGGCCACGCCCTGGGTCGCATCGCGCCACAACTCACAGCGGCGGCAAACGTCGACGCCTGCGGCCACCGCGTCCAGGGTGCCCGGCGCGCCCTCTTCGAACGAACCGTCCCGAGACAGTCGCTGGGCCTGACGCACAATGCGGCGGGAGGGTTCTGACGGCGTTTGCGCGACCATGGCGGAGGTTCGTCCCTCGGCGGCTTCGATCAGTTCCGGAATGAGGCCGGCCTCGGGCAGGTTCCGCCAGTAGCGCTTGGGCATTTCCTTCTGCATGGCGGCGACCTTCAGCCGGGCCGGATTGAAGGTCGAGGCGTAGTAGGTCCGCCAATAGTCCTCCAGCGCGTCGCCGTCCGGTGCGTCCGCCTTGTCGGCGCCCGGCGTGAAGTGGAGCTTCCGGCGATCCCAATGGGCGCAGGCGTCCGGGGTCAGGATCGACCATGCCATGTTGGCGTAGCGCCGCGCGAAGAAGGGCGCGGTCGCCTCGGTCACCCGGTGGGCGGGCTCGAACCAGGCGACGTAGGTCTCCTCCGGCGCGTCCTCGATCTTCCGAAACCGCACGAAGGCCTTCATCTTGTGGGCCGCCTTCGAGACCGCACCCGCCATGTCCCGTGCCGCGGCCACATCAGGATCGGAGGCGATGTGCAGCAAGTTGGGCTCCGACTGCAGCCGCCACAGCAGCCGGTACAGCAGGGCGAACCGCTCCGGCGAACGGTGCAGGATCACCGGCTCGGCGAGTTCCATGAACCCCTTGGGCACCGTGAACCCGCCCTCCGTGGTCGCAGGAAGCGGAACCACCTCATCGAACAAGTCGCCCTCGCCGTCCACGGTCCAGACGGCCGCCTCCGGCGACACGCCCGCCCCGCGCAAGGACCGCGCCGCCGCGCGCCAGCCGGCGAAGTCGGTCTGCGAGGCAAGCCGCGCGACACGCATCAGAACAGGCTCGGCTGTTGCGGCGGCGTGAGGGTCGCGCGCAGATCGGCCTGGTCGGTAAGCGCGCCCGGCCGCCAATCCTGCGTGACGATGAAGGGCTTCACCTTGGCCAGGCCCCGGGCCAGGCGCTTTACGTCCTCCAGCACCAGCCGTTTGTAGCGGCGCACCTCGATCATCTTGTCGACGCTCTTCACGCCCAGACCCGGCACCCGCAGCATCCGCTCGCGGTCGGCGCGGTTGAGGTCCACGGGGAACTGGCCGCGGTTCTTCAGGGCCCAGGCCAACTTGGGGTCGATGGCCAGATCCAGGTCCTCGTTGTCGGCGGCGATCTCGATCCTCTCGAAGCCGTAGAACCGCATCAGCCAGTCGGCCTGGTATAGGCGATGCTCGCGCATCAGCGGCGGACGCATCGGCGGCAGGCGCGAGGTGGTGTCCGGGATCGGGCTGTAGGCGGAGTAATAGACCCGTCTCAGGCCATAGGCGCCGTAGAGCCGGTCGCTGCGGCCCAGGATCTCACCGTCGGTCGCGGCGTCGGCGCCGACGATCATCTGGGTGGACTGGCCGGCCGGGGCGAAGCTCGGCGGCCTGGCCTTGGCGGCCGTGTCGGCAGCCTGGTCGATGCCCAGCCGCACAGAGCCCATGGCCTTGCGGATGCCTTGGGCGCTCTTCTCCGGGGCCAGGGCCGTCAGGCTTTCGTCGCGGGGCAGCTCGATATTGATCGAGACCCGATCGGCGTAGAGCGCGGCCTTGTTGACCAGGTCCGGCGCCGCCTCCGGGATAACCTTGAGGTGGATATAGCCCCGGAAGTCGTGGTCCAGCCGCAGGGACTGCGCCACCCGGACCATCTCCTCCATGGTGTAGTCCGGGCTCCGGATGATGCCCGACGAGAGGAACAGACCCTCAATATAGTTGCGCTTGTAGAAGCCCAGGGTGAGGTCGACGACCTCCTGCACGGTGAACCGGGCGCGGGGGGTGTTGGAGGTCACCCGGTTCACGCAATAGGCGCAGTCGTAGACGCAGAAATTGGTCAGCAGGATCTTCAGCAGGCTGATGCAGCGCCCGTCCGGCGCATAGGCGTGGCAGATGCCCATCCCCTCGGTTGAACCCACGCCCCTGCCGTTCGAGGAGTCCCGTTTCGAGGTCCCCGAGGAGGCGCACGAGGCGTCGTACTTCGCCGCGTCCGAGAGGATGGCGAGCTTCTGCTTCAAGGTCAGGACGGTCATGCAGGCAAGTTATTGTTCTTGCTTTGTTCTGTCCAGCCGCCATATTCGGTTCCCCGGGGAACCGGCGGAACCGTGGGACTGTTCCGACCTTGCCATGACCCGCCTGACCATCCGCCACGAGACCCGGTACGACTACGAGAAGCCCGTGGGCTTCGGGCCGCACCGGCTGCTGGTCCGGCCGCGCGACAGTCACGCCACCCGCATCGTGCACGCCTCGCTCAGCTTCTCCCCCGCGGGCGAAACCCGCTGGCAGTACGACGCCCTGGGCAACTGCGTGTGCCTGCTGACCCCGCATGGGCAGGCGACCGCGCTGTCCATCGTCAGCGAGTTGGTGATCGAGCGATTCCCGGCCCCGCTCTCGCCGCTGCGGATCGACGATCCCCAGACCGCCATGCCCATCGTCTATGACCGTTGCGACCGCCTGGTCCTGGACCCGTTCATCGACCCGGCCACCGAGGATCCGGACGGTCTGCTGCTCAAGTGGGTGCGCCGTCACGTCCCGCGGCCCGACGAGACGGCGCTCGACCTGGTGCTGCGGATCAACGCCAGCATCCATGACGAGTTCGACTACGCCCAGCGGCTGGAGGGCGACGCCCGCAGCCCCGCCCACACCGTCGCCATGGGCTCGGGCGCCTGCCGCGACCTCGCCTGGCTGATGGTCGAGAGCCTGCGGCGGCTGGGCTACGCCGCCCGGTTCGTCACGGGATATCTCTGCTCGCCGGCCCGGTCGGGCATTCGCGGCGCCGGCGCGACCCACGCCTGGTGCGAGGTCTTCCTGCCCGAGTTCGGCTGGACGGAGTTCGATCCCACCAACGGCCTGGCGGAGTCCTCCGCCCTGATCCCCGTGGCGGTCAGCCGGATTCCCGAGGAAGCCTCACCGGTCAGCGGGTCCATCCTGGGCGATCCCGGCGCCTCGACCCTGACCGTCCGCGTGGATGTGCGCCCCACCGAGCCCGTCAAGGCCGCCGCATGAGCAGCCGGACAAGGAAATCGTCGGAGGAAAACCCATGCCCCTGAGGTTCCAGCAACAGGACACGATGGCGAACTTCAGCCCGCCCAAGTCGGCGGCCACGCCGCAGCACGGTCAGAAGGCCGACAAGCCGGAGGGCAAGGTCAAGCAGCCCCGCTCCTTCCAGCCGCGCCCAGGCCACTGACCCACTGTCGCCCTTGAGCCACACCCCCAAAAGGGGGCGGCGCGGCGCGCGGAACGGCGCCTAGACTTCCGGGGGTCCCCGTCGATGGGGCCTGTTGTCGTGACCGCGCTTCGACTGGCGCACTTGGCGACTGGGCCGCTGCTTGGGGGAGTGGCGGCCCTAGTCGTTCCGGGGCAGGCACGCCGCCAGCGCGTCGGCATGGGTGAACTGCACCAGCACGCCCGCCTCCGCAATGACATGGAAGCTGACGCCCGGCAGCTTCGACCAGGTGGCCCGCGGCGGCTCCTCGCCAAGTCCCTCACAGTGGGCGATCGCCCAGGGACCCGTCTCGGGCGGCAGGGTCGGCGGGCTCCAGCCGCGGGCGTAGAGGGCGTGCTCGGCGACGAAGCCGGCGCTGGAATGGGCGAACTGGGCCTGGACGTCGCGCACCAGCTGACGGCGGACCGCATCGTCCTCCACCGCCGCGCGATCCCCTGCCACCGCCGTCAGGCCGCGCCGCAGAATGGCCTCGACCGCCTCGGTGCGGGTCTGGCGGCGAAGCAGGTCGCCCAGCGCCCCGATCACCTGGGGCTTGTTCAGCAGGCCGCGGGTGAAGGTCGCGACCGGCGAGCGATAGCTCTTGGGCAGACCCCTCGGCTGGCGGGGATTCAGCAGCAGGCCGCCCCCGACCCGCGCCGGATGGCGCGCGGCGAAACCCAGGGCGACGGCCACGCCACCGTCCCGCGCCAGGATAAGGGTCTGGTCGATCCGCAGGGTCCTCAGCAGGGTCGCCAGGTCCTCGATCGCCTGGTCCAGATAGGTCTCGTCCGGCGCCGGCGTGGTCAGGCCGAAGCCCGGCCGCTGAAGCACCAGCGGGCGCAGGCCCCGCCGCTGCAGGGCGCGAACCTGAGCCGGCGGCAGGCTGCGGCCGGCCATGAAGCCATGGAAGACGCAGATCGGCGCGCCGCTTTGCGGCCCGTAGTCCAGGAAGGCCAGCCGCCGCCCGCGCTCCGTCGGGATCAGCCGCAGCCGGGCTGGCGAGGCGTCGGAGGTGAAGATCGGTTCGGCCACGGCGACCAGCCGCGACAGAGCCTGGATCTCGGTCACCAACCGCGCCAGGTCCTTGGCGCGGGCGACGCCCACCTTGGCGAGCGCGGCCTTGGCGTAGCCGCGGACGGTTTCCAGCTTCAGGCCCAGGTCGTCGGCCGCCTCCCGGTGCGAGCGGCCGGCGGCGATGCGCAGGGCGACCCCCGCCTCCGCCGGCGTCAGGCCCAGGGTCTCGACCAGCGCGTCGGAGGCGGCCGGCGTCTCGTCCGGCGCGGCGCACATAAGTTCGGTCAGGCGCCGCACGATGTCGGTCGAGCGCCGCACGCCGGTCTTGGCCATGATGCGGTCCAGGGCGTCGCGCGCCGTCTCACGCCCCACCCCAACCTGGGCGGCGGCGATCTCCAGGGTCGGCGCCGAGAGAAAGGCTTCGGCCAGCCGCGCCTCCAAGGGCGAGAGGCCGAAGGCGTCCGCGGCGCTGGCGGCCAGCTCGCTGGACCGGGTGGGGGCGAAGATCACCACCAGGACCCGGCCCGGGGCATCCAGCGCCTGCCTGGCCTGAGGCGTCAGGGGCCATCGCTCGGCGGCGGGCCCGGCGCCGGCCCAGGCGGCGACCACGACGCCGTCGGCGGTCTCGATCAGTCCCATCCGCGGCTCACCCCGCCGCGCCAGGGCCGCCAGCCGTCGCAGCTCGATCACCGAGGCGGGACGCGGGAACCAGCGTTCGAACACCTCGTCGGCGAAGGCGGCCTCGTCGCCGGCGGTCAGGACCGCCAGGGACACCGCCTGCTGCGGCGCCAGGGCCGCGGCGCCAGCCAGGGACGCGCCGGTAGCGAACAGAGTGTCCACGGCCGGGCCGCCGACGTCGGCGCCGGTCCCCGGCGTGGCCCAGACAGCGCGCAACAGGGCGCGCGGCCCTTCCCAGGCGCGGTCGTCAAGGATGGGGGGCGAGGGGGAACCCGTCAAAAGCTACTCAAACACGACTCGAAATGAATGCAGTTGGCTACATGCCGCAGAGACTATCGAAGGAATCTTGAAAGCGTCGTAATGGCTTGGCGACGTCTCGACCGTCGGGTCGCCGACATGGAAAACGCGATGGACCTGATGGACCCTTTCGCCTTGGCGACGCCGCGGTTCGCCACCCGTCTGAAATCGGGGGCGCCGCATCAGGTGTTTTCGGGCTTCCTCTACCATCTGGGCGGCGACCGCTACCTTGTCCTGACCGCACTTCACTGCCTGCTGAAACCCAACACCTTCTACTTCCAGAACCGGGGGACCGAGGCGACCTGGAGCGAGCTCTACGGCCACACCCTGACCTGCGAGGCGCTTGGGCTGGATATCCCGCTCTATGACGGGACCCGGCCCCTGTTCGCCTGGCACGGCGACCCGGACGACGCCGCCCTCGACATCGCCGCCGTGCCCGTCCGGCTGAAGCACGAACCCCAGGCGATCAACATGCTGGGTCGGTTCGGCGACTACCAGGTGACGCCCCAGGGGCTGGCGCTCACCGCCGGCTCGCAGGGCCTGATCTACGGCTATCCCGGCGGGGCCGCCATCCTGCGCGACGCGCCGATCGCCCGGGGCTTCACCCTGGCCTCGGACTACCGGATCAACCCCTACAGCTTCCACGTCGACGGGATCGGCGGGGCCGGCTGTTCGGGCGGTCCCGTGGCCCTGCGGGCCGAGGCCGGCGAGTCCACCCTGCTGCAATGGATCGGCATCTATGTCGCCACCCACGAGGCCGAGCGCCTGGGTCGCTGCATCCCCCTGGAGCGGGTGATGGAGGTGGTGGCCGAGTTCGAGGACGCCCTGGACGACGACGGGCGCTGGGACTCCGTGGCTTAGGGCGCGACGCGCCCGCGCCACATCGAGGCGGCCGGCTCCCCTAGTTCTTGCGCCGGGTATGACGCCCGCGGACCTTTGGGGCTTTCCCCTTTTGGGGAGTCTGCTAGACCGGGGTCATTGAATTAAGTCGATAAGCATTAGGGAGAGCCGGCGCGGCTTTCATTCCCTGCACGCGCGGGCGCGACGCTGTTGGAATCAAGATTTGAGGAAGAGGGCGAGGCCGCGGCCACGCCCGAGGTGACGACGACGGAACCCAGCCTGGCGGAGAAGGAAACCGCCTACGAGAAGTTCGTCTGGGACAATCTGAAGCGCAACTATGTCGCCCACTACCTGCACGGCATGCTGGGCATGACGGGCTTTCGGCTCATCAACGCGCCGACTTTCCTGCCAGCCTATCTGTACATGCTGTCGGGCTCCAACCTGGTGGTCGGCCTGGGCCTGGGCCTGCAACAGCTCGGCGGCGTGATCAGCCCGATCATCGGCGCCAACCAGATCGAGCACCGCACCAAGGTCATGCCCGCGGCCATCTGGATGGGCGGGCTGGCGCGGCTGCAGATCATCGGCATGGCTCTGGCCGGCTGGTTCCTGTCGGGCCAGTCGCAAGTCGTCGCCATCATCGGCTTCATGTTCCTGTTCGGCCTGTTCATGGGCACCCAGCGGGTGGTGTTTTCCATGCTGCTGGCCAAGGTGATCCCGATCAGCCGACGCGGCCGATTGCAGGCCTGGCGCAACGCCACCGGCGGGGTCATCGCCGCGGGCCTGGCCTATCTCGCCGGGCGCTACTTCATCGACGCCAACCTGTTCGGTAACGGCTACTCGACCACATTCCTGTTCGCGTTCGCCCTCACCAGCCTCGGTCTCACCGCCCTGCGACTGCTGATGATCGAGCCGGAGCCACCCACCGTGCGGGCCCAGTCGCGGCTGCGCGACCGGTTCAAGGACTTCCCGGCCCTGCTGGCCGAACGCGGCTTCATGTTCTTCATGGTCGTGCAGATGCTGACCATCTCCGCGCGCATGGCCGTGCCGTTCTACGTAATCTTCGCCTCATCGACGATCGAGATGAACGGCAAGAATCTCGGCCTGCTGTCCCTGGCCTTCCTCGGCGCCGACACGCTGTCGAACCTGGTCTGGGGCTATCTGGGCGATAAGACCGGCTTCCGGCTGATCATGCTGCTTTCGCTGGTTCTCTGGATCGGTTCGACCGTGGTGCTGATGACCGGCCACGACTTCCTCGCCATCTTCATCGCCTTCTTCGGCCTGGGCGCGGCGCAGTCCGGCTACATGATGAGCGCGGGCACCATGATCCTGGAGTTCGGCGAGCGCGACGAGATGCCCATGCGGATCGCCTTCTCGGCCACGGCGGAGGGGATCATGGGGTCGTTGGGCCCGCTGCTCGGCGGGTTGATCTCGTCGACCCTCGGCTACGGCCTGATGTTCTCGATCTCCATCGCCTTCCTGATCGCCGCCCTCATGGTGCTGGTCTTCCGGGTCAAGGAGCCGCGCACCTCCCGGCTCGCCTAGGTCCGTTCAACTCTTCCGAGTGTGTCTTGGCGGCCCGGCGGCGATCTCCTAAGCATGGGACCAGCGTCCGCGTAGAGATGGCCATGTCCAACCAGCGCCCAGATGGGGCGGCGAATTTTCTCGAGGGCGGCGGCGACATGGGCGCCCGGATCCGCGCTCACGACTGGTCGGCTACGCCGCTGGGGCCGCCGGCGACCTGGCCCCTGCCCCTGAAGTTCGCGGTGCGGACAATGCTGGCCGCCCGCCAGCCCATGCTGGTCCTCTGGGGCGGCGAGCTCATCCAGTTCTACAACGACCCCTGCAGCGCGGCCCTGGGTCCGGAACGACACCCCAGCTATCTGGGACAGCCCGCCCGGCTCTGCTGGAACGACAATTGGGAGGTCTTCCGGCCCCAACTTGAGCAGGTGATGGCCGGTGGCGCCGGGACATGGCGCCAGGACGAGCGCATGACCATCGTGCGCGAGGGCCAGCTCCAGGACGTCTACTGGACCTACAGCTTCACCCCGGTGCATGACGATGACCAGCCCAGCGGAATAGGCGGGGTGCTGGCCCTGTTCAACAAGGTCACCGCCCAGCACGTGGCCGCTCAGATCGACAACGCCCGGGCGGCGCGGATTCTGGGCGCCATGAGCGAGGGGTTCATGATCCTCGATCCGAAGTTCCGGGTCGTGGAGGTCAATGCCGAGGGCCTGAGGCTGGCGGCCCTGGCCAAGGAGGCGATGCTCGGATTCACCCCCTGGGAGATCTGGCCGCAAATGCTGGGCGGGCGGATCGAAGCGGCCTATCGCCAGGCGATGAGCGAGCGTGGCCCGCTCGCCCTGCAGCATCGATACAACGACCTTTGGCTGGACCTGCGGCTCTATCCGATGGAGGACGGCCTGGCCGCCTTCTATCGCGACATCACAGCCGCCAAGGAGGCTGAAGTGGCGCTGCGGGGGAACGAGTCGCGGCTACGGATCGCCCAGCAGGCCGGCGGCATCGGGACCTACGAGTGGGATCTGGCCACCGGCGAACTCTATGCGTCCGACGTCGCCCGCAGCCTGTGGGGCGTCGATCCGGAAACGGAGTTCACCATGGCCATGGCCGTGCAGATGATCCATCCCGAGGATCGCCCCTATGCCCTTCCAGTTTCCGACCAGCCGATGGAGGATCTGGTCGGCGGCAGCGAATACCGCATCCTCCGCGCGGACACCGGCGAGGTCCGCTGGATGGCCCGCCACGTGGAGATCGTCCGCGGCCCGACCGGCGCGCCCAGCCGGGTGATCGGCGCGTTCCGCGACATCACCCAGAGCAAGCGTTTCGAGGAGCACCAGCAGCTCCTGATCAACGAGCTGAACCACCGGGTGAAGAACACCCTGGCCACCGTCCAGTACATCTCGGCCCAGACCCTGCGGGTCTCCTCCTCCATCGAGGAGGCGGGCCTCGCCTTCGAGGATCGGCTGCTGTCGCTGTCGCGGGCCCACAATGTCCTGACCCGCGCCAACTGGGAGAGCGCGGGGCTGCGCGAGATCGTCGCCGAGGCCATGGCGCCCTATCGCTCGATCACCGGGCAGCGCCTGGGCATGGCCGGCCCCGACGTGCGCCTGGCGCCGCATACGGCGCTCGCCATCGCCATGGCCCTGCAGGAACTGGCCACCAACGCCACCAAGTACGGCAGCCTGTCCACCGAGGCCGGGCGCATCGATATCGACTGGACGATCGTCGCGGCCGCCGGCGGCGCCCTGCTTCGCCTGATCTGGGCGGAGTCCGGCGGACCGATAGTGGCGCCGCCGACCCGCCGCGGCTTTGGCAGCCGTCTTCTGGAACGGGGCCTGGCCCGCGAGATCGGCGGCGACGTGCGCCTGGCGTTCGCGCCGGGCGGCGTGGTCTGCACGATGGAAGGTCCCGTCGATTCCGCCCCGGAAGTCGGCGGCCGCATGTCACGCCACGAGGCGCCGACCCGTCCTACGCCTTAGAAGCCGCATTTCAGCGAGGCTGAGATGGTCAGGCTGACCCTGCTGATCGGCGCGATCAACGCCTGGAACCGCATGGCCGGGGGCTTCCGCTCCCAACACCCGAAGCCTTGGAAGCCCATGGCCGCGGCGGCCTAGGCGGCCAGGCGTTCGGCCGCCGCCTGGGCGATGCGGGCCTTGGCCATGTCGCCGGCGACTTCGTGGGTCGGGCGGCCTTCGGCCAGCGCTCGGTCGAGCACCTCCTCCAGGGTGACCATCAGCCGGTCGAGCTTGGCCGCGACCCAGGTCGGGTCGAAGGCCTCGCCGCGTTCCAGGCCGCGGATCTCGGCGGCTACGTTGATGATGCCGCCGCCGTTGATCACATAGTCGGGGGCGTAGAGCATGCCGCGCTCGAACAGCTCGCGACCGATCTCGGGATCGGCGAGCTGGTTGTTGGCGCCGCCGGCGATGATCTTGGCCTTCAGCCGCGGCAGGGTGGAGGCGTTGATCGCCCCGCCCAAGGCGCACGGCGCGAAGACGTCGGCCTCGGCGTCGAAGATGGCGCCCGGCGCCACGACCTTGGCGTTGGTACGGGCGGCGACCTCGGCCAGGGCCTGCTCGTTGACGTCGGTGAGGATCAGCTTCGCGCCCGCCGCGTGCAGCTTCTCGGCCAGGTAGGCGCCCACATGGCCCACGCCCTGGACAGCGACCGTGACCCCGTCGAGGTCGCGCTTCAGCGCCCGCCGCACCACCAGCCGCACCCCACGAAACACGCCCTCGGCGGTGACGGGCGAGGGATCGCCCGAGGCCGCGGCGTGGCCTTCCAGACCGGCCACATAGCGGGTGGCCTTGCGGGCGCTCATCAGGTCGGCCGGCGAGACGCCGACGTCCTCGGCGGTCCAGTACTTGCCGCCCAGGCTGTCGACGGCGCGGCCGAAGGCCTCGAACAGGGCCGGGGTCTTCTGGGTGCGGGAATCACCGATGATCACGGCCTTGCCGCCGCCCAGCTCCAGGTCGGCCATGGCATTCTTGTAGGACATGGCCCGCGACAGCCGCAGGGCGTCCTCCAGGGCTGCCTCGGCGCTGGCATAGGGCCACATGCGGCAGCCGCCGGCGGCGGGGCCCCGGGCCGTGGAGTGCACGGCGATGATGCTTTTAAGACCGGTTTTTTCGTCGAAGAACGAATGGACGCCTTCATGTCCCTCGAATGAAGGAGAATCGAACAAGGTCATGCCGGGCCGTCGCCTGTACGTGGAAGGTATTGCCGCAGCCCATACGCCGATGGCCAGGGGTTCACAACCCCGCCCGGGCCGTTGTCGCGGAGTCCGTCACCAACGATCGGTTCGGATGGGTCGGCGCCCCTGGAATCGGCGGCGCGCCCGAAGGCAACGGCGCCGCGGGATCCTTGATGAAGGCGAGCAGGTCGGCGATGACCGTCGGCCCCTGGCGGTCGCGGGTCATCAGGTGCCAGCCCTTGTCGTAGAACGCCGAGCGATCGGTGGGCTTGAGCTTCCGGGCCGCCTGCAGCGAGGGCTTGCGGGGAATGATCTCGTCATTGGCGCCGTAGACGTAGAGCACCGGCACCTTGACCATCGCCACCTGCCGCCAGGCCCGCTCCATCAGGGCCACCAGTCCGTAGATCGTGTCGGACCGCGCGCCCCAGACCATCAGCGGATCACGGCCCATGGCGATCAGCTCCGCGCGATTGTCGGTCGGCTGGACGCGCTCGGCGAGCCAGCGCGGCGGCGTGTAGATCTTGCCGGGCGTCACCCGCGCGGCGAGCCACAGGGTGGTCTTGTAGGGTAAGGGCTGGTTCGACCAGCCCCAGACCGCCGGCGCCATCAGGATCAGCCGGTCGGCCGGCGGCGGGCGATCCGAGGCGAAGGCCTGGATGGCCACCGCCCCGCCCATGCTCTCGCCGGCCACGATCACCGGGACGCCCGGACGCTCGGCCCGGACCAGGGCGACCATGGTCCGCAGGTCCTCGACCATCAGTTGGTCACCGCCCCAGACCCCGCGATTGGGCGACCGGCCGAAACCGCGCTGGTCGTAGGCGTAGGTGGTCACGCCGTCGGCCGCCCACTGGGGCGCCGCCAAATGGAAGGCGTTGGCGTAGTCGTTCATGCCGTGGACGGCGACCACCACCGCCTTGGGCTCGCCTACGGCCTCCCAGCGGGTCAGGCCCAGGCGCGAGCCGTCGAAGCTGACGAAGGCGGCGCCTTCCAGCCGCGGGCCCTGGAAGCCCACCGGCGGCTGAGCGGCCTGCTGCACGCTCATGGTGGCGCAGGCGCTGAGCAGCAGGGCGGCCAGGAGGACGGCGAACAGTCTCATGGCGTCAGAATGCCTTGCACCCTTTGGCGAAGATAGGGCGCCACCTCGGCCTCGAACCAGGGGTTACGCTTCAGCCAGCCGGTGTTGCGCCAGGACGGATGGGGCATGGGCAGATAGCGCGGCAGGTACTCGCGCCAGGCCCGCACGGTCTCGGTCATATTGGCCTTGGCCCGGTCGCCAAGCGCCCAGGCCTGGGCGTGGCCGCCGACCAGCAGGGTCAGCTCCATCTCCGGCAGGGCGGCCAGCAGGCGCGGGCGCCAGAGTTGGGCGCAGCGCTTGGGCGGCGGATAGTCCCCGCCCTTGGGATCGGTTCCGGGGAAGCAGAAGGCCATGGCCGCCACGCCGATCTCAGGCCGGCCGTAGAAGGTCTCCGCGTCGATCCCCATCCAGCCGCGCAGCCGCTCCCCGGACGGATCGGTGAAGGGCATGCCGCTCTCGTGCACGCGACGACCGGGCGCCTGACCGCAGATCAGCAGGCGAGTCTTGGGCGTCACCATGACCACCGGCCGTGGCTCGTGGGCAAGTTCCCCCGCGCACGCCCGGCAGGCGGCGATCTCGGCGAGGACGACGGGCAGGCTCATGGAGCGGATATAGCTTTTCCGCCCAACGAGTTGCAGGCCCGTGCGCGATTAGGCCGCGAACATCGCCTTTTCCGCCTCGACCCACTTGGCGTAGGACGGCCGGGCCAGGACCTTCTGGACATAGGCCGTGGCCCGGGGATGGCGTTCCTCGTTCGGCTTCCACTGCAGGTGGCTGAGGTTCACGAACACGCTGGCCACCGCGATGTCGGCCAGGGTGATGCGGTCCTCGACCAGCCAGCCGGACGCCGGCAACACCTGTTCCAGGTAGTCGAGGATCGGCGGCAGGGTCTCGGTCTCGGCCTTGGCGGCGGCGGCCTCGTCGCCCGGCTTGCCCAGGAACTTGGGCGAGACGATGCGGTTGAAGAACATCGTCCCCGCGGCGGCGATCAGGATGGTGTCGGCGAACTCCTCGAACCAGATCGTCCTGGCCCGGGCCTTGGGCTCGGTGGGGATCAGGTTCGGCTCGGGCTGGATCGCGTCCAGATAGGTGATGATCGCCGTGGAGTCGCACAGCAGGAAGTCGCCGTCCTTGAAGCCGGGCATCTTGCCGAACGGACTGGCCAGCTTGAACTCCGGCGGGCCGCCGCCCATGCCGGCGGGCTGCAATTCCAGCTCCATGCCCTTCTCGGCCGCGAAGGCCAGGGTCTTGCGCACGAAGGGCGAGAGAGACGAGCCATAGAGGATCATTGGTCAGCTCCTTGCGGTGTGGCGGTCTCGCCGGGCAGCGGCAGGCGCAGCCGGTAGACGCCCTTGAAGGTCTCGGGATCGGCGGGCTTGCCATGCCGGGTGACGACGATCCTACCCTGACGGGCCAGGCCCCGGGCGGTGTTTCGCACGTGGCCGGTCAGCTTGCGCCAGTTCTCGTTGTCGGCGGCGCGGGCTACCTCCTCCGAGGAAGCCGACTTGCCGGCCGGCAGCTTGCCGAGGATCTCGAGGATCACGGCCTCCATATCGACGCTCATGTTCAGCCGCCCCGCTTCAGGGTCTCGCGGGCGATGACCACCTGCTGCACCTGGCTGGTGCCCTCATAGATGCGGAAGATGCGCACGTCGCGATAGAACCGCTCGATCCCGTGGTCGGCGACATAGCCGGCCCCGCCGAAGATCTGCACCGCGCGGTCGGCCACCTTCCCGACCATCTCGGAGGCGAAGTACTTGGCCGCGGCGGCCTCCATGGTCACGCTCTGACCGGCGTCGCGCTTGCGGGCGGTCTCCATGGTGAGCGCCTTGGCCGCCAGGCTCTCGGTCTTGGAGTCGGCGATCATCCCCTGGATGAGCTGGAAGTTGGAGATCGCCTGGCCGAACTGCTTGCGCTCGGTGGCGTAGGCGACGCTGCCGGCGATCAGGCGCTCGGCCACGCCGATACAGACCGCCGAGATGTGCAGACGGCCGCGGTCCAGCACCTGCATGGCGACCTTGAACCCCTCGCCCTCCCGGCCCAGGCGGTTGGCCACCGGCACACGGACATTGTCGAAGTTCACGTCGCAGATATGGGCGCCCTGCTGACCCATCTTCTTCTCGGGCTTGCCCACCGACAGGCCCGGCAGGTCGCGCTCCACGAGGAAGGCCGAGACCCCGCCGCCGCCAGGCTTAGCGGGATCGGTGCGAGCCATCACCGTAAACAGGTGGGCCTTGTTGGCGTTGGTGATGTAACGCTTGGTCCCGTTGAGGACGTAGGCGTCCCCGTCCAGCACGGCCTTGGTCTGCACATTGGCGCTGTCGGACCCCGCCTCCGGCTCGGTGAGCGCGAAGGAGGTGATGATCTCCCCCGATGCGATGCCGGGAAGGTACTTGGCCTTCTGTTCGTCGGTGCCGAACATCACCAGGCCCTGGCTGCCGATGCCGACATTGGTGCCGAAGGCCGAGCGGAAGGCCGGGCTGGTGCGGCCGAGCTCCACGGCCACCAGGCACTCGTCCTCCATGGAGAGGTCCAGACCGCCGAACGCCTCGGGGATCGACAGGCCGTAGAGGCCCAGCTCGCGCATCTCGGCCAGCACCTCGTCAGGGATGGCGTCGTCTTCCGAGACCTTGGCCTCCAGCGGCCGCAGCCGCTCGGTGACGAACCGGCGCACCGTGTCGATGAGCTGTTCGCGGGTTTCGAGGTCGAGGGCCATGGGTGTTTCTCGTTAGCTGCAGGGTGTCGCGCCACGGGCCGCCAGGGCGACCTTGGACACGGTGACGGCGATGATCGGATCTGGCCAGGCCTGGCTGTGGACGCCGCCGGCCGTGACGGCGCAGCCCTCGACCTTGCGGCGCATGAGCTGGCCCTTGCGGATCGCCGCCAGTTCCAGTTCGAACGTAACCGGGGCGGCAAGCCCGTTCCAGACCTTCATGTAGGATTGCTTCTTCGCGGGCGAGGCGTCGAGCGCCAGGCCGATGCGGCCGGCGCCGGAGCCCCTGTAGGTCTCCGCCTGGCCCTCCGGAAGCGCGGCGCCCAGCTTGCCCGTCTCGATACCGTCAAGCACCGGACCGGCCTTGGCGTCCAGGTGGAACAGGGCCCGTTGGCCTTGCACGACCTGCACGCTTGCGCCCTCGACCTTGGTCTTGGGGTCGAAGCCCGCGGCGGTCAGGGCCTCGATCAGGGTCTTGGGCTTCGGCGACTCGGGCGGCGGCGTCTCGACGGCCGGCGCCTCGGCGGGCAAGGCCTCCACGGGCGGGAAATCCGCCGGCGCGGTCTCTGTCGGCACGGCCTCCTCGGGAGGCGCTTCGGCGGACGGCTCCGGCTTGAGGAAGTCGTCCAGGGTCATCGGCCGCGCCGGCTCCTGGGCCTGGGCGACGCCGGCCAGCAGCAGGCTCAACAACAGTCCGGCGCGCATGTTCAGGCCTTGGCGAGCGCCAGGGCCGAGCCCTGTCCGACGCCCACGCACATGGTGGCGAGCGCCCGCTCCCCGCCGCGTTCGTTCAGCGCCCGAGCCGCCGTGAGCGCCAGACGCGCTCCGGACGCGCCCAGCGGGTGGCCGATGGCGATGGCGCCGCCGTTCGGATTCACGTGCTCGGCGTCGTCCTCCAGCCCCCAGGCGCGGGTGCAGGCGAGCGCCTGGGCGGCGAAGGCCTCGTTCAGCTCGATGACGTCGAAGTCTCGCGCGGTGATCCCCAGGCGAGCGACCAGCTTGGCCACCGCCGGCACCGGGCCGACACCCATGACCCGGGGCGCGACGCCGCCCGAGGCGCCGCCCTCGATGCGGGCCAGGGGCTCCAGGCCCAGCTTCTGGACCATCTCGGCCGAGGCCAGCAGCAGGGCGCAGGCGCCGTCATTGACCCCCGAGGCGTTGCCCGCGGTCACCGTGCCGTCCTCGCGGACGATGGGCCGCAGCGCGCTCAGCGCCTCCAGCGTGGTGTCGGGCCGCGGGTGCTCGTCCTGGCTGACCACCATGTCGCCCTTGCGGTCCTTGATGGTCAGGGCCGCGATCTCGCCGTCGAAGAAGCCCCGCGCGCGGGCCGCGCCGACGCGGGCCTGGCTGCGCTGGGCGAAGGCGTCCTGGTCGGCGCGGTTGATCTGGTAGTCGGTCGCCACGTTCTCGGCCGTCTCGGGCATGGCGTCGACGCCGTACTGCTTCTTGAGCGCCGGATTGACGAACCGCCAGCCGATGGTGGTGTCGTACATCTCCGGGGTGCGCGAGAAGGCGGTGTCGGGCTTGGCCATGACGAACGGGGCGCGGCTCATGCTCTCCACCCCGCCGGCGATGATCAGGTCGGCCTCGCCCGCGGCGATGGTGCGGGCCCCGGCGATCACCGCGTCCAGGCCCGAGGCGCAGAGGCGATTGACCGTCAATCCCGGCGTGGTCTGCGGTAGGCCGGCCAGCAGCAGGGCCATGCGCGCCACATTGCGGTTGTCCTCGCCGGCCTGGTTGACGTTTCCGTAGATGACCTCGTCGACCAGTTCCCAGTCCAGGTTCGGATAGGCGGCCATCAGGGCCTTCAGCGGATGGGCCGCCAGGTCGTCGGCCCGCACCTTGGAAAGCGCGCCCGCATAGCGGCCGATGGGGCTGCGAAGTCCGCCGCAGAGATAGACAGTCCGGCCTTGCATGTGGGGTCCCCGCCGCCTAGGTCGCTTGTGATTGTTGGCGGCAAACTAGTGTTTGAACACGCGGCGGGCAAACCTCGCGTGGAGGCTTGGCGAGGAATTTCATGGACGGCGGCGAACAGCAGACCACGGCCTGGCGGCACGAACTCATCGAGACGGGCGAGTGGGCCGGCTGGTACGCCTATGGCAACGACCCGTTTGAGGACCTGGCCGGTCCCTTCTACTACCGCAAGGGCGAGGACGGCCGGCCGATCTGCGCCGTGCGGGCCGAGCCCCGGCACATGAACGGCGGCGGCTTCATGCACGGCGGGGCGCTGATGACCTTCGCCGACTACTGCCTGTTCGTGATCGCCCGCGAGGCGCTCGCCGAGAGCCGCAGCGTGACGGCCACCTTCAACAGCGAGTTCGTCGGCGCGGTGCCCCTGGGCTCGATGGTGGAATGCACCGGCGAGGTGGTGAAGGCCGGCCGCAGCATGATCTTCGTCCGCGGCCTGATGACCGCCGGCGGCGAGGCGGTGATGAGCTTCTCGGGGGTGCTCAAGAAGACCAGCGTCAGGACCTGATCCGTGCCGGCCGATCCGGAAGACGAGAATGCCGAGACCATGATCCTCACCCGCGAGCGGCGGGCGCAACGAAAGGCCGCCACATGAAGCGCTTGGACCCCGCGAAGCTGAAGAAGGCCGCGCCCGGCGCGGCCCTGGTGCTGCTGGCCGGACCGGTCTTCCTGTTCCTGGCCATGGACCTGCTGCTGTTCGTCGTCCTTTCCGGCGGCAAGGCCATGCGACCGGAGCAGGTCGGGACCCTGGCGAGCGAGTTGGTCTTCGGCCTGTTCGCCGGCCTCCTGGCGGCCTACGGCGTGCGCATGGTCCGCCGGGCCCTGAAGGACGAAGCGTGAGCGTCACGCTCTCCGTCCTCGACCTGTCGCCGGTCAGCGGAGATGGGAGCCAGGCCCAGGCGGTCCGCGACACCATAGAGGTGGCCAAGGCCGCCGAGCGGCTCGGCTATCACCGGTTCTGGGTGGCCGAGCACCACAATATCGGTACGCTCTCTTCCCCGGCGCCGGAGATCCTGATCGCGGCCCTGACCCAGGCCACCCGGACCATCCGCCTGGGGTCGGGCGGGGTGATGCTGGTGAACTACTCGCCGCTGAAGGTGGCCGAGGTGTTCATGGAGCTGGAGGCCCTGGCTCCCGGTCGCATCGACCTCGGGGTCGGGCGCGCCCTGGGTACGGACGGCCGCACCGGCGGGGCCCTGCGCACGGCGGGCTCGGAGGCCTTCCCGCAGTATTTCGCCCTGCTGAACGCCTGGCTGCTGGACGCCTCGGGCCGCGAGCCGATCACCGAAGCCCACCCCGCCCACGACATCCACGCCAACCCGTCGGGGCCGAGTCATCCCGATCTCTTCATGCTGACCTCCTCGCCCGAAAGCGCCGACTTCGCCGGCCGCGCCGGGGTGGGCATGGTGTTCGCCGAGTTCATCGCCCGGACCGACGGGACGCCCTCGGTGGAAGCCTACCGGGGCGCCTTCGAGCCCTCGGTGTTTCGCGAGGCGCCCTGGGCCGCGATCGCCACTGTCGCGCTCGCCGCCGAGACCGACGAGGAAGCCCAGCGCCTGGCGGCGCCCATGCGCGCGTCCAACCTCGCCACCCTGTTCAACCAGCGCCGCCGCTTTCGCTCCATTCCCGAGGCCCAAGCCTTCCTCGCCGAGCACGCGGGCGACCCGCGGCTGGCGGGCGTGATGGCGCGCGGGATCGTGGGTGACGCGGCGACCGTGCGCGCCGGGCTCGCGGCGAAGGCCGAGAGCACGGGCGCCGACGAACTCTTCGTCATGGCGGTCGGCCCGACCCTTGAGACCCGCATCCGGTCGCTGGAGCTGATCAAACCCGACTAGTGGGCGTGGTCCATGGCCGAGGCCGCCTTCGCGGCCGGCGCGTCTGAAAGCCGCGCCTCGATGCGGGTGACGCCATGGACGCTGCGCCAACGCTTCTTGTCCCCCGAGACCGCCAGCCGCCAGGGCCCCTCCTTGGCGGACAGAGTCTGGCCGTCGACCTTGTCGCCCAGCACCACCGTCCCGTCGTGATAGTCCTTGTCGAGCTCGGCCAGCGAGAACACCGCCTGGAAGCCGTCGGCGCCGCTGACGATCACGAAGGCCCGCAGGGGATCGCCGTGCAGCCTGGGGCCGACCGGCAGGCCGCCGGCGCGCAGCACATAGGCCAGGATCGGGCCTTCATAGGTCTTGAACCCCTTGTCCTGCGCGACGGCCACCTCGGCGCGCGGGAAGCCCGCGAGGTCGGCGGCCCGCAGCACCTTGGCCTTGCCGTCGAGACCTACGATGGTCAGTTCCTGCGCGGCGGCCGGAAGGGCCAGGGCCAAGGTCGCGATGAGGGCGAGGATCCTGATCATCCTAGTGTCCGAACAGTTCGTGCGGCATGGCGCCGACCAGGGCCGCGGTCATGCAGGTGGCCAGGAAGCCCGCGACCAGCGCCTTCCAGACCATGCCGATGATCTCGTTGCGCCGCTCGGGCATCAGGACGCCTATCCCCGAGACCGTGATCCCCACCGACCCCACATTGGCGAAGCCGCACAGCGCGTAGGTCATGATCATCCGCGTGCGCTCGCTCATCTCGCCGGCCGGGACGGCGCCTAGCTGGATGAAGGCGATGAACTCGGTGAGCATCAGCTTGACGCCCAGCAGGTAGCCGGCCTTGAGCGCCTCGTCCCAGTGGACCCCCATGGCCCAGGCCAGCGGCGCGAAGAACAGGCCCAGCACCCGCTCGATGGTGATCGGCTCGCCATAGACCGGTGGAAAGACCGAGAGCAGGCCGTTGCCGATGGCCACCAGGGCCACGAAGACGATCAGGATGGCCGAGATGTTCAGCACCACCGACAGCCCGTCCATGGTGCCCTTGCTGATGGCGTCGATGGCGGAGTCGTATTTCAGCAGCGAGGTGTAGTCGGCATAGGCGCCGCCCAGGCCCTGCTTCTCCGGCACCACGATCCGCGCCAGCAGCACCCCGGCCGGGGCGGAGATGATCGAGGCGACCAGCACATGGGCCGCCGCGTTGGGCAGGCTGGCCTTCAGGATGGTCGCATAGGCCACCATGGTCGAGCCGGCGACGGTGGCCAGGCCCACCACCATCATCAGGAACAGCTCCGAACGCGTCAGGCGGTCCAGATAGGCGCGGATGACGATGGGGCTTTCGATCATGCCCAGGAAGATGTTGGCCGCGACCGCCAGCGCCGAGGCGCCGCCCAGCCCCATGGTGCGCTGGAACAGGATGCCGAACACCCGGATCACCCACTTCAGCACGTGCCAGTGCCACAGCAGGGCCGAGAGCGCCGAGATGACGAGGATCAGCGGCAGGACCTGGAAGGCGAAGGTGAACAGGGCTCCGCTATTGGTCACCTGGTAGGGCTGGTCGCCGCCGCCCATGTAGCCGAACACGAACCGGGTGCCCTGGGCGGTGGCCGCGCTCAGGCCGTCGACCCCATTGTTGATCGTCTGGATCACCGCCTGCGAGCCCGGCAGGCCGAACAGCAGCAGGATCAGGACGATCTGGACGAAGATGGCGCCCGCCGCCAGCTTCCACGGGAAGGTCCTGCGGTTCTCGGAAATCGCCCAGCAGACGACCAGGATGAAGGCCAGGCCGGCGAGGCTCTGCGCGTTTTCAGGACGAAACATGGACGGCCCCCGGGTTCGCCAGACTCGCGCACCCCTCCCGCCCAATTGACTACGGAGGCCCTGGCCTAGCAAGCGCACGTCGCGCCGCGCCCTTGACGTTTGGCTGGATCGGTTTATTTGATTGTGTACAATTTAATTGGAGACTATCAAATGTCAGCCCTTTACGCCACCCAAGCCCGCGCCGTCGGCGGCCGCGCCGGTCATGTCGAAACCCCGGACGGCGTGCTCAGCGTCGATCTCGCCCTGCCGAAGGAAATGGGCGGCCGTGGCGGCGCGACCAATCCGGAGCAGTTGTTCGCGGCCGGCTACGCGGCCTGTTTCGAGAACGCGGTGCGCTTCATCGCCGGCCAGAAGAAGATCCCGCTGACGGGCGCGGCGGTCACCGCGCACGTGGAACTGCACCCCCGCGCCGAGGGCGGCTTCAAGCTGGCGGTGGCGCTGGACGCCGAGACCCAAGGCCTGGATCAGGCCGCCGCCGAAGCCCTGGTGGACGCGGCCCACCAGGTCTGTCCCTATTCCAACGCCATTCGCGGCAACGTCGATGTTGCGATAACCGTTCGGGCGGAATGACCAAGAGCGCGACCAAGGCGACGAGAACCGGACCGGCCGCCCGCGGGGCGGCCGGCGAGGCCCTGCGCCTCGACAACCAGCTCTGCTTCGCCCTCTACGCGGCGAGCGGCCTGGTCACCCGCGCCTATCGGCCCCTGCTGGAGCCGCTGGGCCTGACCTATCCGCAGTACCTGGTGATGATGGCGCTCTGGGAACGCGCGCCGCGCACGGTGAAGGAGATCGGCCAGGCGCTGGACCTCGATTCCGGCACCCTGACCCCGCTGCTCAAGCGCCTGGAGACCGCCGGTTTCGTCACGCGTCGGCGCGATTCAGAGGACGAACGCCGGGTGCAGATCGAACTCACCGGCAGGGGCGACGCGCTGCGCGAGCGCGCCGCCGAGGTGCCGGCGGCCCTGGCCTGTCAGCTCCACCTGCCGCTGGACGAGATCGTCGGCTTGCGCGCCACCCTGCATGACCTGGCCCGCAAACTGCGCTAGCGCGCGCCCAGCCGCATCAACACCTCGCGCGGGATGCCGTAGTGGGCGATGGCCGGCTTCTGGTCGCGTATGCCGCAGGCTTCGCGCTGTATGAAGTAGTACCAGACCGCCGTGGCCGCGGCCTTCACCAGGGCGGCGCGATCGCCCGCGCCGCCATTGGCGTCGAAGGCCTTCAGGTCGGCGAGCGTGGTCTCGACCTTGTGACCGGCGCGGCCGAGGGACGCGCCCTTCTCGGCCATGATCTCGGCTTCGATGGCGTCGGCGCCGGTCTCGAACGACAACCGATGGCCCAGCGGAAGGCGGATGTTCGACATGCCGCCCAATATGGCGCGGCGGGTCCGCAGGGCAAGCTTGGCTTCCCGCGCCGAACGCGGGAGGCCGCGGCCGGCTATCTTCCGGTCAGTTCCTTCACCAGGTTGGTCTGGCCGTAGACCTTGGACAGGGCCTCGGTAGCCGCCGAAGTGGCCACGACCACGGTGCGGTTGATGGCCCCGTCATAGCCATAGGCGCCCCCTAGGGAGTGGATGTTGCCGTCGAAGGCCGCGCCCAGCACCTCGCCCTTGGCGCTCACAACCGGCGAGCCGGAATTGCCGCCGATGACATCGTTGGTGGTGACGAAGTTGTAGACCGTGTCCGGATTGACCCTGTCCCTGGCCTCGATCCAGCGCGGCGCCAATTCATAGGGCTCGGCCCCCGAGGCCCGCTCATAGAGGCCGGCGAAGTTGGTCGTGGCCGGGAAGGTGACCCCGCGGCGCGTCCAGCCCGCGACCTTCCCGTAGGAGAGCCGCAGGGTGAAGGTGGCGTCGGGATAGACCGCGTCGCCATAGGCGGCGAACCTGGCCCGGGCGATGCGCTCGGCGGCGCGGTCGGTGGGCGCGGCGACCTCAGTCTCCCAGACCCTGCGCACGGCGCGCGCGGCTGGATCGTTGCGCAGGACCAGCTGGATGATCGGGTCCTCCGAGGCTTCGATCGCCGCCAGTCCGCCATCCCACAAGGCCTTGCGCACGGCCGGATCGGCCAGCATGGAGCCCTTCACGGCGCGGGCCGCCAGGCCCTCCGGGCTTTCCTTGCCGAGCAGGGCCGTCACCGCGTCGTCGTCGGCGGTCAGGTACTCCCGGGTCTTGGACAGCCAGAAGCCGAGATAGAGCTCCTCCAGCTCCGGATTGATCGGCTTGTGATCCAGAAGCTGCTTCTCGATCAGCGGCAGGCGGACGTCGGCGTACTCGGCCAGGCGCTCGGCCGTGGGCTTACCCCGGTCCTGGGCGGCGCGAACCAGGGTCTCGGCGTAGTCGTAGAGGTTGGAGTAGATCGGCCCGCCCTCGATCTGGCGATGGCGCAAATAGTTGTTCGCATAAGCCTCCTGGGCCTTGGCGATCTCGCTCCAGGGGTCGCCGATGTCGGCCGCCAGGGCCGGGTCGGCGGCGACCTTGGACTTCAACTCGGCCTCCTGGGCGCGCTTGGCGTCCATGAAGGCCCTGTCGTTCAGCACGAACTGCCGACCGAAGAACACCTTGAAGGCGTTCTCGACCTCGAACAGCGGGTCGGTGGCGATGCGCTTGTGCTCAGCCCCCTCCTCCGAGAAGCGGGCCAGCCGTCCGCGGATCTCGGAGCGCTGCAACTGGCCAACCGGGATGGCGAGGTCTCGCAGGGTTTCGAGCTGGGCCACGGTCAGCAGGCGTTCGGTGGAGCCGGGGTTGCCGGAGACGAAGGTCGGCTCGCCTTCCTTCGGCGCGCGCGTCGCCCAGGTCAGGTGCTGGGGCGTCACCACCGGCCTGTTGTCCTGGTAGAGCCGCAGGAAGCCGATATCGAGATTGTAGCGGGGGAAGTTGAAATTGTCGGGGTCGCCGCCGAAGAAGGCCGCGGCGAACTCGGGCGCGAAGACCAGGCGCACGTCGGCGTACTTGCGGAACTTGTAGAGCTTGAACTGGCCGCCGCGATAGAGGCTGACCACCTGGCAGCGGAACAGCGGGTCGGACCCGCAGCCTGCCTGCTCGGCGTCCGCCATGGCCGCGTCGCGGGCCCTGACGAAGTCCTGGCCGGTCTTGCCGGCGGTCGCGGCCTGGACGTCCTTGGTGAGGTCGGTGATCGTGGTCAGGATCTCGGCCTGCATGCCGGGGCACTTTCGCTCCTCGGCCTGGTTCACCGCGGCGAAGCCATCCTTCACATGGTCGGTCTTCTCCGAGGACAGGTCCTGCACGCACGCGACCACGCAGTGGTGGTTGGTGAGCACCAGGCCCGACTTCGAGACCAGCGATGCCGAGCAGCCGGAGGTCAGCCGCACCGAGGCCGCCTGCACCCGGTTCAGCCACTTCTGGTCGAGTTTCAGGCCGTAGGCGGCGTTGACCTTGGCGGTCGGGAACCTGTCGAACGTCCACATGCCCTCGTCGGCGAGCGCCGGCGACGTGGCGGCGAGGAGGCCGACACAGGCCAGCAGGCCGGTGGTTGCACGCAGGCCACCGGTGATTACACCGAATTTAGGTAGGGTCATTCGTATCGTACCCGGGGGAGGCGGGGCCTGATTGGGCCTGGGATTGGGCGGGCTCTGTAACAACGGCGACGGCATGTGACCAGCCTCCGGACGCCCGCCTTACCGTGATTTAACTTGGTTCGACCCCTACGCGACGTCACACCCTCAGGCCACTGGGAGGGACCCATGTCGCTGGCTCTGGCCACCTTGATATATGAATGGCGCCGTTACCTCGCCGCCGTGATCGCGCTCGCCTTTTCGGGCCTGCTGATCCTGGCCCAGGTGGGGATGTTCACCGGCATCGTGCAGGCCGCGACGGCCACCATCGACCGCTCGCGCGCCGACCTGATGATCATGCCGGCCAAGTCCGAGAGCCTCATCAATTCGGGACCCTCCAGCCTGCCACGCCGTATCGGTCCCCAGCTCTACCTCAACCCCCAGGTGGCGGAGGTCGCCAGCTTCGACGGCGGCGGCGGCCGCTGGATCAACCAGCCCTCCGGCCAGCAGAAGCAGATCACCACCTTCGTGCAGGTGAACATGGTCGACACCGAGGTGGGCGCGCTCACCCTGCCGGTCGACTATCCCGAAAGCGTGCGGGTCGCCCTGATGGAGCCCAACGCCATCGCCATAGACCGTTCGGCGCTCGGCCGCCTGGGCGTGAAGCTGGGCGACTCCGCCTCGCTGAACGGCAAGACGGTGCATGTCCGCGCCCTGCTCGATGGCTATCCCGACATCAACCAGGCCTCGGTGGTGGTCTCCCGCGACACCCTGCGGCGCCTCGGCATGATGGAGAAGGGCGAGAAGACTGGCCCGCTGATGGTCCGCATCAAGAACCCCGCCCAGGCCGAACTTGTCCGCGACCAGCTCAACGCCGACTCCAAGGGCGCCTATCGCGCCTGGACCCGCGCCGAACTCGCTCAGGCCAACGAGGGCGCGCTGATGAAGGAGCAGATCATCGGCATCTTCCTTGGCTTCTCGGTCTTCCTGGGCTTCCTGATCGGCGTCGGCATCACCTCCCAGACCCTGCGCGGGGCGATCCTGGCCAATATCAAGGAATTCGCGTCCCTGCGGGCGCTGGGCGTCTCCATGGGCTCGCTGCGGCTGATCGTGCTGGAGCTGTCGTTCTGGGTCGGCTGCGTCGGCCTGGCCGCCACCGGGCTCTTCACCTTCCTGGTCGCGCTGCTGGCCAAGAACGGCGGCCTGCCCATGGGCTTCCCCCTGCCCTGGGTGATCGGCGTCGGCGTCCTGTTGATGACCATCTCGCTCGCCTCCGGTCTGATGGCCCTGGGCATCCTGAAAAAGAGCCAACCCGCGGACCTGCTGCGATGAACGCCCCCCACTCCGTCGCCATCCAGGGGACCGGCCTGGTCAAGCGCTTCAAGACCGGCCGGTCCCATATCGAGGTGCTCAAGTCGGTCGACTTCGAGGCCCGCCACGGCGAGATGACCATGGTCATGGGCCCCTCGGGCTCGGGCAAGTCGACCCTGGTCGCCGCCCTCTCCGGCCTGCTGAAGCCCGACGCCGGCCAGGTGAGCGCCATGGGCGAGGACCTCTGGTCCCTGCGTCCCGGCAAGATCGACAAGTTCCG